>JBILUW010000008.1:0-35063 GCA_044370795.1 Burkholderiaceae bacterium
AGGTGAGGATGAGCGGCACGTCGTCTGCGTCGAGCGCCAGCGCGACCCGGCTCGCCGCGGGGTGGCCGCTGCCGGCCTCGAGCACCGCGAGCGCGCCGTGGCGCGCGCCCTCGAGCAGGCGGCGCGCCAGCGCGCGCGCCTCGGCATCGACCTCGCGCAGCCCGTCGCCCGGCGCGCGCGGCAATGCGGGCGCGGCGCGCTCCTCGTCGGGCCCGAGTCGAGGGGCTTGCCCGCTCATGCGGCCTGCGCCAGCCGCCGCTCGAAGTCGCGCAGGCGCTTGTAGACCGAGAGCAGCTCGACGATGGTCGACCAGCTGTGCACCAGGTACTGGAACGACGTCTGCACCCGCTCGAAGGCGCGGACGATCTGCTGCATGACCCCGAGCGTGATCGCGCCGCCGACCAGCGTGGGGCCGAGCGCCACGTAGGGAACGAGCACCGCGAGCTGCAGGTACGAGAAACGCGCGACGTCGAAGTAGAGGTAGTGGAAGAAGAGCCGGAAGTAGTTGCGGCGCACGTCGTCGAAGAGCCCGGCCAGCGTGGCGGGCTGCGCGCGCAGCGGGTCGTCCTCGCCGTGCACGAGCTCCTTGCGGAAGGCCGCCTCGACGCGCTGGTTGTGAAACTCCAGACCGGGCAGCCGGATGCCGATCAGGGCCATCAGCACGGTACCTGCCAGCGCGAAGCCGATGGCCACCCCCACCAGGGCGTGCTCGGCCTTGCCGATGATGGGCAGCTCGGTGACCTGGGCCGACAGCGTCCAGAGAATGGGCAGGAAGGCCACCAGTGTCATCAGGCTGTCGACGAGGCTCACGCCCAGCCCCTCCATCAGCCGGGCAAAGCGCATCGTGTCTTCCTGCACGCGCTGCGACGCGCCCTCGATGCCGCGCAGCCGCTCCCACTGCGACGTGTACCAGTCGTTCATCGCCGAGCGCCAGCGAAAGACGTAGTGCTTGACGAGGAAGTCGAGCAGCACCGCCAGCAGGATGAAGAGCGCGGCGATGCGCCCGAAGGTGGCGAGGTAGGCCCAGTACTCGTCGAGCGCCACGCTGCCGGGCTGGCCGAGCGCCTTCTGCACCAGGTTGTAGAACTCGCCGAACCACTCGTTGATCCGGACATCGAGGCTGACCTTCAGCCAGGTGCCGGTGAGGATGGCTGCGGTGCCGAGGATGGACCAGACGAACCAGCGGCGGCTGAGGAAGAAGCAACGAAACACGCTGGCCCCGATCGGTGAGCAAAACCGGATTGTCCCACCGCGCTGCGGCGCGCGGGGGCGAGCGGGGCTCGCGGGGTAAGCGTCCGCGCGGCCCGAGGCGCGCGGCGGGGCCTGGCGGCGCCAGGATCAGGAGGTCATGACAGGCAGCGCCTGCCAGAGCTCCTGCAGGTGCGTGAAGCCCCAGTCCTCGGGACTCTCGCGGCCGACGATGCGATCGTTGCAGCCAGGCGCATCGAGGTCGACGATCTGCAGCGGAACCGGCCGCGACCGGCGCGTCGAGAAGAACACCCGAACCCGCGGCTTGACCAGGCTGCGCGGATTGTGGTCGATGACCACGCCCAGGCGCTCCGATTCCATGCGCACCAGCGTGCCGACCGGATAGATGCCGATGCTGCGCACGAATGCCTGGAAGATCGGCGGATCGAACTGCCCCTTCCACTGCGACATGCGCTGGATCGACGACGACGGATCCCAGGCCGCCTTGTAGGCCCGCTGCGAGGTGACCGCGTCGTAGACGTCGCACACCGAGGCCATGCGCGACATCAGTGTGATCTGGTCGCCGGCCAGGCCCTTGGGGTAGCCACGACCATCGATCCGCTCATGGTGGTGCAGGCAGATGTCGAGCGGCACCTCGCCCAGCTCCGTGCAGCCCTTGAGCAGCTCGAAGCCGCGCTCGGGGTGCAGCCGCATCACGGCGAACTCGTTGTCGGTGAGCGAACCCGGCTTGTTCAGGATGCTGTCGGGAACGGCCATCTTGCCGACGTCGTGCAGCATCCCCCCGATGCCCGCCTGACGGGTGTCTTCCTGCGACAGGCCGAGCTGGCGGGCGAGCGAGATCATCAGGGCGCACACCGACACCGAATGCATGTAGGTGTAGTCGTCCTTGGTCTTGAGCCGCGCGAGACTCACCAGCGCGCCGCTGTTGCGCTGAACCGAAGCCGAGACCTCCTCGACGAAGGGCATGACCCGATCGGTCTCGATGGCCTTGCCCATGCGCACCTCGCCGAAGATCTCGGTGATCACGCCCTTGAACCGGTTCACGATCTCGGAGGCCCGCTCGAGTTCTCCCTCGAGTTCGACGGCGTGCTGCAGCGGCGCCCGTTCGGCCGGGGTGGCCGGGGTGGCGGGGGTGATCGGAGTAGCCGGGGCACGAGGGCGGGTCGGGGCGGGCGAGGCCGCGGCCGCGGGCTGCGACTCGGGCGGCCTCACCGGAATTCGGGAACTGCCCGCCGGCGTGGCGGGCGAGGCCGCGGCCTGGGGCCGGGACGAAGGCACGGCTGCGGACGCACTGCCAGCAGATGCCTGGGGTCCCGGGCCGCGTTCGGAAGCGGGCGCATTGGCAGGCGTGCCCTCGGGACGCAGCCGCCGCTGGGCCGCGGGCGTCGGGGCCGGCGGTTCGGCCGGCGCGGCGCTCTGCGCCGTCTTGGGCGCGACATCCTCGAAGAGCGCCTCGTTGATCCAGCAGTGGGTGACCGCGCTTTGCCGAAGAGCATCGATGTCGGCCGGATCGCGGAGCACGAACTTCGTGCGCCAGAATGGATGCGATAGCCACGACCCCTCCAGGGACTGGAGGTACATGCCCAGGGTGAGCTCTGAGACGGAAATGCGCTTCAACATGACCCGACTCTTCTGCCATCCGCGCGACAGTGAGTCCACCGGCAGGCGGACGGACATCGCCTCGCGACCGACCAACGGTCGATCGCCGCCGATCGGCAGGCGGTAACGCCTTTGGTAGAGTCGGCGCCATGACCCGCCCCATCCGCCGCCCTGCCGCCAGTTCGTCCGCAGGCGCCGCAGCCGCCACCGGCTTTCGCGGCAACAAGAGCTACCTGCCCAGCAAGCCCTGCGCGGCCTGCGGTCGGCCCATGAGCTGGCGCAAGGCGTGGGCGCGCAACTGGGACGAGGTGCGCTGGTGCTCGCAGGCCTGCCGCAAGGCCGTCGCCCGATGAGCACCAGCGGCCTGCGTCACCTGATCATCGTGCTGGGCGACCAGCTCGACGCCCGGGCAGCGGCATTCGATGGATTCGACGCCTCCCAGGATATGGTCTTTTTGGCCGAGGTTGACGAAGAATCGAAGCACGTTCGATCATCGAAGCAGCGCACGGCGCTGTTCCTGGCGGCCATGCGGCATTTCGTGGTCGGGCTGCGCGAGGCCGGCGTCCCGGTGCACGCGGTGCGGCTCGACGACCCGGCCAACACCGGCACGCTCGCCGGCGAGCTGCGGCGGGCGGCCCAGACCCTGCGGCCTGCCGGACTGGTCATGACCGAACCCGGCGACTGGCGGGTGCTCGCGGCGCTGCGTGAGGCCGCCGAAGCACTGGGCCTGCCGCTCGAGGTGCGCGAAGACCGCCACTTCTACAGCACCGTACGCGATTTCGCCGACCATGCGCGTGGTCGCAGGCAGTTGCGGCTCGAGCACTGGTACCGGCTGCTGCGCCGGCGCACCGGCATCCTGATGGACGGCGACGAGCCGGTGGGCGGACAGTGGAACTTCGATGCCGACAACCGCGAATCGTTCGGGCGCGAAGGCCCGGGCAGCGTGCCGCCGCGCGCGCGTTTTGCGCCCGATGCGATCACCCGCGAGGTGATCGCGCTCGTGAACGCGCGCTACGCCGACCACCCCGGCAGCCTCGAGGACTTCGCCTGGCCCGTGACCGCCGCGCAGGCACGCGAGGCGCTGGCGGTCTTCGTGCGCGAGCGGCTGCCCGACTTCGGCCGCTGGCAGGACGCCATGTGGGCGGGCGAGCCCTGGCTGTATCACGCCCACCTGGCCGCCGCCATGAACCTGCACCTGCTCGACCCGCGCGAGGCGGTCGATGCCGCAGTGGCCGCCTGGCGCGAGGGCCGCGCCCCGCTGCCGGCGGTTGAGGGGTTCGTGCGGCAGATCCTCGGGTGGCGCGAGTACGTGCGCGGGATCTACTGGACGCAGATGCCCGGCTATGCGCAGCGCAACGCGCTGGGCGCCAACGCAACCCTGCCCGCCTTCTTCTGGGACGGCAAAACCGACATGGCCTGCCTGCGCGATGCGATCGGCCAGACGCTGCGGCTGGGCTACGCGCACCACATCCAGCGCCTGATGGTTACCGGGCTCTACGCGCTGCTGCTGGGGGTGCGGCCGCCCGAGGTCCACGCCTGGTACCTGTCGGTCTACGTCGATGCGGTCGAGTGGGTGGAGCTGCCCAACACCCTGGGCATGAGCCAGTACGCCGACGGCGGCGTGATGGCGAGCAAGCCCTACGTGGCCACCGGGCGCTACATCGAGCGGATGAGCAACCACTGCCGCGGCTGCCGCTACGACCCCGCGCAGGCAACCGGCCCGCGGGCCTGCCCCTACACCACGCTCTACTGGGACTTCCTTGCCCGCCACGAGACCGCGCTGGCCGGCAATCCGCGCATGACGATGCAGCTGCGCAACCTGCAGCGGCTGTCGCCCGAGCGCCGCTCCGCGATCGCGGAGGCCGCCAACGAACACCGCAGCAGCGTCGGCGCGCTGCCACCGGAACGCGACGCGACCTGAGAACGGCGCGCGGCGGCTACCATCGCAGCGCGCCGGCAATGGCCGACGCGCCAACGCCACGGAGACCCAGGCATGGACGGCATCAACACCCGATCGCGCGCAACCATCGCCCAGATGCGCGAGCGCATCGGCAGCGACTTCGGCACCTCCGACTGGATGCCGCTCGAGCAGCCCCGGATCTCGGCCTTCGCCGAGCTCACCGAGGACACCTACTTCATCCACACCGATCCCGAGCGGGCCGCCCGCGAGACGCCCTACGGCGGCACCATCGCCCACGGTTTTCTCACGCTGTCGCTGCTTGCGCAGATGGGCTATCAGGTCTGCCCGGCCATCGAGGGCACGAAGTCGGGCGTCAATTACGGATTCAACCGGCTGCGCTTCGTGGCGCCGGTGCGCGCCGGCTCGCGGGTGCGCGGCCGCTTCCGCCTCAAGGACTTCGAGGTCAAGCCCGACCGATGGAACGCCACCTGGGACGTGGCGATCGAGATCGAGGGCGGCGACAAGCCAGCGATCGTCGCCGAGTGGCTGAACGCGGGCTTCGTCTGACGCGCGGGACCGCTCGCGGCTGCGGCGAGGGCACCAGGGCGGGCGCGCGGCAGCCGATGTCAGCGCGTCGTGCCGGGCGGCGCCCGGCATGCGGGCGGCGTCAGCCCTCCCGGCTGCCGACCAGCGGCTTGCGGGTCTCGGCGATGGCCCAGGCGGCGTAGGCCGGCAGCACCATCGGCGGGCGCAGGGCCACGATCTCGGGCACCTCGTGGGGGTGCAGCGCCTGCAGGCGCGCGGCCATCTCGGCAAAGCGCGAGGCCGAGGTCTTGATGAGCAGGCCGAACTCCTGCGCGCGCTCGATCGCGCCCTGCCAGCGGTAGACCGACTGCACAGGCCCCGTGATGTTCACGCAGGCGGCCAGCCGCTCGTGGACCAGGGCTTCGGCGATGCGCTGCGCGGTATCCTGGTCGGGCGCGTTGCTGAGCACCAGCAGCAGGCTGTCCGGGGCCGGCGGCTCCACCGGCTCGGGGCGCGGCAGCGGCCCGCGCGGCCCGTTCACTTCGGCGGCCACTTGCCCGCTTCCTCGCCCCACAGCTTGCGCAGGCGGGCATCGCGCCCGCAGGCCGTGCGGTAGTACTCGTAGCGCACCGGATTGCGGCGATAGTAGTCCTGGTGGTAGTCCTCGGCCACATAGAAGATGGTGGCCGGCAGCACCGGGGTGACGATGGGATCGCGGAAGGGCCGCGACTTCTCGAGGCCCGCCAGCGAGGCCCGCGCGATGCGCAGCTGCTCGTCGCCGATGGCGAAGATGGCCGTGCGGTAGGGCGAGCCCACGTCGCAGAACTGCCGGTCGCGCACGGTGGGGTCGATCGTGCGCCAGAAATAGGCCACCAGCTGCTCGTAGCTGACCTGAGCCGGGTCGAAGGTGATCTCGACCGCCTCGGTGTGGCCGGTGTTCTTGCGGCTGACCTGCTCGTAGGTGGGGTTGGGCACCGTGCCGCCGATGTAGCCCGACACCGTGGACAGCACGCCGGGCACCTTGTCGAAGTCGGCCTCAACGCACCAGAAGCAGCCGCCGGCGAAGATCGCCTTCTGCGTGGCCGCCGCCTTCTGGGCGGCCGCCACCCCGAGCAGCCCGGCCCACAGGCCGATGCCCAGCGCGAACGCGCGCAGCCAGACCGAAACGCGGGCGCGGGAGCTCATGCCGCCCCCGGCACGAAGCGCAGCGCCACACCGTTGTTGCAGTAGCGCTTGCCGGTGGGCGGCGGACCGTCGTCGAACACGTGGCCGTGGTGACCGCCGCAGCGGGCGCAGTGGTACTCGACGCGCGGCAGGAGCAGCTTGAAGTCGCGCTTGGTGCCGAAGGCGCCGGGCAGCGCGGTGTGGAAGCTGGGCCATCCGGTGCCGCTGTCGTACTTCGCGGCCGACGAGAAAAGCGGCAGATCGCAGCCCACGCAGTGGTAGCGGCCGGCGCGCTTTTCCTGGTTGAGCGGACTGGTGTACGGCCGCTCGGTGCCCTCTTCGCGCAGCACGTGGAACTGCTCGGGCGTGAGCCGCGCGCGCCACTGGGCATCGGTGAGGCGCAGAGGCGCGGGAGCAGCAGCCGGTTGTGCGGCGGGCGACTGGGCTGCGGCAAGGCGCGAGAGCAGGGGCAGGCCGATGAGGATCGACAGACCGAGGCGGCGACGCATGGCGGGTCTCCGTTGGCAGGCGCTCCCGGGGGTTCACGCGGAACCCTGCCGGTTGTTGCAAGCATAGCGGCTGGCGGCCGCCACAGCCCCTGCCGGGCTCAGGGTCGCGGGGTGGCCATCATGCGGGCACCCGATGGCACCGGGCAGCCCCCGGCCCCCCGCGCCGCTCAGGCGCTGGTGAGCCGGGCCGCGGCCAGTCCGTGCCGGGGATCGACGCCCTCGACGATCTGGACCACGTACTCGGCGATGTTCTTGGCGTGGTCGCCCACGCGCTCGATCGACTGCACGATCAGGACCATCGACAGGGCATCGGACACGCAGCGCGGTTCGTTCTGCATGCGACCGATCAGGGCGCCGATCAGGCCATCGCGCAGCTTGTCGACCTCGCGGTCGCGCTCGGCGAGCACCGGAGCGAGCGAGGTGTCGTGACGCACGAAGGCGTCGATCGCCTGCGCGAGCATCGAGGCGACCAGCTCGGCCATCTCGCGGACGCGATCGAGATCGATCGGCAGTTCGCGACAGTCGAAGTCCTTGACCTTGAGGGCGATCTTCTTGGCCTCGTCGCCGATGCGCTCGAGGTCGTTGATGCTGTGCAGGACGGCGATCGTCTCGCGCAGGTCGACCGCGATCGGCTGGCGGCGCGCGATCACCTGGTTGCAGCGCAGGTCGGTCTCGACGTGCATCCGGTTGACGGTTTCCTCATCGGCGAGCACCTCCATCACGCGGCGCAGGTCGGCATGCCGGACGGCGTCGACCGCGCGAATGAACTGGCGCTCGACGAGCCCGCCCATGGTCGTCACCGAGCTGCGCAGTGTGTCGATGTCGGCGTCGAAGGCCTTGTGGGTGTGTTCGGTGGGCATCGCGATTCCTCAGCCGAAGCGGCCGGTGATGTAGTCCTCGGTCGCCTTCTTGGCCGGCTTGATGAAGATCCGGTTGGTTTCGCCGAATTCGACGAGCTCGCCAAGATACATGTAGGCGGTGTAATCGGAAATGCGGGCCGCCTGCTGCATGTTGTGCGTGACGATCGCGATCGAGTAGTCGACCTTGAGTTCGTTGACGAGCTCCTCGACCTTGGCGGTGGAGATCGGGTCGAGCGCGCTGGTCGGCTCGTCGAGCAGCAGCACGTCGGGCTTGACCGCCACCATGCGGGCGATGCACAGCCGCTGCTGCTGGCCGCCCGACAGCGACAGGCCATTTTGCGAGAGCTTGTCCTTGACCTCCTCCCACAGCGCCGCCTTGCGCAGCGCCCACTCCACCCGCTGGTCCATGTCGGCCTGCGACATCTTCTCGTAGAGCCGCACGCCGAAGGCGATGTTCTCGTAGATGGTCATCGGAAAGGGCGTGGGCTTCTGGAAGACCATCCCGACCTTGGCGCGCAGCAGGTTCACGTCCTGGTCCTTGTCCAGGATGTTCTTGCCGTTGAACAGGATGCTGCCCTCGGCGCGCTGGCCGGGGTAGAGGTCGAACATGCGGTTCAGGGTGCGCAGCAGCGTCGACTTGCCGCAGCCCGACGGCCCGATGAAGGCGGTCACCTTGCGGTGCGCCACGTCGAGGTTGACCTTGCGCAGGCCCTGGAACTTCCCGTAGAAGAAGTCGAGGTTGCGCACCTGGATCACGCTGTCGGCGATCGCCGGCGGCTGGTAGCTTTCCTGAACCCTGTCCTGCACTTCGCTCATGTCGGCTTTCCGGGGATGCGGTGTCGGGGCGCGCGGCGTCAGGCGCGCAGGCGGTCGCGGAAGGCCACGCGCGCCGTGATGTTGATCGCCAGCACGATGAGCGCGATCAGCGCGGCCCCGCCCCAGGCGAGGCGCTGCCAGTCGGCATACGGGCTCATCGCGAAGTTGTAGATGACCACCGGCAGGTTGGCCATCGGCTGACTCATGTCGAGGCTGAAGAACTGGTTGTTGAGCGCGGTGAAGAGCAGCGGCGCGGTCTCGCCGATCATGCGTGCGATGGCCAGCAGCACGCCAGTGATCACGCCGCCGCGCACCGCACGCAGCGTGACCGAAAGGCTCACCTTCCAGCGCGGCGCGCCCAGCGCGAAGGCCGCCTCGCGCAGGCTGCCGGGCACCAGGTTGAGCATGTTCTCGGTGGTGCGCACGACCACCGGCACCGCGATCAGCGACAGCGCGAGCGTGCCCGCCCAGCCCGAGAAGTGCTTCACGGTGGCCACCGCGATCGCGTAGACGAACAGGCCGATCACGATGGAAGGGGCCGAGAGCATCACATCGACCACGAAGCGCGTGGCCGACGCGAAGCGCGACTCCTTGCCGAATTCGGCCAGGTAGATGCCGGCGAGGATGCCCAGAGGCGTGGACACCAGCGTCGCGCACCCGACCATCATCAGGCTGCCGACGATGGCGTTGGCCATGCCGCCGCCCGGCGTGCCCGGCGCGGGCGTGCTGTTCAGGAAGAAGTCGGGGCCAAGAGCCGCGAGGCCGTTGTAGAACAGCGTCCAGAGGATCCAGAGCAGGCCGACCAGGCCGGCGATCATCGAGGCGGTCGAGAGCGTGAGCCCGACGAGGTTGATCGCGAGGCGGCGGCGGTACAGGCGGGTGTCCATCGCGCGAGCCCTCAGCGGACGGCGCCGCGCGGGCGCGTGAGCCACTTGGCCAGCGCGAGCACGACGAAGGTGATGACGAACAGCAGCAGACCCAGCGCGAAGAGCGCCGGAATGTGCTTGTCGGGCGAGGCTTCCGCAAACTCGTTGGCGAGCGTGGAGGCGATGGAGTTGCCGGGGGCGAACAGGCTCGCGGCCAGCCGGTTGGCGTTGCCGATCACGAACGTGACCGCCATGGTCTCGCCGAGCGCGCGGCCCAGGCCGAGCATGATGCCGCCGATCACCCCGATGCGGGTGTAGGGCAGAACGATGTGGCGCACCACCTCCCAGGTGGTGCAGCCGATGCCATAGGCCGACTCCTTGAGCACAGGCGGCACCGTCTCGAAGACATCGCGCATCACCGAGGCGGTGAACGGGATCACCATCAGCGCCAGCACCAGACCGGCGGTGAAGATGCCGATGCCCAGGGGCGGGCCGGCGAAAAACGGCAGACCGGTGGCCACCAGCAGCGGCTGCACGTACTTTTGCAGGATCGGGGCCAGGACGAACAGCCCCCAGATGCCGTAGATGATCGACGGGATGCCCGCCAGCAGCTCGATGGCCGTGCCCAGCGGCCGGCGCAGCGGCACCGGGCAGCTCTCGGTGAGGAACATCGCGATGCCGAAACTGATCGGCACCGCGAACAGCAGCGCGATCGCCGAGGTGGCCAGCGTGCCGTAGATGGCGATGACGGCGCCATAGACGTCGTCGCTGGGGCTCCAGGTGGTGCCCACCAGAAACCCCGGACCCCACTGTCGCAGCGCCGGCCAGGCCTCGCCCAGCAGCGAGATCAGGATGCCGGCAAGCGCAAGCAGGACCAGCAGCGCGAACGAGAACGTGACCCAGCGAAAGGCGCTGTCCTGCTGCGCGAAGCGCGCCACCCGCCGGGCGAGTTGCCGCTGCTGCTCCGCGCTCGTCGTCGTGGGGGAAGCGTCCAAGGGCCTCTCCAGGTCCGTATCCAGCGTTTTCTGGTTGCTGCTCATGGCGCGCCGCGACGAAGTGCTTGCGCGACGACCCGTCTTGGGACGGGCCGCCGCGATTATCAGGCTGGAACTGAGCCTGCCGGGGTCAGAGAACCGGCTTGCCGGCCGAGTCGCGGATCTCGTTCCACGAGCCCTCGACCAGCTTCACCACGTCGGGCGGCAGCGGCACGTAGTCCAGATCCACGGCCAGCTTCTGCCCGTTGTTCAGCGCCCAACGGAAGAACTTCAGCGCTTCTGCCGAGCGCTTCGCATCGCCGGCCGCACGATACATCAGGATGAAGGTCGCCGAGGTCATCGGCCATGCTTCGGCGCCGGGCTGGTTGTTGAGGTTCACGCCGAACCCGGGCGCGGATCTCCAGTCGGCGCGGGCGGCGGCGGCGGCGAAGGTGAGGTCGTCGGGCTGCACGGTGCGGCCGTCGCGGCTGAGCATCGCGGTGTGGATCATCTTGTTCTGCTTGGCGTACGCGTACTCGACGTAGCCGATGGCGCCGTCGATCTTCGACACGTTGGCGGCCACGCCAGCGTTGCCCCGCCCGCCCACACCAGCCGGCCAGTTGACGGTCTTGCCGCTGCCGGGCGCCGCCTTGAAGGCGGGCGAAACCTGCGCGAGGTAGTCGGTGAACACGAAGGTGGTGCCCGAGGAGTCGGACCGGTAGACCAGCGTGATGGCGGTGGCGGGCAGCTTCACGCCAGGGTTGAGCTGCGCGATCGCCGGGTCGTTCCAGGTCTTGACCTGACCCCGGTAGATATCGGCGAGCACCGTGCCGTTGAGCTTCATCTCGCCGGGCTTGACGCCCTGCAGGTTGACCACCGGCACCACCCCGCCGATGACGGCCGGGAACTGCACCAGCCCGGCCTTGCTGAGCTCATCGGCGCTCATCGGATCGTCGGTCGCGCCGAAGTCGACGGTTTTCGCCTGAATCTGCTTGATGCCGCCGCCCGAGCCGATGGCCTGGTAATTCAGGCTCACGCCGGTGGCCGCCTTGTAGGCCTCGGCCCATTTGGCGTAGACGGGAGCGGGGAAGGTGGCGCCGGCGCCGGTGATCTGCGCGGCGGCCACGCTGCAGCCGAGAGCCATGACGGCGCCGGCGAGGAACTTGCTGAACTGCATCATGATCGAACCTGTCGGAGGATGAGATCGAGGAGATTCGATCGTGCCCCGGCCATGTGACAGGTCGATGACATGACGACGGTCGCCGTGGTCTTGGGCGGCGGGCCGTGCCGCCTGGATGACGGACCGATGACAGAGGCAGCGCGGGCCGATGCGACGACCCGCGCTGCTCCCGACTGCCCTGGCGGCGCCGGCAGGCGCCCCGGGAGGCCCCGCTCAGCCGCCCGCGAAACGCGCCGGCCGCTTCTCGCGGAAGGCGGCGATGCCTTCCTTGTGCTCGGGCGAGCCGATCAGCGGCGCCTGCATCTCGCGCTCGAGCAGGATGTGCGCGCCCAGCGGCATCTCGGGGGCGGCATCGACCAGACGGCGCGTGCTCGCGACCGCCGCCTGCGGACCATCGGCCAGCCGGCGGCAGATCGCCATCGCCTCGGCCTGCAACTCGGCATCGGGAATCACTTTCGCGACCAGCCCCCAGCTTTCGGCCTGACGCGACGAGATGGGCTCGCCGAGCAGGCTGGCGGTCATCACGCGCGCGCGCCCGGCCATCCGGCTCATCAGCCAGGTGGCGGCCACGTCGGGCACCAGGCCCAGCTTGGGCACGAAGGTGAGCACGAAGCGCGCGCTCTCGGCCATCAGGATCACGTCGCCCGACAGCGCGATGCCCACGCCGCCGCCGGCGGCCACGCCGTTGATCGCGCACACCACCGGCATCGGAGCCTCGTTGATGGCCCGCACCAGCGTGATCACCTTCTCGAAGCCCGCACGGTTGGCGGCGATGCGCTGGCCCTCGCCGGTGGGGGTGGCGAAGCTGCGGCCGACCAGGTCGGCGCCCGAGCAGAAGCCCCGACCCGCGCCGGTGATGAGCAGCGCGCGGGCACCCGCCAGCGCAGCATGCTCCACCGCCTGCGGGATCTCGTGGAACATCTCGGTGTTGAGCGCGTTCAGCGAGGCCGGGCGGTTCAGCGTGAGCTGCGCGATGCCATCGGCGATCGTGAGCGCGACGGCCTCGAAGGCCGGGGCGGTGTCGGACATGGGCGGGTCTCCTGCGGGTTGGCGCTGAGCGCGATGGGCGCGCGGCCGACGCCGCGCGACACCCCCCGGGGAGAGCGCCGCCGGAGTCAGTCGAGCGGGAAGCCCAATGCTGCCAGAGCGGCCCGCAGGTGGTCGCGCCCCGACAGGCTTTCCGGTCCGCGAA
Organism: Burkholderiaceae bacterium; assembly: GCA_044370795.1. Lineage (GTDB taxonomy): Bacteria > Pseudomonadota > Gammaproteobacteria > Burkholderiales > Burkholderiaceae_E > Quisquiliibacterium. The sequence goes on from JBILUW010000008.1 coordinate 12,795, forward strand.
CCCGGGTGGCCGATTGCCGCGTCCAGTCGGCCGCGGGCATGCCCTGCCTGGCCTGGAAGCCGCGCATCACGGCGTTGTAGGCATCGAACCCCTCGCGCTCGACCGGCGCGCCGTACTGCTCGTGGTGCAGGATGAGCGAGGGATCGAGGCGCGGCTTGACGGCGGCCGGGCGCGCGGGATCTTCGCGGCCAACGCACAGCCCGAAGGTGACGAAGGCCTGCGGCGGCAGCGCGAGCTCGCGGGCGACGGCCTCGGGCTGGTTGCGCATCGCCCCGATGTAGCAGGTGCCCAGGCCCAGCGCCTCGGCGGCGGCCACGGCGTTCTGGGCCGCCAGCGCGGCGTCGATGACGGCCACGAGGAACATCTCGAGGTAGCGGTTGGCGTCGGCCGGCACGCCGGTGATCTCGCCCACCCGGCTCAGGCGCGACAGATCGGCGATCCAGAGCAGCAGCAGCGGGCACTCGCGGATGTGGGCCTGGCCCGCGGCCAGATCGGCGAGCCGGGCTTTGCGCGCGGGATCGCGAACCGCGACCACGCTCCAGGCCTGCAGGTTGGACGAGGTGGCCGCCGACTGCGCGGCCACCACCAGCGCGTGCAGGGTGGCGTCAGGGACCGGATCGGGCAGATAGGCGCGCACCGTGCGATGCCCCAGCAGCGAGGCGATCAGCGCATCAGGAGTGGCCTGGGCCCACGCGGGCGGCGCGGCGCCCTCGGGCTGGGCGTATCGCTGATGCAGGGCGCGGGCGAAGTCGGTCATGGCTGACAGCCGGCCGTCAGGCCGGCAGCGTTCGGGGAAGAGGGTCGGCCGCGTCAGCGCGGCCGGACGGTAAGGCTGCGCCCGGGCTCAGCGGCCGGGGCGGTACTGCCGGCGGGGCGGGCCGCCTGCGGGCATGGCGTCGGTGTCCTTGTGGCGGAACCGGATGCGGCCCTTGGTGATGTCGTAGACGGAGAGCTCGAGCGTGACCCGGTCGCCCGCGAGGATGCGGATGCGATGCTTCTTCATCTTGCCCGACACGTAGGCGTTGACGGTGGCGCCGTTGTCGAGGGTGACGCGGTAGCGGGTGTCGGGAAGGACCTCGGCAACCACGCCGTCGACTTCGATCAGATCTTCTTTGGCCATATTCTCTCGTTGGGAGCCGCCGCCCGCGGCCGAGACCGCAGGCGGCGAAGCGCCCGAGGCCTCAGATCAGCTGGATCCGGCTGGCCTGCAGGCCCTTGCGGCCCTGGGTGACTTCGAACTGCACACGCTGCTTCTCGGCCAGGGTGCGGAAGCCCGTACCCTGAATTTCGCTGAAGTGCGCGAAGAGGTCTTCGGAACCATCGTCGGGTGCGATGAAGCCGAAGCCCTTGGTGTCATTGAACCATTTGACGGTACCGGTCTTGGTGCTCATGGAAGATTTCCGTGCGTGAGTTGAGGAATTCGGGCGGTATGCCCGACGCGACGACGCACAAGAAACGCTACCAGGGGAACCAGACTTGAACCGCCCCGCACAGGGGCGACGAACCAGGCAAACCGCCGAGAAACACCGCTTGACACGCGTGCTCCCATCAGACTCGCACTTTTGCGGGGGAATGTCAATGTCGCAGCCGACGCATGGCATGATCTAGGGTTTGCCAAGAACGGCGGCAGCCTGCGCCGGATCGCCACCTACGCACGCCATCCATGCATCCGACCGCCGCCCTGCCCCGCAATGCCATCCTGCCCTACGCGGGCACCATCTTTCTCTCGGCCTTCCTGCTGTTTCTCGTGCAGCCGGTCGTGGCCAAGCAGATCCTGCCGTGGTTCGGCGGGTCGGCCGCCGTCTGGACCACCTGCATGGTGTTCTTCCAATCAATCCTGCTCGCCGGCTACGCCTATGCCGACTTCAGCAGCCGCCTGGGCCTGCGCCGGCAGGCGATGGTGCATGCGGCGCTGCTGCTGGTGTCGCTCGCGCTGCTGCCCATCCTGCCCGACGCCCACTGGAAGCCCTCGGGCGACGCCGAGCCCATCGGCCGCATCCTGCTGCTGCTCACGGCCACCATCGGCCTGCCCTACTTCCTGCTCTCGTCGACCACGCCGCTGCTGCAGGCCTGGTACTGGCAGCGCTTTCGCAGCGCGGTTCCCTACCGGCTGTTCGCCCTGTCCAACTTCGCCTCGATGCTCGCGCTGCTCGGCTTTCCGGTGCTGTTCGAGCCGGCGCTGTCGCTGCCCGAACTCGGCTGGGCGTGGTCGGCGCTCTATGCCGTGTTCGCGGTGGTTTGCGCGGTCACCGGCTTCATTTCGGCGCGGGCGGCCGCCGCATCGGGCGGCGCTGGCGGCAGCCTGACGAGCACCGACGCCACGCCTGCGGCCGCGCCGGGCGCGGCGCCGGCGGCAGCACCCACGGGCACACGCCAACTCATGTGGCTCGCGCTGTCGGCCATGGGCTCGATGATGCTGCTGGCGGTGACCAACCACGTGACCCAGAACATCGCGAGCGTGCCCTTCCTGTGGGTGATTCCGCTCGCGCTGTACCTGCTCACCTTCATCCTGTGTTTCGATCATCCGCGCTGGTACCGGCGCACGCTGTTCCTGGTGCTGCTGGCCGCGGCGGTGCCGGCGATGGCCTTCACGATCGGCTCGCTCAACCTCAAGGTGGCCGCGCCGCTCTACTTCGCCGGCCTGTTCGTCACCTGCATGGTCTGCCATGGCGAACTCGCGGCCACCAAGCCCGATCCGGCCCACCTCACGCGCTTCTACCTGATGGTGTCGGTGGGCGGAGCGCTGGGCGCGGTGCTGATCGCGATCGTTGCGCCCCTCACGCTGCCAGGCTACTTCGAGCTGGGCATTGCGCTGGTGCTGCTCGCCGCCCTGATGGCCCTGCGCCTGGAGCGCATGCTGCGCGCGGCGGCGGTCGTGATCACGCTTGCCTCGCTGGTGCTGGTGGTGCGCGGCGCCATCGACTACAGCTCGGGCATCCGCGTGATGGAACGCGACTTCTACGGCGTGGTGCGCACCCGCGACTTCTCCGAACCGACGCCCTACCGCACGATGTACCACGGCGGCATCATGCACGGCGGCCAGCTGCTGGGCGAGAAGTACCGCAACGTGCCCGCCGACTACTTCAGCCCCAACTCGGGCTACGGCCGCGTGTTCGCCGCGCTCAATGCCCTCCACCCCACCGAGCCCCGATCGGTGGGCGTGATCGGGCTGGGCGCCGGCGTGCTCGCCGCCTACGGCCGGCCCGGCGACACCATGGTCTTCTACGAGATCAGCCCGCGGGTCGTCGACATCGCCCGGCGCGAGTTCACGCTGATGGCCGACAGCGGGGCGAAGATGGAAGTCGTGATGGGTGACGGCAGGCTGTCGCTCGAGCGCGAGCAGCCGCGCCGCTACGACGTGATGGGCATCGACGCCTTCTCGGGCGACTCGATCCCCATGCACCTGATCACCCGCGAGGCCATGGCGCAGTACGTGCGGCACGTCAAGGACGATGGCGTGATCGTGTTCCAGGCCACCAACCGCTTCGTCGATCTGCCGCCGGTCATCAAGCGGCTGGCCGCCGAGTTCGGCATGGAGGCGGTGCTCGTGACCGACACCCCCGAGAACACCCGCGACTTCCGCTACTGGTACTCCTCGACCGATCAGGTCATCGTGACCCGCAACCGCGCGGTGCTGGAGGCCGCGCCGCTCGCCTCGGGCGCGGTACCCATCGCCGATCGCAAGGGCCTGCCGGTCTTCACCGACGCCCACCACAACCTGATCCGCATCCTGAAGTAGGGGCTGCGCGCACCGGCGCGCCGGCTCGGGCACCGCGCGCCCGGGCCGGGGCAACCTCAGCCGATGCGCCGGCCGCGCGGCACCGCGGCCAGCAGTGCCCGGGTGTAGGGGTGGGCGGGCTCGCGGTACAGGGTCTCGCTGTCGGCGCACTCGACCACGCGCCCGTCCTTCATCACCGCCACCTCGTCGGCCAGGTAGCGCACCACCGCCAGGTCGTGCGAGATGAACAGGTAGGTGAGGCCGTCGCGCTGCTGCAGGTCGCGCAGCAGGTTGAGCACCTGCGCCTGCACCGAGACATCGAGCGCCGACACCGGTTCGTCGCAGACGATGAGGTCGGGGCGCACGGCAAGTGCCCGGGCGATCGCGATGCGCTGGCGCTGCCCGCCCGAGAACTCGTGGGGGTACCGCCCCATGGCATCGGCAGGCAGGCCCACCCGCGCGAGCAGCGCGCGCGCCTGCGCCAGCCGGTCGGCCTGGGAGTCGCCGATGCCGTGCAGGCGCATCGGCTCGAGCAGGGTCTGCGCGACGGTGAAGCGCGGATTCAGCGAGGCATAGGGATTCTGGAAGACGATCTGCAGCCGCCGCCGCCACGGCGCCCAGGCGCGCTCGTCGAGCGAGAACAGGTCGGTACCCTCGATCAGCGCCTGGCCGGCGTCGATCGACTGCAGCCGCAACAGCGACAGGCCGACGGTGGTCTTGCCCGAGCCCGACTCGCCGACCAGACCCAGCGTGCGGCCGCGCCGCAGACGCAGCGACACCTCGCGCACCGCGGGCACCTCACGGCGGCCGAGCAGGCCCTCGCGCATCCGGTAGGTCTTGGACAGGCCGCGCAGCTCGAGCAGGACGGACTCATCGGCCGCGGTCGCAGCGCCGGGCTGGGGCACGGGCGACGGCGCGGGCTGGGGCTGGGGTGGCGGCGCCGACTGGGGTGCGGCCTCGAGCCGCGGCGCCGGCCCCGCTTCGGGCTCACCCTCGGCGGCAAGCGCTTCCGCGATCACGGCGAGGCGCCGCGGCCGCGCATCGAGCGGCGGCCGGCAGGCGAGCAGCGCGCGGGTGTAGGGGTGCGTCGGCGCGGCGAACAGCGCGTCGGCCGACGCGCGCTCGAGCACGCGCCCACCGCGCATCACCACGACCTGGTCGGCGAGCTCGGCGACCACGCCGAGATCGTGTGTGATGAAGAGCAGGCTCATGCGATGTTCGCGCCGCAACCGGCGCAGCAGCTCGAGCAGCTGCGCCTGGATGGTCACGTCGAGCGCGGTGGTGGGCTCGTCGGCGATCAGCAGCCGCGGCTCGCAGGCCAGCGCCATCGCGATCATCGCGCGCTGCTGCTGACCGCCGGAGAGCTGGTGCGGATAGGCGCGCACGCGCTGCGCGGGCTCGGGCAGGCCCACCTCGTCGAGCAGCTCGACGGCACGGGCGCGGGCGGCGCGGGCGCTGGCGCGCCGATGCAGCCGCAGCACCTCGGCGATCTGCTCGCCCACCGGCAGCACCGGGTTGAGCGAGCTCATCGGTTCCTGGAAGACCATCGCGATACGCGCCCCGCGCAGGGCCCGCAGGCGCGCGGCGCTCGCACCGACCAGTTCCTGCCCCTCGAAGCGCACCGAGCCGCCGACACGCGCCGACGGCGGCAGCAGCCCCATCACGGCCATCGCCGACACGCTCTTGCCGCTGCCCGATTCGCCGACCAGCGCGACCGTGGTCTCGGCCGGCACCGCGAAGGAAACCCCGTCGACCGCGACCGTGCCGGCGCCATGCTCGCCGGCGAAGGTCACGCGCAGCGCATCGACCACGAGCAGCGGCTCGCCCGGTGGCTGTCCGAGGGGCGAGGCGTGGCCCCCGCCGGCTTGCCCGGCTTGCGGTCGGCTGGCGGAATCCGGCGGCGGATCCATGGCGCCGCTCATGGGGCGCCCCGCGCGCCAGCCCCGCGCAGGCGGGGGTCGAGGGCGTCACGCAGCGCGTCGGTGAGCAGCGAAAAGGCCGTCACGAGTACCGCCATGCTGACGGTGGCCGCGGCGAGCTGCCACCACTTGCCGGTGACGAGTTCGGACTGCGCCTCGGCGAGCATCGTGCCCCATGACACCTGGTCGAGCGGCACGCCGAAGCCGAGAAAGGACAGGATGACCTCCGCCTTGATGAACGAGACCACGTGCTGCGACAACTGCACCAGCGACACGTGACCGACATTGGGCAGGATGTGGACGAACATGCGCGAGGCGCGGCCGGCGCCGATGGCCTCGGCCGCGCGCACGTACTCGCGCGCGCCGTGGCGCAGGTACTCGGCGCGCACGAGTCGGTAGATGCCGGTCCAGCCGGTGAGCCCCAGGATGAGGACGATGTTGAGCAGCCCGGGGCGCAACACCGCCGCGAAGGCGAGGATCAGCAGGATGCCCGGGATGGACGTGAACACGCTGTAGAACCACTCGAGCACGTCGTCGGTGCGTCCGCCGAGAAAACCGGCGCAGGCACCCAGCGCGGTGCCGATGAGGGTGGCCAGCAGCGCTGCGCTGAGCCCTACCGAGAGCGAGATCTCGGTGCCCTTGATCGCCTTGGCGAGCACATCGCGCCCCCACTTGTCGGCGCCCAGCGGCAAGGTGGCCGCGCGATCGGGCTCGACGGTGCGCAGTTCGGCGGCGCGCTTCGCCCAGGCCTCGTAGTCGGGGGCGAGCGGATCGACGTCGGCGATGTCGATGGGCGCGGATGCACCGGGCGCCGGCGTTGCGGCCTCGGCCGACGGCGCATCGGGCACGCGGGCGGCTCCCGGGACGGCCACCGTATCCGGAGGCCGGTCATCGCCCGCGGCCCAGGTGGGCGGCGCGTGCGACACCGCCACCTCGCGCGCCCAGTCGCTGGCCACCAGCCCGGTGGCAGCCGCCAGCATCAGCAGCAGGTAGGCAAGCACCACCGCCAGCGAGACCAGCGCGACCCGGTCGCGGCGCAGCCGCGCCCAGGCCATGGCGCCCAGGCCGGCGGTCGACCCGGCGGATGCGACGGACGAGCTCATGGCCGTCAGCGGTAACCGACGCGCGGATCGGCGTAGCGGTAGAGCACGTCGACCAGCAGGTTGATCAGGATCGTGAGCAGCGCCAGCCCGACCGTGACGGCCTTGATGACGGGGAAGTCGCTGCGCTCGACGGCGGCGATCACCTCGCGCCCCAGGCCCGGAATCGAGAAGAACTTCTCGAGCAGGAAGGAGCCGACGAAAACGCCGGGCAGGTGGATCGCGACGTTGGTGAGGATGGGGATGGCCGCATTGCGCAGCACGTGACGCAGCATCACGGCGCGCTCGGACAGGCCCTTGGCACGGGCGGTGCGCACGTAGTCCTGCTCGAGCTCCTCGAGGAAGAACGAGCGGTACAGGCGCACCTGCGGCGCGATGGAGACCGCGACCGCGCAGATCACGGGCAGCGGCGCGTAGACGAGCAGGTTGCGCAGCGGATCGTCGCTCCAGCCCTGCACCGGAAACCAGCCCAGCCGGAAACCGAACAGGTACTGCAGCACGATGATGTAGACGAGGAAGGACACCGACATCGCGACCGTGCAGGCGACCATGATCGCGCGGTCGGTGAGCGAGCCGCGCACCCAGGCCACGGCCAGCGCGAGCAGCGCGCCGAGCACGGTCTCGAGCACCAGCACCGGCAGCATCACGGTGAGCGTGGGCCCGATGCGGGTGGCGAAGATGCTGCGCACCTCCTCGTTGGTCGCCCAGCTGCGGCCGAAGTCGAAGGTGATCACCTCGCGGGCGAACAGGCCGAGCTGCTCCCACCACGGCCGATCGACGCCGAGCGAGGCACGGATCTCGGCCACCCGCGCCGGGTCGGCGATCAGCCCGGCGAGCTGCTCGGCGGGGTCGCCGCCCACCTGGTTGAAGAGCACGAACAGCAGCACCATGACGCCGGCGAGCGTCGGGATGGTCTGCCAGAGGCGGCGCAGCAGGAATGGGCCCATGCGCGCAGCATAGAATCGAAGCGCGCGCCCGCCAAACCGGAGCGCGTGCCCACGCCCCCGCCACACCCGCCATGCCGCTGCGACAGCCTCTAGCGATCGTTCTTGCCACCCTCCTCGCCCTCGCGGCCGGCACCGCCGCGGCGCCGGTCGGCGCGAGCGAGCCGGGGCAGACGGCAGCACCGCGCGTGCTGCGCTACGCCTTTCCGGTGGCCGAGACCGGCTTCGACCCCGCGCAGGTGAGCGATCTGTACTCGGCGACCGTGATCGCGCACATCTTCGATTCGCCGCTGCAGTACGACTTCCTCGCGCGGCCCGCGCGGCTGCAGCCGGCCACCGCCGCGGCACTGCCCGAGGTCTCGGCCGACGGCATGACCATCCGCGTGCGCATCCGGCCCGGCATCTTCTTCGCCGACGACCCCGCCTTCGGCGGCAAGCCACGCGAGCTGACCGCGGCCGACTACGTCTACAGCATCAAGCGCCACTACGATCCGCGCTGGCGCAGCCCCAGCCTGGGTACCTTCGAGGAGTACCTCGCGGGCCTGCCCGAGCTGCGCGCGCAGGCGCTCAAGACCGGCCGCTTCGACTACGACCGCGAGGTCGAGGGTCTGCGCACGCTCGATCGCTACACGTTCGAGATGAAGCTGGTGAAGCCCAACTTCGTGCTGGTCTATGCGCTCTCGGAGTGCCGGGCCACCTGCGCGCTGGCGCGCGAGGTGGTCGAGGCCTACGGCGACCGGATCATGGAGCACCCGGTGGGCACCGGGCCGTTCCGGCTGACGTCCTGGAAGCGCTCCTCGCGGATGGTGCTCGAGCGCAACCCCGGCTATCGCGACGAAATCTACGACGCCCAGCCCCCGCCCGACGACCCGCAGGCGCAGGCTATCGCGCGGCGCCTGCAGGGCCGCCGGCTGCCGATGCTCGATCGCGTCGAGATCGACATCGTCGAGGAGGCGCAGCCACGCTGGCTAGCCTTCCTCAACGGCCAGCACGACCTGATCGAGCTGGTGCCCAACGAATTCGCGCCGGTGGCCTTTCCCGACGGCAGGCTTGCCGCCTGGCTGGCGCGCCGTGGCGTGTCGATGGACCGCTACGTACGGCTCGACCTGCGCTACACCTACTTCAACTGGACCGACCCCGTGGTGGGCGGCCCGCGGCCGGCGCAGGTGGCGCTGCGGCGCGCGATATCGCTGGGCTACGACAGCGACGCCGATCTGAAGGTGCTGCGGCGCGGCCAGGCGATCGCCGCGCACGGCCTGGCGCCGCCGGGCACCGCCGGCTACGACCCGGCGCTGCGCAGCGACATGAACGCCTACGACCCGGCCCGCGCGCGCGCCCTGCTCGATCTGCACGGCTACGTCGATCGCGACGGCGACGGCTACCGCGAGCTGCCCGATGGCCGGCCCCTGACGCTGGAGTTCGCCACCGGCAACGATCAGGCCGCCAAGCAGGCCAACGAGCTCTGGAAGCGCAGCATGGATGCGATCGGCATCCGGCTGGCCTTTCGCCGCGCGAAGTGGCCCGAGCAGCTGAAGGCCGCGCGCGCCGGCAAGCTGCAGGTGTGGTCGGTGGGCAGCAGCGCGAGCACGCCCGATGCCGACGGCATGCTCGCCAGCCTGTACGGCCCCAATGCCGGCCGCGCCAACCTGAGCCGATTCGACCTGCCCGCCTACAACGCGCTGTACGAGCGCTCGGTGCGCCTGTCTCACGGCGACGAGCGCCAGGCCCTGATCCGCGAGATGACGCGGCTCGTGCTCGCGCATCGGCCGCTGAAGGTGCATGCCCACAGCATCGCGACCGACCTCACCCATCCGCACGTCGAGGGCTGGAAGGCACACCCGGTGATGCGCCGGCGCTGGAACTACATCGACGTGGCGCCGCAGCCGGCGCGCTGAGCCGTGCGGCGGCGCCGCTAGCCCACCGGCCGCACGAAGGCCGCGCGCTCGGCCTCGACCGCCTCGCGCACGCAGCAGCCCTCGAGGTGGTCGTTGACCAGGCCCATGCTCTGCATGAACGCGTACATCGTGGTGGGCCCCACGAAGGCCCAGCCGCGGCGGCGCAGCTCGCGCGCCATCGCGTGCGACTCGGGCGACGTGGTGAGCGCGCCCAGCACCTCGGCGCTGAGCCGCCGCGGCCGGCTGCCCGGGTCGGGCTCGTGGCGCCACACCCAGGCCGCGAGCGAGCCGAACTCGTCGCGCAACGCGAGCGCCCGCCGGGCGTTGCCGATCGCCGCCTCGATCTTGCCGCGATGGCGCACGATGCCCGCATCGGCGAGCAGCCGCGCCACATCGGCCGGCCCGAAATCCGCGACCGTCTCGATGTCGAAGCCGGCGAAGGCCGCGCGAAAGGCCTCGCGCTTGCGCAGGATGGTCAGCCACGACAGGCCCGACTGGAAGCCCTCGAGGCACAGCTTCTCGAAGAGACGGCGATCGTCGGCGACCGGCCGACCCCACTCCTCGTCGTGGTAGCGCCGATAGTCGGGCGGGGCAGTCTGGGCCCAGAGGCAGCGGCGCGATTCGCCGGGGTGCGGGTCAGGGTCGTGCGGCATGGGGAAAGAAGAGTTGTTCGCCGCCGATCCTGAAATCGGCGATGGCCTTGCGCCCTGCCGGGGAAACCATCCAGTCGGCAAAGCGCTGCGCGAGATCGGCCTTGACGTGCGGATGCCGGGCCGGGTTGACGACGATGATGCCGTAAGGATTGAACAACCGCGGATCGCCCTGCAGGACGACAGCCAGTTCACCGCGGTTGCGAAAGCTGAGCCAGGTGCCACGGTCGGCCAGCGTGTAGGCGTTCAAGGCCGAGGCGATGTTCAGCGTCGGGCCCATGCCGGTGCCGCTCTCGCGGTACCAGCCGCCGCGGCCGCCCTGCGGGTCGATGCCGGCGAGCTTCCAGAACCGCAGTTCGGCCGCGTGCGTGCCGCTGCGATCGCCGCGCGACACGAAGGGCTGGCGCGCGGCGGCCAGCCGGACCATCGCATCGGCGACATCGCGGGCGGCGCCGACCCCGGCCGGATCGGCTCGCGGCCCCACCAGCACGAAGTCGTTGGCCATCACGTCGCGTCGCGCCAGGCCATGCCCCTCGGCGACGAAACGCTCTTCGGCCTCGCGATCGTGCACGAGCACCAGATCGACGTCACCGCGCCGGGCGGTGGCCAGCGCCTGGCCGGTGCCCTGCGCGACCACCCGAACCGCGATGCCGGTCTCGCGGGTGAAGATCGGCAACAGGTGCGCGAACAGCCCCGACTGCTCGGTCGAGGTGGTCGATGCCATCACGATGTGACGATCCTGGGCGCAAACCGTGGCAGCGTTGCCCGAGAACAGCGTGAGCGCGGCCAGGCCCGCCAGCGCAGCCCTTCGGCTCCATCGAGACCGCGGCGAGGCGAACGCCCGACCGGCGAGGCGCGTGACTGGGGGCGGCGTGTTCATTCGAGCCACTCTCCGGCGAGAAAGCGTTGCCACTGCGGCGTCCGGGGCTCGGCGAAGCAGCGCTCGGCCGGCCCGCTCTCGATCACCCGGCCGCGGTGCAGGAAGACCAGATCGGTGGCCACGCGCCGGGCCATCGGCAGATCGTGAGTCGCCATCACGAAGCCTGTGCCCTCGGCCGCCATGCGCATCAGTTCGCGCTCGATCGCGGCCGCGGCGCCGGGGTCGAGGCTGGCGGTGGGCTCGTCGAGCAGCAGCGCCAGAGGGTCGAGCGCGCGCGCGCGGGCCAGCGCGACCCGTTGCTGCTCGCCGCCCGAAAGCCGCCGCGCCGGCCGCCCCGCGGCGTAATCCAGACCGACCTGCCGCAGGGCGGCCAGCGCCGCCTGCGCTCGGCGCTCGGCAGGCACACCGGCCACCGCCAGCGCGTGCTCGATGTTGCCCGCAGCCGAGCGACGCAGCATCACCGGCTTCTGGAACACGTGGGCCAGCCGCGGCCGCGCGCCCGCGGGCTCGAAGGCCAGGCATCCGGCATCGGGGCGCTCGAGGCCCTGGAGCAGCCGCAGCAGCGTGGTCTTGCCGGCGCCATTGGGGCCGACCAGCACCACACGCCGGGTGAGCGGCAGCCGCAGATCGATGCAATCGAGCACCGCGACGCCTGCGCGCAGCACCGAGACCGCCTGCAGCAGCGCGATGCTCACGACTCAGCCGTGGCGCCGCGCGGCATAGGCGCGCAGCCCGTGGGCCAGGACATTGACCGCCAGCACGACCGCCAGCAGCACCGCGCCCAGGCCCAGCGCGAGGCCCAGTTCCCCCTTGCTGGTCTCCAGGGCGATCGCGGTGGTCATGACCCGGGTGACGCCGTCGATGTTGCCGCCGACGATCAGCACCGCGCCAACCTCCGCCGCGGCGCGCCCGAAACCGGCCAGCACCGCCGTGAACAGCGCGAAGCGCGCTTCGCGCAGCAGCGTGCCCACCATTGCCGGACGCCCCGCGCCGAGCGTGGCGAGGTAGGGGCCGAACTCGGCGTGCGCATCCTCGAGCGTCTGGCGCGCCAGAGCCGTGATCAGCGGCGCGACGAGGATGGCCTGCGCGACCACCATCGCCGCCGGCGTGAACAGGATGCCCAGCGATCCCAGCGGCCCCGCTCGCGACAGCAGCAGGTAGACGGCCAGCCCCACCACCACCGACGGCAGACCCATCAGGGCGTTGAGCACGGCCACGACCGCGCCGCGACCGCGAAACGGGGTGAGCACCAGCCAGGCGGCCAGCGGCAACGCGATGCAGGTGGCGACGAGGGTGGCCGCGCCGCTCACGCCGAGGCTCAGCATCACGATGGCCCAGAGGCCGGGAACGGCGCCGCTGAGCAGCGCCAGCGTCGCCGATCCGGCGTCTGCGAAATCGGTCATCGGATCAGGGAAGAGGAACCCGCTGGGACGGCCGGTTCACGGCGCATCAGCGGCCGGCAACCGTGCTTTCGACCCAGCGCACCAGATCGGCCGCCGGCATGGCGCCGCTGACGCGGCCGATCTCGCGGCCATCGGCGAAAACCGCCAGCGTGGGTATGCCCCGGATGCCCAGGCGCTGCGCGACGTCGGGTTCGACGTCGGTATTGACCTTGGCGAAAGTGGCGCGACCGCCCATCTGCCGGGCGGCCGCCTCGAACTGCGGCGCCATCGCGCGGCACGGGCCGCACCAGGGCGCCCAGAAATCGACGACCACCGGCATGCCGTGACGCTCGACGATGCGCTCGAAACCGGCCTCGTCGAGTTCGCGCGGCACCGGCGCCAGCAGTTCGGCACCGCAGCGGCCGCACACCGGTTGCTCGCCGAGCCGCTCGTCGGGCACGCGATTGACAGCGGCGCAACCGGGGCAGACGAGTTCCATGGCGGGCCGACTCTGGCGGGGCGTGCGCGGTGCGGACTGACGGACGCGCGACAGGCGCTCAGCGAATCAGCATGTCGTCGAGCGTGCGCCCGGCGCCAACCGCGGCAGCAACCCAGCCGGGCTGACGACCGCGGCCGGTCCAGGTTTCGCCGTTGGGACCGCGATACTTGGGCGCCACCTTCTTGCCCGTTGCAGCCGACGGCTTGCGGCCCTTGCGACCACGACCACCCTTGGCAGCTGCGGCATCGGGTTTGGCGACGGCCTTGCGGCCACGTCGCGGCCCGGGCGCCGCGCCCGCCGGCGCGAGGCCGAGGTCGGCGGCGGTCAGGCCGAATTCGGCGATTTTCTTCTTGATTTCGCGGATGGTGCTGCCGATTTCCTCGCGGCGCGCCGCGGCGGCTTCGCGCTGGAGTTTCTCGATTTGATCCTGGAGTTCGCGGTAGGTGGCCATCTTGCCGTCCTGGTAAAGGTGGATGAATTATCCGTACTGGACTGCGAAAAGCGACGCGATAATCCGATAAAAGGCGCCGTGAATCAAGTAGGGGATTTTTCCGAAAGCGGAATGCGCTGCGAAAGATCAATCAAACGCATCGTCCGGGATATTCCCGGCGACCAATATCCATTCGAATTGGTAATGCCCTCGGCCTAGATCGGCGACGCCGCCTGCGCCCGCCGCCACAGATGCACGACGGCCCGCGCGCGCCACGGCTGCCAGCGTTGCGCGGCACGCTGCGCGGCCGCGGGCGATGCCACGCCGAGCGCGCGCATGAGCACCCGGTCGCCGGCCGGAAAAGCATCGGGCAGGGCCAGCGCGCGCATCGCGACATATTGCGCGGTCCACTCGCCGATACCGCGTATCGCGCGCAGACCGGCGAGCGTGGCGGCCGCGGGCGCATCGGGCTCGAGCGCGATCCCGCCCGCGGCCACCGCCTGCGCGAGCGCCACGATCGCGCCAGCGCGTACCCGCACGATGCCGCAGGCGGCCAGCGCCTGCGGCTCGACCGCGGCGAGATCAGCCGCGAGCGGAAAGGCGATCGCGGGAAAACCCGCCGGCGCATCGACCAGCGGCCTGCCGTGGCGCGCCGCGATACGCGCCGCCAGCGTGTGGGCCGCGCGCACGCTCACCTGCTGCCCGAGAATGGCGCGCACGCCGATCTCGAAGCCGTCGAAGGCGCCCGGCAGGCGCGCGCCCGGGGCATCGCACGCCAGATCGCCCAGGACGGCGAGGGCGGGCCCGGGATCGAAATCGAGATCGAACAGGCGCGCCACGCGGACCTCGAGTTCGGCGGCAACCGGCGCCAGCCCGGGCGAGATCGCCAGCGCGATGCCGCAGCCGTGCGCTGCGGGCGTCACCTCGATCCAGCCGGTGGCCAGCGCGTTGCGGCCAGGCAGGGCCACGGCCCTGCGCCAGGCGGTCGCATCGATCCTCTCGACGCCCTCGATGCGGCGGTGCGCGAGAAAGGCCGCCACGCGCTCCCAGTCGTAGGGCCCGCACCAGGGCCGCGCGATGCGCCGCCAGCCCGCGGGCGCAGCGCCCCCGGGGTCGGCGCAGGCGGCCGGCCCGGGGCCGCTCAGGCGAACTCCACCAGCAGGTCGCGCGCGCCCACCGTCTCGCCGACGCGCACGTGCACCGCGCGCACCGTGCCGTCGCGTTCGGCCCGGATCTGCGTCTCCATCTTCATGGCCTCGATCGACAGCAGCGGGTCGCCGGCGCGCACCGCCTGGCCCGGCTTCACCGAAATGGTCACGATCATGCCGGGCATCGGCGCCGGCACATGCGCCGCGTTGCCGACCTCGGCCTGCGCGCGCTGGTCGCGGCGCTCCACGCCCGCCTTCTCGATGCGCATCGTGCGCGGCTGCCCGTTGAGCTCGAAGAACACCTTGACGACGCCGTCCTCCTCGGCGGGCGCCGTGCCCTGCATCCGGATCACGAGCGTCTTGCCGGGATCGAGGCCCACGGCGATCTCCTCGCGCTCGGCCATCCCGTAGAAAAACGCGCCGGTGGGCAGTGCGCTCACGTCGCCGTAGCGGCGACGGTGCTCGGCGTACTCGCGATAGACCTTCGGGTACATCAGCCAGGAGGCGAGCTGCTGGTCATCGAGCTGATGCCCGCACGCGCGCTCGGCGTCGCGTCGCTGCGCTTCGAGATCGACCTCGGGCAGGGTGTCGCCCGGCCGGTAGGGCGCGGGCGGGTCGGCCTTGAGCACCTTGCGTGACAGCGCCTCGGGGAAGCCGTCGGGCGGAAAGCCCAGCTCGCCGCGAAACAGCGACACCACCGACTCCGGAAAGGCGATCTCGCGGGCCGGGTCGACGACGTCGGCCGGCGTGAGGTCGTTGGCCACCATGGCCAGCGCCATGTCACCGACCACCTTGGAGGTGGGCGTGACCTTGACGATGTCGCCGAACAGGCGGTTGACCTGCGCGTAGGCGCGCGACACCTCGGGCCAGCGGTGCGCCAGGCCCATCCCGCGGGCCTGCTCGCGCAGGTTCGTGTACTGCCCGCCGGGCATCTCGTGGTTGTAGACGTCGGCGGTGCCGCTGCGGATGTCGGACTCGAAGGCGGCGTACTGCTGCCGCACGCCCTCCCAGTAGTGCGAGATGTCGAGCATCGCGCCCAGGCTCAGGCCCGCGGGCTGGCCGTCGTCGGCCACGCAGGGGTCGCGCTCGGCGCCAGCCAGGGCCGCGACGATCGCCGAGAGGTTGGGCTGGGCGGTCAGGCCGCTCAGCGCGTCCATCGCGCCGTCGACTGCATCGGCGCCGGCCTCGATGGCCGCCAGCACCGCCGCCGCCCCGGCGCCGCTGGTGTCGTGGGTGTGGAAATGCACCGGCAGACCGGTTTCCTCCTTGAGGGCGCGCACCAGGGTGGCCACCGCGCGCGGGCGCGCCAGCCCGGCCATGTCCTTCAGACCCAGCACGTGCACGCCGGCGGCGCGCAGTTCGCGGGCGATGCCGAGGTAGTAGGCCAGGTCGTACTTGCGGCTGGTGTCGAAGAGGTCGGCGGTGTAGCAGATCGCGCCCTCGCAAAGCGCGCCCGATTCGCGCACCGCGTCGATCGACACGCGCATGTTGCGCACCCAGTTCAGCGAATCGAATACCCGGAAGATGTCGATGCCGGCGGCCGCGGCCTCGCGCACGAAGAAGCGCACGACGTTGTCGGAATAGCTCGTGTAGCCGACCGCGTTGGCGCCGCGCAGCAGCATCTGCAACGCGATGTTGGGCACCGCCTCGCGCAGCCGCGTCAGGCGCTCCCAGGGGTCTTCCTTCAGAAAGCGCATCGCAACGTCGAAGGTGGCCCCGCCCCAGCACTCGAGCGAGAGCAGACCCGGCAGCAGGCGCGCGTAGTGCGGCGCCACGCGCAGCATGTCGATCGTGCGCATGCGCGTGGCCAGCAGCGACTGATGCGCATCGCGCATCGTGGTATCGGTGAGCAGCGGGCGCTTCTGCGCCAGCATCCAGCGCGCGAAGCCCTCGGGGCCGAGCCGGCGCAGCAGGTCGCGGCTGCCCGGGGGCGGCTCGACGAGCAGGTCGGCAGCCGGGCGATGCAGGTGCAGATGCGACAGATCGGGGCGCGGCCGATCCTTCATGTCGGGGTGGCCGTTGACCGTGACCTCGCCGAGGTAGCGCAGCACCCGCGTGGCCCGGTCGCGGCGGTGGCTGAACTTGAGCAGCTCGGGGGTCTGGTCGATGAAGCGCGTGGTCACCGTGCCCGCGACGAACTGCGGGTGGTTGATCACGTTCTCGACGAACTGCAGGTTGGTCGCCAGGCCGCGGATGCGGAACTCGCGCAGGCCGCGGTCCATGCGCCGGATCGCCTCCTCGGCGCTGGGCGCCCAGGCGGTGACCTTGACCAGCAGCGAGTCGTAGTAGGGCGTGATCACCGCGCCGGTGTAGGCGGTGCCGCCGTCGAGCCGCAGGCCGAAGCCGGCGGCGCTGCGATAGGCCGTGATGCGCCCGTAGTCGGGGGTAAAGCCGTTCTCCGGATCTTCGGTGGTGATCCGGCACTGCAGCGCATGGCCGTTGAGCCGGATATCGGACTGCACCGGCACCGGGCCGCCGGGCTCGCCGATGCGCGCGCCCTCCGTGATGCGGATCTGCGCCTTGACGATATCGATGCCGGTGACCTGCTCGGTGACGGTGTGCTCGACCTGGATGCGCGGGTTGACCTCGATGAAGTAGAACTTCCCGGTGTCGGCGTCCATCAGGAACTCGACCGTGCCGGCGTGCGTGTAGTTCACGGCCCGGCCCAGCGCGAGCGCCGCATCGCACAGGGCCTGCCGACCCGCAGCGTCGAGGTAAGGCGCGGGCGCGCGCTCGACCACCTTCTGGTTGCGCCGCTGCACCGAACAGTCGCGCTCGAACAGGTGAACCAGGTTGCCGTGCGTGTCGCCGAGCAGCTGCACCTCCACGTGCCGCGCGCGGCGCACCAGCTTCTCGAGGTAGACCTCGTCGTTGCCGAAGGCGGCCAGCGCCTCGCGGCGGGCCACCGGCAGCTGGGCGGCAAGGTCGGCGTCGGATTCGATCACCCGCATGCCGCGGCCCCCCCCGCCCCAGCTCGCCTTGAGCATCAGCGGGTAACCGACCTCGGCAGCGGCGCGCTGCGCGGCGCCGACGTCGGCCGCCATGGCCGCCGCGCGCGTCGGGTCGTCGGCACCCGGGGCCACGGGGGTGCGCTGCAGTGGCCCGGTGGCCGGCATCACGGCCACGCCCGCGGCCACCGCGGCATTGCGGGCCGCGACCTTGTTGCCCAGGGTGGTCATCACCTCGGGGCTGGGCCCGATGAAGCGGATGCCGGCGGCCGCGCAGGCGCGGGCGAACTCCGGGTTCTCGGACAGGAAGCCGTAGCCGGGGTGGATGGCATCGACCCGCGCCTGGCGAGCGATGCGGATGATGTCGTCGATGTCGAGATAGGCCTGCAGCGGCTTGCGCCCTTCGCCGACCAGATAGCTTTCGTCGGCCTTGAAGCGGTGCAGCGCGAACCGGTCCTCGTTCGCATAGATGGCCACGGTGCGGATGCCCAGCTCGGCCGCCGCGCGCATGACGCGGATGGCGATCTCGGACCGGTTGGCGACCAGGAGTGATTGAATGCGACGCATCGGCGGGCTCGTTGCGGAGAATGTTGCGGAGAATGCTGCGCCGCAGCGTAACGGAAGCCCCGACACCCGGCAAACGCGCGGAGCGACCCGCCGGACCGCCGCCGCTAACGCGGGCTCTCGAAGAACAGGTAGTTGGTCGCGAAGTCGCTGATCTCGAAATACACGCGCTTTTCGCCGGGATCGACCACGCCGTTCAGGTTCTCGTCGAGCACGCCATAGCCGTACCGGTAGGGGCGCGGCTGGCCATCCTGGGTGCCCAGCGCGGTCGACATCTTGTCGATCGCGAGGAAGCGGCGCATCACCTTGTCGCCGGCGTAGACCTCGAGCACGCCATTGGTGCCGGTCCAGTTCTGGATGCTGCGCTGGATCCGGTTCTGGGTTTCCTGGGTGCAGCCGCCCGCCATCGCGAACACGAGCGCCAGGGCCGGCAGGCCGACGATTGCGCCACGGGCGCCGCAGCGACGGGCCAAGCCGATAGAATGCCGATCGGTCATCCAGAGACTCCATGAACGGACCCGCGCCCGTAGTCGTGAGGCGGCAGGACTATACCCCGCCGCCGCACCTGATCGAATCGGTCGAACTCACGATCGAGCTCGACCCCTCGGCCACGCGCGTCAGCTCGCTGATCCGGGCCCGCCGCGGCTCGGCCGCGCCGTTGCGGCTGCACGGCGAAGGCCTCGAGCTCCTCGAGGTGCTGATCGACGGCCGCGCGCTCGGCGCCGACGAGATCGCGCTCGACGACGCAGGCCTCACGCTGCAGCTGCCCGCGCGCGACGAGCTGGAGCTGCGCATCGTCAACCGGATCAATCCGCTGGCCAACACCGCGCTGTCGGGCCTGTACGTCTCCAACGACAACTTCTACACGCAATGCGAGGCCGAGGGCTTCCGGCGCATCACCTTCTTCCCCGACCGCCCTGACGTGATGGCGCGCTACCGCGTCACGCTGGTGGGCGACGCCGAACGCCTCCCGATCCTGCTCTCCAACGGCAACCTCGTCGCCAGCGGCCCATGGCCGGCCGGCGCCGATGGCCGCCCCCGGCACTACGCGCGCTGGGACGACCCCTTCCCCAAGCCCAGCTACCTGTTCGCGGTGGTAGCCGGGCGTCTCGAGGCTGCCGAGCGGCGTCTGCGCACCCGCAGCGGCCGGGAGGTGCTGCTGCAGGTCTGGGTGGAGCCGGGCAACCTCGAGAAAACCGGCCATGCGATGGGCGCGCTCGAGCGCTCGATCCGCTGGGACGAGGAGCGCTTCGGCCTGGAACTCGACCTCGACCGCTTCATGATCGTCGCCACCGGCGACTTCAACATGGGCGCGATGGAGAACAAGGGCCTGAACATCTTCAACACGAAGTACGTGTTCGCCCAGCCACGCATCGCCACCGACGCCGACTTCGCCGCCGTCGAGGCGGTGGTCGGCCACGAGTACTTCCACAACTGGACCGGCAACCGCGTCACCTGCCGCGACTGGTTCCAGCTCACCCTGAAGGAAGGCCTCACGGTCTTTCGCGATCAGGAGTTCTCGGCCGACATGCTCGCCGCCGAGGCCGGCTCGCTGCAGGCAGCCGCCAGTGCCCGGGCGGTCAAGCGCATCGAGGACGTGCGCAGCCTGCGCGCGGCGCAGTTCCCCGAGGACGCCGGACCGATGGCCCATCCCATCCGCCCCGACGCCTACCAGGAGATCAACAACTTCTACACCATGACGGTCTACGAGAAGGGGGCCGAGGTGGTGCGGATGCTCCAGACGCTGGTCGGCCGCGACGGCTTCCGGCGCGGCATGGACCTCTACTTCCAGCGTCACGACGGCCAGGCCGTCACCTGCGACGACTTCGTCGCCGCGATCGCCGACGCCAACGGGCGCGACTTCGCCCAGTTCCGGCACTGGTACGCCCAGACCGGTACGCCGCGGCTGGTTGTCAGCGGACGGCACGACCCCGGTCAGGCCACCTACACGCTGGAGATCGCGCAGCGCCTGCCCGACGGCGGCCCGCCGCTGCATCTGCCCTTCGCGCTCGCGCTGCTGGGGCCCGACGGCGCCGAGCTGCCGCTGCGGCTGGCCGGCGAGTCGGGCAGCGCGATGGCCGGGTCACGCGTGCTCGAACTCACCGAGCCCGTCCATCGCTACGTGTTCGAGAACATCGCGGTCGCACCGGTGCCTTCGCTGCTGCGCGACTTCAGCGCGCCGGTGATCGTCGAGTTTCCCTACTGCGCCCCCGAGCTCGCCTTCCTCACGGCCACCGACACCGACCCCTTCAACCGCTGGGAGGCCGCCCAGCAGCTCGCGCTGGCCACGCTGATCGCGGGTCTGGAAGGCCGCGACGAGTCGCCCATCATGGTCGCCGCCTGGGAGCGCGCGCTCACCGACGAGTCTCTGGACCCGGCCTTCCGCGACCTGCTCCTCACGCTGCCCGGCGAGGGCGTGATCGCCGAGCAGCTGCCGGTGGTCGATCCGCAGGCGCTGCGCGCCGGCCGCATCGCGCTGACAGCCACGCTGGGGCGCAGCCTGGCCGCGGCGTGGGCCCAGACCCACGCACGCCTCGCGCCCGAGGGTGCCTGGCGCCCCGAACCGGCGCAGGCCGGCCGACGCGCGCTGCGCAACCTCGCGCTGTGGTTCTGGGCCATGACGGGCGATGCGCAGGCGCACGAGGCGGCGGCGCGCCAGTTCCGCGAGGCCGACAACATGACCGCGCGCCAGGGCGCGCTGGCCGCGCTGCTCGCCGCCCATGCCCCACAGGCCGACGAGGCGCTCGCGCGCTTTGCCGACGATCTCGGCGACGAGCCCCTGGCCATGGACAAGTGGTTCGCGATGCAGGCGGCCATGCGCCGCGGCCCCGATGGCCGCCCCGTGCTCGAGCGCGTGCGCCGCCTGATGCAGCATCCCGCCTTCTCGCTGCGCAACCCCAACAAGGCGCGCGCCCTGGTGGGCGGCTTCTGCAATGGCAACCTCGCCGAGTTCCACCACCCCGATGGCTCGGGCTACCGCTTCTGGGAGGAGATGATCGGCGAGATCGACCCCCTCAATCCGCAGGTGGCCGCGCGGCTGGCGCGCGCGATGGACCGCTGGCGCCGCTTCACGCCCGACCGGCAGGCGCAGGCGCGCCCGGTGCTCGAGCGCGTCCTCGATCGCCCCGGCCTGTCGCGCGACGTCGCCGAGGTGGTCGGCAAGGCGCTGGCCACCCCCTCTTCCGGAGACTCCGTTCGATGAACCGCATCAGCCTCACGCAGTACCTGGTCGAGAAGCAGCGCGAGAAGGGCCTGATCCCGGCCGAACTGCGCCTGCTGCTCGAGGTGGTGGCGCGGGCCTGCAAGCGGATCAGCTACGCGGTGGGCAAGGGGGCGCTGGCCGGCGTGCTCGGTGAGGCCGGCTCCGAGAACGTGCAGGGCGAATCGCAGAAGAAGCTCGATGTGATCGCCAACGAGGTGCTGCTCGAGGCCAACCTGTGGGGCGGACACCTCGCGGCGATGGCCTCCGAGGAGATGGACCATCCGCACGCGATCCCCAACCGCTATCCGCTGGGCGAGTTCCTGCTGCTGTTCGATCCGCTCGACGGTTCGTCGAACATCGACGTCAACGTCTCGATCGGCACCATCTTCTCGGTGCTGCGCCTGCCCGAAGGCGTGAGCGACCCCCTCGAGGAGCACTTCCTGCAGGCCGGCGAACGCCAGATCGCGGCCGGCTACGCGGTCTACGGGCCGTCAACGCTGCTGGTGCTCACCGTGGGCGACGGCGTGGCCTGCTTCACGCTCGAGCGCGAAACCGGCAGCTGGTGGCTCACCGCCGATCACATCCGCATCCCGGAGCGCACGAAGGAGTTCGCGATCAACGCCTCCAACGCGCGCCACTGGGAGCCGCCGGTGCGCCGCTACATCGACGAGTTGCTCGCTGGCGCCACCGGCCCGCGCGGGCGCGACTTCAACATGCGCTGGGTGGCCTCGATGGTGGCCGACGTGCATCGCATCATGAGCCGCGGTGGCGTCTTCATGTACCCGCGCGATGCCCGCGAGCCCGACAAGCCCGGCAAGCTGCGGCTGCTCTACGAAGCCAACCCGATGAGCTTCCTCGTCGAGCAGGCGGGCGGCGCCGCCACCACCGGCCTGCAGCGCATACTCACCGTGCAGCCCCGGGCGCTGCACGAACGGGTTGCGGTGTTCCTGGGTTCGCGCGAGGAGGTCGAGCGCGTGACGGGCTACCACC
>JBILUW010000142.1:0-9889 GCA_044370795.1 Burkholderiaceae bacterium
CGGCGCCGGGTTGGGGCCAGCCACGCCCCCCGCGGGCGGGCCCGCCGGGAAGTCCATCCACACCCGCTTCATCGTCGGGTCGTCGCGATCCGACTTCACCTCGAACCCGAGACGGCGCATCAGCGCCAGCATGCGCGTGTTGGTGGCCAGCACGTGTCCCTCGATCGTGCGCAGGCCCTTGGCGCAGGCCGCACCGACGATCGAGCGCATCAGCGTGGCGCCCAGGCCGCGCCCTTGCCAGTCGTCGGCCAGGGTGATGGCGAACTCGCAGCTCTCGCGATCGACGTTGAGCAGATAACGCACCACCCCGACGATGCGTCCGCGCGGGTCGGCGGCGGGCGCCAGCGCCACCAGCGCGAACTCGCGGTCGTAGTCGATCTGCGTGTAGCGCACGAGCAGCCGGGGCGGCAGCTCCGAGAGCACCGAAATGAAGCGCAGGTAGCGGCTCTCGGCCGACAGGCCGCGCACGAAGGCCTGCAGCAGATCGGCGTCCTCGGGCTGGATGGGACGCAGCTGCGCGCGCCCGCCGTCGATGGCGACGAACTCGCGGGCGAGATGGCCGGGCCAGGGCACGATGGCCAGATGCCCGTGCCGCGGCGCATGCGGATCGGCGGCCGGCTCGAGCACGACGCGGGCATCGGCCGCGACCACGCCTTCCTCGTCGACGATCACCGGGTTGATGTCCATCTCCAGCAGCTCGGGCAGATCGCAGGCCATCTCGGACACCGAAACCAGCAACGCTTCGAGCGCGCCGAGGTCGCGTTCGTCGGGCAGCGCCTCGGCGCCCGCAGCCTGCCTGGCGCGCGGCCCCACGGCCGCAGCCGGGCACAGCGCCGCGGCGATGCGGGTGCGCTCGATCAGGCGGCGCGCGAGGTAGCGGTTCAGGGGCGGCAGCTCGAAGGCGATGTCGCGCACCGTCTCGATCCGGGTGCCTCCGGCACCGAAGACGATCACGGGCCCGAAGGCCGGATCGCGCAGCACGCCGACGTGCAGCTCGCGCGCGCCGCGGCCCGAGCGCATCGGCTGCACGCTCAGGCCTTCGGGATGGAAGTCGGGCCGGGCGGCGCGCACCGCGTCGAGGATCTCGTGAAAGCGCGCCCGCGCCTCGGCCGCGTTGCGCACGTTCAGCGCCACGCCGCCGGCATCGCTCTTGTGGGCGACCGCGGTGGCCGCAACCTTCATGGCCACCGGGAATCCGGCCTGCTGCGCGAGGCGGACCGCATCGTCGGCGGTTCGGGCCAGCGTCGTGGGCAGCACCGGGACGTGGAAGGCACGCAACAGCGCGAGCGACTCGACCTCGTCGAGCACGCGTCGGCCAGCCGCGAGCGCAGCGTCGACCAGCCCGCGGGCCGCCGCGAGATCGGGCGGCCGATGATCGGGCAGCGGCCGGGGCACCTGCTGCAGCAGCCGCTGATTCTCGTGCCACGCGAAAACGGTTGCGCACGCATCGATCGCGCCCTCGGGAAACGCATACGCGGGAACGCCGGCGGCCTCGAGCGCCTGGGCGAGCGACCGCAGCCGGTGCTCGCCCATCCAGCAGGCGAACAGCGGCTTGCGCAGCTCGGCGCGGGCCGTGATCACGGCCCGCGTGATGCCCTCGACATCGACCCCGCGATGCGGCGCAAGCGCCACGACGATGCCGTCGATGACCGGATCGGCGGCCAGCGCGCGCAACGCGAGCGTGTAGTCGGCCGGCGTCGCATCGATGCCCAGATCGACGGGGTTGGCCGGCTCGCGCCCGGGCGGCCCGGGCAGGCCGGCGAGCAGCGCGCGCGTGGGCGCGCCCGGCTCGGGCAGCGCGAGGTCGGCCTGGGCGACCAGGTCGGCCAGCAGCACCGCCGGGCCCTTGCCGTTGGCGATCACGCCGAGCCGTCGGCCCAGCGGCCCGGGCTGGGTGGCGAGCACGCGGGCCGAGGTGAACATCTGCTGGAAATAGCGGATCGGGATCGCGCCCGCGCGGCGCAGCGCGGCCGCGTAGACCGCGTCGGAGCGCCACAGCGCGCCCGAGTGCGTGAGGGCCGGCCACGGCGCGTGCTCGTCGCGATGCCCCTTGAGCACGATCACCGGCTTGAGCAGTGCCAGCGCACGCAGCGCGCTCATGAAGGAGCGCGCCCGCGTGACCGCCTCCAGGTAGACCACGACCGCCTCGGTCTGCGCATCGGCGCTCAGGAAATCGAGGACCTGAGCCATGTCGACGTCGGCCTCGGCGCCCACCGACACCACGAGCGAGAATCCGGGCGCGTAGTCGGCCACGCCGTCGAGCACGGCCGCGTTCAGCGTGCCCGACTGCGAAACCAGCGCGACGCCGCCGGCAGCGGGCAGCGCACCGGCACGCCCGGCGTTCAGGCGCAGCGCCGGGCGCGCGTAGCCCAGCGTCGCCGGACCGAGCACCCGCATCCCCAGCGCGCGCGCCTGGGCCAGCCACTCGCCGGCCTGCGCGCGATCGCCGGGCGTGCTCATCAGCGTCGCCCAGCGCGCGCCGCGGGAAGCCGCGAGCACAAGCGCCCGCGGCACCTCGGGGGGGGCCACCGCGATCAGCGCCATGCCTGCGGCGGGCGGCAGCTCCTCGCGCGCGGCCTGCCGGCTGTGACGGCCGACCGGTCGGCCCTGCAGATCGACCACCCGCAGCGGCACCACCGCCTGCTCCAGCCCCTCGCCGAGCGACCGCAACCAGCGCGGGCGTTCGTCGCCAACGACGAGCAGCACCGATGCGGGTTCGAACAGGCCGTGCAGGAGGTGGCGGGCTTCCATGATGTCGATGCGCGGAAACGGGCAGCCCGTGGATCGCGCAGGCGCGCCTGCACCCGCGCGCGGGTCAGTCGATGCCGAGCAGGCAGCGCACGTGCAGGTCGACGCAGCGGGCAAGCGAGGGCAGGTCGTAGCCGCCCTCGAGCACCGACACCAGGCGGCCCTGCGCGCACTCGTCGGCGAGGTCGACCAGGCGGCGGCTGACCCAGGCGTAGTCGGCATCGCTCCAGCCGAGCTGGCTCATGTCGTCGTCGCGGTGAGCGTCGAAGCCAGCCGACACGAAGAGCATCTCGGGCGCGAAGGCGCGCAGCGCCGGCAGCCAGTGCTCGTCGACCGCCCGGCGCATCGCCTGGCCGTCGGAGTACGGCGGCAGGCCGATGTTGCGCATGTTGGCCCCGCGCGGCTGCTCGCCGCCGTACGGGTACAGGCGGCGCTGGAAGGTGGAGACCATCAGCACGCGCTCGTCGTCGGCGAGGATGTCCTCGCTGCCGTTGCCGTGGTGCACGTCGAAATCGACCAGCGCCACCCGGCGCAGCCCGAGCTCGTCGAGCGCGTGGCGGATGCCCACCGCGACGTTGTTGAAGAAGCAAAAACCCATGGCCTGGCCGCGCTCGGCGTGGTGCCCGGGCGGGCGCACCGCGCAAAAGGCCCGCCTGTGGCTGCCCGCGACGACGAGTTCGGTGGCGCGCACCGCGGCCCCGGCCGCATGCAGCGCCGCGGTGAAGGTGTGCGGGTTCATGGCGGTGTCGGGGTCGATGGGCACCAGCCCCTGCTCGGGGGCCATCGCGCGCAGCTCCGCATAGTGCAGCGCCGAGTGGGCACGCAGGATCTGGGCCTCGGTGGCCGCCGGCGCCTCGAGACAATCCATCAGGGGTAGCAGGCCGGC
This sequence comes from Burkholderiaceae bacterium, assembly GCA_044370795.1. GTDB lineage: Bacteria > Pseudomonadota > Gammaproteobacteria > Burkholderiales > Burkholderiaceae_E > Quisquiliibacterium. The sequence goes on from JBILUW010000142.1 coordinate 3,635, forward strand.
CGCAAGCAGGCGGTCGGCCACCGCCGTCAGGCGCTGCGCGCACTCGGGGTGGCCCTCGCCCATGTCGTGGCGCAGGAAGCTCGGGTGCGAGAGGTAGGCGACCTTCATGCTGCACGCGCGGGGCGATGGTCTGGCCGGCAACCGCAGCGATCGGGGGGCTGCGGCGAGATGGAGCGGGTGAAGGGAATCGAACCCTCGTATGCAGCTTGGGAAGCTGCCGTTCTACCATTGAACTACACCCGCGACCTGCGCATTCTAAGCGATCCCGCGCGCCGCGCCCGCTGTATGATCCGCGCCGCCCGCCAACGCCGGCTTCCTCGATGACCCTGCCCGCCCGCCCCAATCACATCCGCAGCTACGTCAACCGGCGCGTCCACGACACGGCCGGCCAGCGCGCGGCCCGCGAGCGGCTGCTGCCGCGCTACGGCATCCCCTACGCCCCCGCCCTGCTCGATCGCCAGGCGGTGTTCGGACGCACCGCGCCCCTCGTGCTCGAGATCGGCTTCGGCATGGGCGAGACCACCGCCGCCATCGCCCTGGCCCGTCCGGAGATCGACTTCCTGGGCGTGGAGGTGTACCCGGCCGGCGTGGGCGCGCTGCTGCGCCGTCTCGACGAGCAGGCGATCGGCAACGTGCGGGTGATCCAGCACGACGCCGTGGAGGTGCTGCGCGACATGATCGCGCCGGGCAGTCTGGCGGGCGTGCACGTGTACTTTCCCGACCCCTGGCCCAAGGCGCGCCACCACAAGCGCCGGCTGATCCAGCCACCGCTGGTGGCGCTGCTGGCCAGCCGGCTGGCGCCCGGCGCCTATCTGCACTGCGCCACCGACTGGGCGCACTACGCCGAGCAGATGCTGACGGTGCTGTCGGCCGAACCGCAGCTGCGCAACAGCGCCACCGACTACGCGCCGCGCCCCGACTGGCGCCCGCTGACCAAGTTCGAGCAGCGCGGCCTGGAGCTGGGCCACGAGGTGCGCGACATGGTGTTCGTGCGACGCGAGGAAGCCTAGCCCCCCCAGTCGACCCAGCCGGCCTGCGCGGTGACGAGCACGAGGATCCCGAAGCCGATCCGGTACCAGGCGAAGGGTACGAAGTCGTGGGTGGCCACGAAGCGGATCAGCCAGCGCACGCAGGCCAGCGCCGCCACGAACGACACCGCCAGGCCGATGCCGAACATCGGCAGGTCGGCGGCCGACAGCAGCGCGCGGTACTTCAGCAGGTCCCAGGCACCGGCGCCGATCAGGGTGGGGATCGCGAGGAAGAACGAGAACTCGGTGGCCGCGCGGCGCGACAGCCCGAAGAGCATGCCGCCGATGATGGTCGCGCCCGATCGGCTCGTGCCCGGGATCAGCGCGAAGGCCTGGGCCAGGCCGAGCTTGAGGGCGTCGAGAGGCCGCATGTCATCGACATCGTCGATGCGCGCGATGCGCGCGGCTCGGCCGCGCTCCACCCAGAGGATGACGAGGCCACCGACCACGAAGGCGATGGCCACCGGCACCGGCCGGAACAGGTGGGCCTTGATGGCCGAGCCGAACATCACGCCGAGCGCGGCCGCGGGCAGGAAGGCGATCAGGATGTTGGCGGCGAATCGGCGCGCGCGCGGCTCGCCGCCCAGCCCGGCGACGGTGTCGGCGATGCGGCGCCGGTAGTGCCAGATCACGGCGAGCATCGCCCCGGTCTGGATGGCCACGTCGAAGAGCTTGGTCTTGTCGTCGTGCAGACCGAGCAGGCTGCCGGCGAGGATCAGGTGGCCCGTGCTGGAGATCGGCAGGAATTCGGTCAGGCCTTCGACCAGGCCCAGCAGCGCGGCCTTCAGGAGCAGGGGCAGGCCGTGGAGGAATTCGGTCATCGCGGGCGTCTCAGCGGATCGCGGGCCGGCCGGCGCGATCGGAACCGGCCGGCGCGGTGGCCCGCTCGAGCGCCGTCAGCCATGCGAGCGCCGACTCCCGGCCATCGCCGCACATCTCGGCCGACGGCGCCAGCCCCGAGCAGCAGGCCGGCCGCTCGGGCCTGCCGTGGATCGCGCAGCGCAGCTCGGCGGTGAGCTGCACGCACGGCACGCCGGCCGGCTTGCCGTCGGGCATGCCGGGAATCGGCGAGGCGATCGAGGGGGCGATGCAGCAGGCGCCACAGCGGTCACGGCAGAGCATGGCGGACAAGGGTCGGGCAGACCGCGCGCATCTTGCCACGGACCGATGGCAAGGGCCCGGCGGTGCGCGCCGAAAGACCCCGGCGCCGCGTGTAGAATGCCGCGCTTCCGCCCTCCCCGGCGCCAGCTTCCCGGTGTCGCGTCGCGATGAAGATCCGCCCCCTGCTCCTTGCCTGCATCGCCGTGCTGGTTGCGGCCGCCGGCGGCTGGTATGCCGGACAGGCCCGCCGGCCAGCCCCAGCGCCGGCCGCCCAGGGAGCGGCCCCCGCAACCTCGCCGCCGGGCACGCCGGCAACCCCGAAATCGGCGTCTGCAACACCGGCGGCGCCCGCCCCGGCCGCCCCGCTCGAGTTCGCCGAAACCGACCTCCTGGTGCTCGCGCCCACCCGCGTCATGCGCGGCATCCCGATCACCGGCACCCTCAAGCCCGCCGACCAGGGCCTGGTGCGCGCCAAGGTCGCCGGCGAGCTGCGCGAACTGAAGGTGCGCGAGGGCCAGACCGTGAGCGCGGGCCAGACGATCGCGCGGGTCGATCCCACCGAGTTCGAAGCGCGGGTGGTCGAACGCGAAGCGCAGGTGCGCAGCGCCCAGGCCCAGCTCGACCAGGCGCAGCGCGCGCTGGCCCACAACACCCAGCTCTTCGAGCGAGGCTTCATCTCGCGCAGCGCCCTGGACAACGCCGGCTCGGCGCTCGATGCGGCGGTCGGCGCGCGCGACGCCGCGCAGGCGCAGCTCGCCAGCGCGCGCAAGTCGCTGGCCGACACCGCGGTGGTCTCGCCGATCGCGGGCGTGGTCGCCGAGCGCTTCGTGCAGCCCGGCGAGAAGGTCTCGGCCGACACCCGCATCGTCTCCGTCATCGATCTGTCGCGCCTGGAGGTCGAGGCGCAGGTGCCCGCCGCCGAGATCGGCGCGGTGCGCATCGGCCAGCAGGTGGCGCTGCGCATCGAGGGCCAGGCCGGCCCGCGCGAGGGCCGCGTGCTGCGCATGGGCCCGACCACCACCGCCGGAACGCGCTCGATCCCGATCTACATCGGCCTGGACAACCGTGGCGCGGTGCTGCGCGCCGGGCTGTTCGCGCAGGGCACGCTGGCCCTGCAGGCCCGCGAAGGCGTGATCGCGGTGCCCGAGACGGCGCTGCGCGAACGCGCCGGCCGCAGCTTCGTGTACGCGATCGAGAACGGCGCCGTGGTCGAGAAGGACGTGGTCATTGGGCTGCGCGATGCCGCCTCGACCACCGGGGCGGGCCCCGAGCAGATCGCAAGCCGGACGGGCCTCATCGAGATCACGCGCGGCCTGGCCGCGGGCGATCGCATCGTGGCCGTCGACCTGGGCAGCCTGCGGGCCGGCGCGCCAGCGCTGGTGCGCCCGCCGCGCGCCGCGGCCCCGCCGGCTGCGGCCGCGGCTGCGCGAGCGCCCGCGGCCCCCGCGGCCCCGGCCGCGCGCTGAGCCCGGGCCCGGGTTTCTTCAGACACCCGAGCGCCGCCGCCCATGTGGTTCACCCGCGTCTCCATCAACCACCCCGTGTTCGCGACCATGCTGATGGTCGCGTTCGTGGTGCTCGGGCTGTTCTCCTACAAGCGGCTGCCGGTCGAGCAGTTCCCCGACGTTGCCTTCCCGGTGGTGGTGGTGCAGGCCGAATACCCCGGCGCCTCGCCCGAGGTGGTCGAGTCCGACGTCACGCGGCGCATCGAGGAGCAGGTCAACACCATTAGCGGCGTGTACGAGCTGTCGTCGCGCTCCTACGAGGGCGTGTCGCTGGTCATCGTGCGCTTCGACCTCTCGGTCGACCCGGCCGCCGCGGCCCAGGACGTGCGCGAGAAGATCGCGCTGGTGCGCCCGCTGCTCAAGAAGGAGGTCAAGGAGCCGCTGGTCACGCGCGTCAATCCCGATGACGACCCGGTGGTGTCGATCGCCATCCGATCGCCCGAGCGCAGCGCCCGCGAGCTCACCACCCTCACCGAGCAGGTGATCAAGCGCCGCCTCGAGAACGTGCGCGGCGTGGGCCGCGTGACGGTGGTGGGCGGGGTGCGCCGCGAGGTGCAGATCGCCCTGCGCCCCACCGAGATGGAGGCGCTGCGGGTGGGCGTCGACCAGGTCATCGCCGCGCTGCGCGCCGACAACCAGGAGCTGCCCGCCGGCACCCTCACCCGCGGCCCGCGCGACCAGGTCGTGCAGATCCGCGCGCGGCTGCGCTCGGCGGCCGATTTCGAGCGCATCGTGGTGGCCCGACGCGGCGGCCAGCCGGTGTACCTGTCGCAGGTCGCCAGAGTCATCGACGGCGAGGAGGAGCCCGAGAACGCCGCGATGGTCGACGGCCAGCGCGCGATCGCGATCGACGTCGTCAAGGCCTCGCAGGAGAACACCATCGCGGTGGTCGACGGCGTCAGGCGCACGCTGGAGACACTGGCCGCGCAGCTGCCGCCCGACGTCACGGCCACGGTGGTGCGCGATGCCTCCACCCCGATCCGCAATTCGGTGGCCGGCGTGCAGCGCAACATCATCGAAGGCGCGGTGCTCACCGTGGCCATCGTGTTCCTGTTCCTGTCGTCGTGGCGCTCCACCGTCATCACCGGTCTGACGCTGCCGATCTCGCTGATCGGCACCTTCCTCGTGATGTACGCGATGGGCTTCTCGATCAACATGGTCACGCTGCTCGCGCTGTCCATCTGCGTGGGCCTGCTGATCGACGACGCCATCGTCGTGCGCGAGAACATCGTGCGCCACCAGGCGATGGGCAAGGATCACCGCGTGGCGTCGTTCGAGGGCACGCAGGAGATCGGCCTGGCGGTGGCGGCCACCACCTTCACCATCGTCGCGGTGTTCCTGCCGATCGGCTTCATGGGCGGCATCATCGGCCGCTTCTTCAAGCAGTTCGGCGTCACGGTGGCCTTCGCGGTGCTGCTGTCGATGCTGGTGTCGTTCACCCTCGACCCGATGCTCTCGTCGGTCTGGAAAGACCCCGACGCGCACGGCGCGCGCGGCCGCGGCCCCATCGCCTGGCTGCTGCGCCGCTTCCAGGCGCTGATGGGCCGGCTCGAGGCCGGTTACGTGGGGCTGCTGCACTGGGGGTTGCGTAGCCGCTGGCTGGCCAGCCTGCTGGCGCTGGCCACCTTCGCGGTGTCGTTTCCGCTGATGAGCGGCATCGGCCGCGAGTTCGTGCCGCAGGCCGACAACAACGAGATCTACGTGCGCTTCCACACGCCGACGGGCTCGTCGCTCGAGCTCACGCGCGAGAAGGTGCTGCAGGCCGAGGCCGCGCTGCGCGAGTTCGACGGCGTGCTCTTCACCTACGCCACCATCAACACCGGCGCCATCCAGGGCCGCAACTACGCCACGCTGTTCGGCAAGCTGACCCCGCGCGCACAGCGGCCGATGTCGGTGCAGCAGATGCGCCAGCCGGTGCGCGAACGGCTGCAGCGCATCCCCGGCCTCACCCTGACCGATGTGGGCACGCTGTCGAGCGTCGGCTCGGGCAAGCCGGTTCAGGTCAGCGTGCAGGGCCCCGACATGGCCGAACTCGAGCGGCTGGCCGCGCAGGCGCAGGCCGCGATGCAGGCGGTGCCCGGCATCGTCGATCTCGAGTCGTCGTCCAAGCCGAGCAAGCCCACGGTGTCGGTCGAGATCGACCGGGCGCTGGCCTCCGACCTGGGGCTGGGCGTGGCCCAGATCAGCGCGGCGCTGCGTCCGCTGGTGGCCGGCGAGGCGGCGGCCACCTGGCGCGCGCCCGACGACGAGAACTACGAGGTGCGGGTGCGCCTGCCGCGCGAGGCGCGCGGCGAGATCGCCGACCTGCAGCGACTGACGGTAGCCTCGGCGCAGCTCGAGGCCGACGGCGGCCCGAAGATGGTCGCGCTGCGCCAGGTCGCGCGCTTCGAGGCCGGCGTGGGGCCCACCCAGATCAACCGCAAGGACCTCACGCGCGAGATCATGCTCAGCGCCAACGTGCAGGGCGCGGCCCCGGGCACGGTGGGGCAGCAGGTGGCCGAGCGGCTGGCGCAGATCACGCTGCCCCCGGGCTACCGCTTCGTCACGGGCGGGGCCACGCGCGACATGACCGAGAGCTTCGGCTACGCGGTCCAGGCGCTGCTGCTGGCCGAGTTCTTCCT
>JBILUW010000312.1:0-4179 GCA_044370795.1 Burkholderiaceae bacterium
GTCGGGCTGTCGTCGTCGAGCGTGGCGATTTCGAGGGCGCCGCGCAGCAGGCCCGCGCCGAACTCGGCGAGATCGCCGCGCGACGCGGAATCGGGAGCCGACGGGCGCGGGCCACCGTCGGCACCCCAGCCGACGGCCAGGGATGCGGTGTCGGGCGCGACATGGCGCCCGCGGGCGGGCGGCGGATCGGCAATCGCCCGGGCCAGCCCCATGAGAGCCACGCCGTCGGCGATGCAATGGTGCAGGCGCATCACGAGCGCGCAGCCGCCCTCGACGCCCGCGACCAGATGCACCTGCCAGGGCGGACGCCCGGCTGGCAACGGGGATGCGGCCAGCCGCGCCAGCAGGCGGTGCAGCGCCGGCTGTCCGCCACCACGCGGCAGCGCGGCCAGGCGCAGGTGCTGATCGAGATCGAAGGACGGGTCGTCGACCCACCACGCGCCGTCGGCCTGCAGCTGCGGCACCTGCCGCAAGCGCCGGTGCGCAAGCAGCCCGTCGCGCAGCCGCTGCGCCAGGCTGGCGGGCGCGATCGGTGCCTCGAGGAACCACGCACCGACGATCGTGAGGCGGTTGCGCGGCGAGTCGATCCGCAGCCAGGCCGCATCGGCCGCCGCCATGGGCTCGCGCCGGCCGGCGGGCCCGGCGCCCGGGACCGCGCGCCGGCCGGCCCATCCCGACGGGGCACGACGCGCGGCCGGCATGACCTCAGGCGAAGTAGCGGGCGAAGTTCTCGTTGACCTGGGCCTCGATGCGCGGGCGCATCGGCGAGAGCAGCAGGCCCAGGCGCGCGTCGAGGCAGACCCGGTCGGCGGCGACCAGAAGCTCCCCGTGCACGCCCTTGCGCTCGAAGCGCAGGACGTCGCCGTCCCAGGTGCTGGTCACGCCGTACTCGGCGGCCAGCTCGTCGGCGACCTTCTGCGCGGCGGCCTTCGCCTTCTTCAGGCCCATCGCATGCTTGCGTTCGAGGTGGATGTCGGCCATGGAGCCTCCGAGGATTGCTAGGTCGGGATGTTGGGTATCTCGAAGACCTGCCGCAGGTACTGCAGGTAGGCCTCGTCGTCGCACATGTTCTTCGACGGCGTGTCGGAGAGCTTGGCCACGGGCTGGCCATTGCAGCGGACCATCTTCATGACGATCTGCAGGGGCGTGCAGCCGACATCGTTGGTGAGGTTGGTACCCACGCCGAAGGCCAGCCGCACGCGATCGTGGAAGCGCCGGTACAGCTCGATCGCGAGCGGGAAGGTGAGCGCGTCGGAGAAGATGAGGGTCTTGGTGCGCGGATCGACCCGGTTGGCCTCGTAGTGCGCGATCAGGCGCTCGCCCCAGTCGAAGGGATCGCCGGAGTCGTGGCGGGCGCCGTCGAAGAGCTTGCAGAAGTACATGTCGAAGTCGCGCAGGAACGCGCTCATGCCGTAGACATCGGAGAGCGCGATGCCGAGGTCGCCGCGGTACTCGCGCGCCCAGGTCTCGAACGCGAAGGTCTGGGAGTCGCGCAGCCGCGGGCCCAGCGCCTGGCAGGCCTGCAGGTACTCGTGGGCCATCGTGCCCAGGGGCGTGAGCCCGTACTTCATCGCGAACAGCACGTTCGAGGTGCCGGCCAGGTGCACGCCCAGCCGGTTGCGGCACTCGATCAGCACCTCCTCGTGCCACAGGCGCGAGAAGCGGCGCCGGGTGCCGTAGTCGGCGATCTTGAGCTCGGCGAGCGACGCGTCGTCGGTGATCAGGGCGATCTTGTCCTCGAGCCGGCGCCGGCCCAGCGCGTAGTCGGGCACGCGGACCGTGTTGCGGAAATAGATCTCGTTGACGATGGCGAGCACCGGGATCTCGAAGAGGATGGTGTGCAGCCACGGTCCGCGCACCGTGATCTCGATCTCGCCGGGCACGGTGTCGGAGGGGCGCACCGAGACGTACTTCTCGTTCATCTGGAACAGGCCCAGGAAATCGACGAAGTCGCTCTTGATGAAGCGCAGCGTGCGCAGGTACTCGAGCTCGCGCTCGCGAAAGCGCAGCGTGCACAGATGCTGAATCTCCTCCTGGATCTGATCGGCCCAGGGCGCCAGCGCGATGCCGGGGTTGCGGCACTTGAAGCGGTATTCGACCTGCGCACCGGGAAAGTGATGCAGCACGACCTGCATCATCGTGAACTTGTACAGGTCGGTATCGAGCAGCGAGTGAATGATCATGAGGCGGGCGCGGAACGGGTCCGCGACGGAACCGATTCCCCGAGTGTAGTGCAGCGGCGATAATCGGTCCGATGTCCGACGCCAGCGACAGCGGCCGCGCGCGCGACGGGGCCGCCCCCCGGGTTGTCGCCCACCTCGACATGGATGCCTTCTACGCCAGCGTCGAGCTGCTGCGCCATCCGCAGCTGCGCGGGCGGCCGGTCGTGATCGGTGGCTCGGCCCGCGCCCGGCCCGTCGCGCCGGGAGATGCCGTCGACGGCCCGGCCGATGCCGCACCCCCTCTGGTCACGCTGCGCGAGTACGCCGGCCGCGGCGTGGTCACGACGGCCACCTACGAGGCGCGGGCCTACGGTGTGCGCGCCGGCATCGGCCTGATGAAGGCCGCCCGGATGGCGCCCGACGCCGTGCTGCTGCCGGTCGACATGGAGACCTACCGCCGCTACTCGCGGCGCTTCAAGGCCGCGGTGCGCGAGATCGCCCCGCGCATCGAGGATCGCGGCGTCGACGAGATCTACATCGACCTCGGCGAGCTGCTGGCGGGCGAACCCGATCCGTGGGCGGCGGCGCCGGCCCTGGCCGCGCGCCTGCGCGACGCGGTGCGCGATGCCACCGGCCTGTCGTGCTCGATCGGCGTCACGCCCAACAAGCTGCTCGCGAAGATCGCCTCCGACCTCGACAAGCCGGGCGGCATCACGGTGCTCACCCATGCCGACCTCACGACGCGGATCTGGCCGCTGCCGGCAAGCCGTATCAACGGCATCGGTCCGAAGGCGAGCGCGCGGCTGGCCGGGTACGGCATCGCCACGATAGGCGAGCTCGCCGCCGCCGACCCTGGCTGGCTGATCGAGCACTTCGGCCGCAGCTACGGCGCGTGGCTGCACGAGGCCGCGCACGGACGCGACGAGCGGCCGGTGGTCACCGAGAGCGAGCCGCGGTCGATCAGCCGCGAGACCACCTTCGAGCGCGACCTCGATCCGGTGCGCGATCGCGCCGAACTCGGCCGCCGCTTCACCGACCTGTGCACTCGGCTGGCCGCCGACCTCGAGCGCAAGGGCTATCTGGCGCGTTCGATCGGGCTGAAGGTGCGCTTCGACGACTTCAGCACGGTCACGCGCGACCACACCGCCGCCCGCGCCACCGGCGACTCGGGCGAGATCAGGCGCCACGCGGGCGAGTGCCTGCGGCGGGTGCCGCTCGCGCGACGCATCCGGCTGCTCGGCGTGCGGGCGGGCAACCTGCTGCCGCGCCAGCACGCGGGCGCGGTGGCCGAGCCCGAGCCGCCGCGCCTGGGCACCACGCTGCCCCTCTTCGACGACGAGACCGGCGGCGCGCCCTGAGCCGGCGCGCCGCGACTGGCTGCCTCAGACCGCCAGCAGGCTGCGACGCAGGTCGGCCGAGGCGAGCAGGTCGCGCATCGGCGCCTGCAGGCGCACCTCGCCCCGATCGAGCACGCAGACGCGATCGGCCACCGCCGCCGCGAACCCGAGGTTCTGCTCCGACAGCAGCACCGACAGCCCCTCGCCCTTGAGCGCGAGGATGGTGGCGGCCATCTGCTCGACGATGCGCGGCGCAACGCCCTCGGAGGGCTCGTCGAGCAGCACCAGGCGCGGATTGCCCATCAGGGTGCGGGCGACCGTGAGCATCTGCTGCTCGCCGCCGCTCATCCGCGCGGCGGGCCGCTCGAGCATGCCCGCGAGGTTGGGGAACAGCCGCAGCAGCCGCTCCTCGGTCCAGACCGGCAGGCCCGGGCGCGGCGGGCGGCGCCCGACCTGCAGATTCTCGGCCACCGACAGGTCGGTGAAGATGCGCCTGTCCTCGGGCACCCAGCCCAGGCCGAGGCGGCAGATGCGATAGGGGGCCAGCCCCAGAATCTCGCGGCCCTCGTAGCGCACGCTGCCGCCCGCCCGCGGCATCAGGCCCATCAGCGCCTTCAGCAGCGAACTCTTGCCGGCGCCGTTGCGCCCCATCAGCGCCAGCACCTCGCCGGGCCGCACGG
>JBILUW010000078.1:0-14598 GCA_044370795.1 Burkholderiaceae bacterium
GCCGCTACGACGTGCTGGTGCTGCCCACCGCGCAGGTCTTTCCGTTTCCGGTCGATGTTCACTGGCCGGCCACCGTGGGCGGGCGCGCGATGGATACCTACCACCGCTGGATGGAGGTGGTGATCGGTCCCACGCTGGCCGGCGCGCCGGCGATCAGCGTGCCGGTGGGTTTCGGCCCCGGCGGCGCGCCCATGGGCATGCAGCTGATCGGCGCACCCGGCGACGACCTGCGCATCCTGCGCCTGGCCCACGCCTACGATCAGGCCACCGGCTGGGTGCGGCGCTGCCCGCCGTCGCTCGATTGAGGGGCCTGGCCGGGCGCCCGGTCTGCCCGGGCGCTGCCGCGGCCCGATGCGCGGCCCGGGGCACGCGCTGCGGGTGGCGATCGGCGATCAGTGGCCGCCGCAGACCGGGCAGGCCGGATCGCGCGGCAGCCGCACGTCGGTGAAGCGCATCGTGCGGGCCTCGACCATCAGCAGCCGGCCGGTGAGCGGTTCGCCGAAACCGCCGGCCAGCTTGAGCGCCTCGGCGGCCTGCAGGGTCCCCACCACGCCCGTGAGCGGTGCGAACACGCCCATGGTTGCGCATGCAACCTCCTCGGGCGCCTGGGTGGGCGGAAACAGGCAGGCGTAGCACGGCGAGCGGGCATCGCGGGCGTCGAACACCGCGAGCTGGCCGTCGAAGCCGATCGCCGCGCCACTCACCAGCGGCACGCGGGCGCGCAGGCAGGCGGCGTTGACCGCATGGCGGGTGGCGAAGTTGTCGCTGCAGTCGAGCACGACGGTGCTGTCCGCAACCAGACGCTCGAGCGCCTCGGCGCCGAGGCGCTGTGCGAGCGCGATCACCTCGACGCCCGGATTCAGGGCGAGCAGCGTGTCGCGGCCCGACTCGGCCTTCAGACGCCCGACCGCGGCGTCGCGATGCATGATCTGGCGCTGCAGATTGGTGAGATCGACGGCGTCGCCGTCGGCGAGCACGATGCGTCCGATGCCTGCCGCCGCCAGGTACATGGCCGCCGGCGAACCCAGCCCGCCGGCGCCGACGATGAGTGCGGTGGCCACCAGCAGCCTCTGCTGGCCCTCGACGCCGATATCGTCGAGCAGCAGGTGGCGGCTGTACCGCAGCAGCTGCCGGTCGTCCAAGCCGCGGCCGGGCTCAGGGCGCCTTGGTCGCGGGGGTGCCGCTGGCAGCACCCGCTGCCGCCGCGGCCTCGCGGGGCTTGGCCGTCAGGACCGGCCGGCCCTTGAGGTGGTTCATGGCCTGCGCGAGCTGGTGATCGTCGGCCGAGCCGAATTCGATCGGTTTGCGGTCGCGCAGCTTGGGATCGGCGGCGTCGGGGCGCGGAACCGAGGGGCGGTCTTCGGCTTCCTTGTCGTTGGACAGGTGCCGGGAGAGGTCGGCCTCGCGCACCCGGAACTGGTTGACGTCGCCCTCGGGCGTCTCCTCGACCAGGAAGTCGGGCGCGATGCCCTTGGCCTGGATCGAGCGGCCGCTGGGCGTGTAGTAGCGGGCGGTGGTGAGCTTGATCGCGGTGTTGTTGGTGAGCGGCAGGATGGACTGCACCGAGCCCTTGCCGAAGGTCTGGGTACCCAGCACCGCGGCGCGCTTGTGGTCCTGCAGCGCGCCGGCGACGATCTCGGAGGCCGAGGCCGAGCCGCCGTTGACCAGCACCACCATGGGCACCGACTTGACCTCGCGGGGCAGCCTGGCGAGGTGATCCTCGCGGCCGCCGCGCAGGTAGTCCTCGGCGGTGGCGAGATAGCGGCGCCGGGCATCGTCGGTGCGGCCATCGGTGCTGGTGACCAGGGTGCGCGGTGGCAGGAAGGCCGCCGACACGCCGATGGCGCCGTGCAGCAGGCCACCGGGGTCGTTGCGAAGGTCGAGGACCAGGCCCTTGAGCGCCCCCTGCTGCTTGTACAGGTTCTCGATGGCGCGGACCATGTTCTCGACGGTGTGCTCCTGGAACTGCGTGATGCGCACGTAGCCGTAGCCGGGCTCGATGACCCGCGACTTGACCGACTGTACGCGGATCACGTCGCGCGTGATCTGGATGACGATGGGCCGGGGCTCGCCCTTGCGCGACAGCGTGAGCGTGACCTGGGTGCGGGGCTTGCCGCGCATCAGCTTGACCGCGTCGTTCAGGACCATGCCCTTGGTGGGCTTCTCGTCGATCTTGACGATCAGGTCGCCGGCCTTGATGCCGGCCTTGAAGGCGGGGGTGTCCTCGATGGGGGAGACGACCTTGATGAAGCCGTCTTCGGTGCCCACCTCGATGCCCAGCCCGCCGAACTCGCCCTGCGTGCCCACCTGCAATTCGCGGAAGGCTTCGGCATCGAGGTACTGCGAGTGCGGGTCGAGACCGGAGAGCATGCCGCTGATCGCCTCGGTGATCAGCTTCTTGTCTTCGACCTGTTCGACGTAGTTGGACTTGATGGCGCCGAAGACGTCGGAGAACTGGCGCAGCTCGTCGAGCGGCAAGGGCGGCCGCGCGTCGCGCTGGGCGACAGCCGAGATGCCGATGCTGAAGAGCACGCCTGCGAGCGCGCCCACCGCGAGAAGACCGACCTGCTTGACTTTGCCGTTCATGGGATACGGGCGGAGCTTCGCGCCTTCCAGATTGCTCGTTTCAGTATAAACCTCGTCCGGCGGCCGAAAGAGGACTTCCTGCCGGTTCTCGGGGATGAAGATTGCGTCAGGGCCGCGCCTTGCCCTGGGCCGCCACAGCGGCCATCGCGGCGGCGATCTCGGCCGGGTCGCCGAGGTAGTCGCGCGAGATCGGGCGCAGCTGGTCGTCGAGGCGATAGACCAGCGGCCGCGCGGTCGGGATGTTCATCGCCACGATCTCGTCCTCCGACATGCCGTCGAGGTGCTTGATGAGCGCGCGCAGCGAGTTGCCGTGGGCGGCGATCAGCACCCGCTGGCCGGCGCGGATCGCCGGCGCGATCGCCTGCTCCCAGTAGGGCACCACCCGGGCGACCGTGTCCTTGAGACACTCGGTGCGCGGGATCTGTGCCGGCTCGAGGCCGGCGTAGCGCGGATCGTGCTCCGAGCCGCGCGGATCGCCCGCGGGCAGAGGGTCGGGGGCGATCGCATAGGCGCGACGCCAGATCAGCACCTGCTCGTCGCCGAATCGCGCGGCGGTCTCGGCCTTGTTCAGCCCCTGCAGGGCGCCATAGTGGCGCTCGTTGAGACGCCAGGAGTGCTCGACCGGCAGCCACATGCGGTCCATCTCGTCGAGGACCGACCAGAGGGTGCGGATCGCGCGGCGCAGCATCGAGGTGTGGGCGACGTCGAAGTCGTAGCCTTCGGCCTGCAGCAGCGCGCCGGCGCGACGCGCCTCCTCGCGGCCGGCGGGCGTGAGGTCGACATCGGTCCAGCCGGTGAACCGGTTCTCGAGGTTCCACTGGCTTTCGCCGTGGCGCAGCATGACGAGCGTGTGGGGCATGGAAGGCGGCGTGCAGGGTTGACGGATGGGGCGCGGGCCGGGAGGTGCCGCCCGCGCGTCCGACTAGCATACCGGCCCGCCGCGGGTATCGCGGGCTGCCGCGGGCCTTGGCATATACTGCGCGCCGTGGACTTCGTCACCGAAAACATCGTTCTGATCGTCGTCGCGTTCGTTTCGGGCGCGATGCTCGTCTGGCCCGCCGTGCAGCGTCGCACCGGCGGCCCCGCGCTCGACACCCTCGGCGCCACCCGCCTCATCAACGACACCCAGGCCGTCGTGCTCGATGTGCGCGACCAGGCCGAGTTCGCTGCGGGGCATGTGCCCAACGCCTGCCACATCCCGCTCGCGCAGCTTGCCGAGCGCGCGGGCGAGCTGCCCGCCGGCAAGCCCGTGCTGGTCTGCTGCAACACCGGCGCCCGCTCGGCCAGCGCCGCCGGCGTGCTGCGCAAGGCCGGCCGCGATCAGGTCTTCAATCTTTCCGGCGGTCTGCAGGCCTGGAAGCAGGCCGGGCTGCCGGTTGCCAAGCAGCCGTCCTGACCGATTCCGGGAGTCCGTCATGTCCGCCAAGGTCGTCATGTACAGCACCGCGGTATGTCCCTATTGCGTGCGTGCCGAGCAGCTGCTGCGCCAGCGCGGGGTCGAGGCCATCGAGAAGATCCGCATCGATGTCGATCCCGCCCTGCGCAACGAGATGATGGAGCGCACCGGGCGGCGCACCGTGCCCCAGATCTACATCGGCGACACCCACGTTGGCGGCTTCGACGACCTCGCAGCCCTCGACCGCGCGGGCGGGCTGGCGCCGCTGCTGGCCGGCTGAACGCCGGCTCCCCAGCCGTCCGGCGCTCCGGCCGGGCCTCCCCCGGCCCGGCCCACATCATCGAAGGAAACCCATGTCCGCCCAGCAGAGCCAGGAGCCGGTCTTCGGCATCCAGCGCATCTATCTCAAGGATCTCTCGCTCGAGATCCCCAACGCGCCGCAGATCTTCCTCGACACCCAGCAACCGGCCGTCGAGATCCAGCTCGACGTCGGCGCGCAGGCCCTGGCCGACGGCATCTTCGAGACCACCGTCACCGTTACCGTCACCACCCGCGCCGGCGATGCGGTCGCCTTCCTGGTCGAAGCCAAGCAGGCGGGCATCTTCGAGGTCCGCAACCTGCCGGCCGAGCAGGTGCCCCTCATCCTCAACGTGGTCTGCGCCAACATCGTCTATCCCTACCTGCGCTCCAACGTCGCCGACGTCATCCAGCGCGCGGGGTTTCCCCCGATGCACCTGGCCGAGATCAACTTCGAGGCGCTCTACCAGCAGCGGCTGCAGCAGCAGGCCGAGGCCGCAGGCGCCGGCGCCGGCGCTTCGCCCTCCGGCATCATCCTGCCGGGCGGCGGGCACTGACGGACGTCGGTCTCATGGCTGCGGCCGGCGCCCGCGCTGCGAGGCTCGCCACGGCGCTGTCGCCGGCGCGGCTGCCGCCGGCGGTCGTCGCGGCGGTGCTCGTCCTGGCGGGTCCGCTCCTTGCCTGCGGCGCTGCCAGCGCGGCCACGGAGTTCCGCTCGGTCGGTGTCGCGGCTGCCGTGGTTCACGACGGCCCATCGGCGCAGGCGCGGCGCATCTGGCTGGCGCCGCGCGGCATGCCGCTCGAGGTGCTCGCCACCACCCCGCCGTGGGTGCGCGTGCGCGACATCTCGGGCGACGTCGGCTGGGTCGACCGCGCCGATCTTTCCAGCCAGCGGACCGTGGTCGCCCGCGGGCAGGCTCCGGTGCGCAGCGCCGGTCAGGAGGGCTCGGACGTCCTGTTCTCGGTCGAGCGCGGCGTGGGGCTCGAGCTGCTCGACCCCTTGCCGATCTCCGGCTGGGTGCGGGTGCGTCACCGCAATGGCGCATCGGGCTGGATCCGGGCAGCCGACGTCTGGGGCCTCTGATGATGCGGCACCCTGCGGCCTGGCGCCCGGAGCTCGCGTGAGCTCGGGGCCAATGCGCGTGCTCGTGGTCGGCGCGGGCGCCTGGGGCACGGCCGTGGCCATCCACATCGCCCGTCGTCATGCCGTCTGGCTGCACGCGCGCGACCGCTGCCTCGCCGATGCGCTTGCGCGCGAGCGTGTCAGTGCGCGCTACCTGCCGGCCGCGGTGCTGCCCGACGCCGTGCGCGTGGGGGCGTCGCTCGAGGCCGCGATCGCATGGCTTGCTGACGCCGGCGCGGCCGATGCGCTGCTGATCGTCGGCACCACGGTGGCGGGCCTGCGTGGCACCCTGGGCGAGCTACGGCGCCAGGCCGCCGGCCGGCTCGACGGCGTGCCGCTGGTGTGGCTGTGCAAGGGCCTCGAGACCGGCAGTGGCAGCCTGCCGCACGAGATAGCCGCCCAGGCCTGGCCCGAGACGGGCGGCGCGGCGCTCTCCGGGCCGAGCTTCGCCCAGGTAGGGGCCGCCGGCCTGCCGGTCGCGCTCACCGTCGCCAGTCGGGCCGAGGCGCCGCGGGCCGCCGCGGTGCGCGCCCTGCACCACGACGCCGCCCGCATCTACCGGTCCGACGACATCGTTGGCGTCGAGATCGGCGGCGCCCTCAAGAACGTGATGGCGATCGCCGCCGGCATCGCCGATGGTCTGGCCCTGGGCCACAATGCGCGCGCGGCCCTCATCACCCGGGGCCTGGCCGAGATCGCCCGCTTCGGCGTGGCCCGCGGCGCGCGGCCCGAAACCTTCATGGGCCTCACCGGCCTGGGCGACCTGGTGCTCACCTGCACCGGCGATCTCTCCCGCAACCGGCGCGTCGGTCTGGGGCTGGCCGCCGGCCAGCCGCTCGCAGCCGTCCTGACCGGCCTGGGTCATGTTGCCGAGGGCGTGCCGTGCACCGAGGAGGTGGTGCGGCAGGCCGCGCGGCATCGCGTCGAGGTGCCTATCGCGGCGGCGGTGGGTGCGGTGCTGGCCGGTAGCATGCTGCCGCGCGAGGCCGTGCTTGCGCTGCTGGCCCGCGAGCCGCGCGACGAATCCGATCGCCGGCAGGCTCTGGCATGACCGCGGGCCCGGCAGGGGGGTACGCGATCTGCGCGTTCTGCGGCGCCAAGAGCGGCGACGATCCGCGCTGGGTCAATGCCGCCTACGACGCGGGCCGCGCGATCGCCGGGCGCGGCTGGTCGCTGATCTATGGTGGCGGCAACGTCGGGCTGATGGGCGCGCTCGCCGACGGCGCGCTGGCTGGCGGTGGCACCGTCGTGGGTGTCATTCCTCGCAAGCTGCTTGCCCGCGAACTCGCACACCGCGGCCTCGCCCGTCTGGAGGTGGTCGAGGACATGGCCCAGCGCAAGACGCGGATGATCGAGCTCGCCGACGCCTTCCTTACGCTGCCCGGCGGGCTCGGCACGCTCGACGAGTTCTTCGAGGTCCTGACCCTGGCCCAGATCGGCTATCACGCCAAGCCCTCGGTGCTCTTCGACCAGCAAGGCTACTGGCAGCCCCTCATGGCGGCGGTGCAGGCGATGGTCGGCCACGGCTTCGTGCGCGGCGCCGACCTCGCCAGCCTGCGGCTGGCCGACTCCCTGCCGCGTGTCATCGAGGCCCTCGAGCCCCGCTAACGGTCGGACCTCACCCCGCCCGGGGCGCGGCGCGCGCCCGCTGTGTCATGAGGGCGCCATGCCCTCATAGCCGAACTGCCGCCAGGCCTCGAACACCGTCACGGCTACCGCGTTCGAGAGGTTCAGGCTGCGGTTGCCGGGCCGCATCGGCAGTCGCAGCCGGCTGTGCGGGTCGAACTCGGCGAGCACATCCGGAGGCAGCCCGTCGGTCTCGCTGCCGAAGACCAGCCAGTCGTCGCGGGCAAAGGCCACCTGGTCGGGGCGGCGGTGCCCCCCGGTGGTCAGGGCCCAGGCCCGGCCGCCTGCCATGGCCGCTCGCAGATGGGCCCAGCCGGGGTGCACCTGCAGCGTGGCGAACTCGTGATAGTCGAGGCCGGCGCGCCGCATTTTCGCGTGATCGATCGGGAACCCCATGGGCTGCACCAGGTGCAGGCGCGCCCCGGTGTTGGCGCACAGCCGGATGACGTTGCCGGTGTTGGGCGGGATCTGGGGATGGACGAGAACGACGTTGAACACGGCGGATGGTGGTGGCTGCAGCGGGGCGAGACGGCGATGTTGCCACTGCGGCGCCCGGCACGCGGGGCTCAGGGCGTGCGGGCAGCCACCACGATGCTGATGTGGGTCGCGCCGGCCGCGCGCAGTGCCAGAGCGGCCGCGTGGAGCGTGGCGCCGGTGGTCATGACGTCATCGACCAGCGCCACGCGCTCGGGCAGGGGAGTGGCGAGGGGTTCGACGGCGAACGCCCCGCGCAGGTTCTCGAGCCGTGCCGGCCGCGGCAGGCTGCTCTGGGCCAGGGTGGCCCGCACCCGCCGCAGCCGCGCGCGCACCGGGATGCCCGCGGCGCGGCCGAGTGCGCCGGCGATGCGGGCGGCCTGGTCGTAGCCGCGTTCGCGCAGCCGGGCGGCCGACAGAGGCACCGGCACCAGGAGCTCGGGCGGGCGGGCCATGCCGCGCAGCGCTCGGGCGAGCTCGCGCCCGAGCGCGTCGGCGAGCGCCATGTCGCCGTGGAACTTCAGGGCCGTGATCAGCCTGTCGAGGGGGGCGGCGTAGTCGGCGAGCACGAGCGCGGCGTCGAAGGCGAAGCCGGCCGTGCCGCAGGCCGGGCAGGCGTCACCGGGCGCGGCCAGGCCGTGTCCGCAGCGGGCGCAGCGAGGCCTGCGACCCCCCGGCAAGGCAAGGCGACAGTGCCGGCACAGCCCGGCGCCCGGCGCCCGCAGCCGCCGCTCGCACAGCGCGCAGGCGCGCGCGAGCCAGGGGTCGAGCCACGATGCGAGGACGCAGGCCGGCGATGCGGGCATGCCTGTCAGCATAGTGGGACGGGCACTATACTGCGCGCCCATGGCCAGGCCTTCCGTCCTAGATCCGAAGGCGGTCCGCCGGCAGGCCGACCGGCAGGCGCGCCAGGGCGCGGAGCGCGACTTCATTGCCCGCGAGGTCGAGCGCCGCATGCTCGCGCGTCTCGACCTGGTTCGTCTCGCCCCAGGCTTGATCGTCGACATGGGATGCGGGCGCGGCGCGGGTAGCCGCGCGCTGGCGGCGCGCTGGCCGCAGGCCGCTTGCCTGGCCGTCGATCTGTCGCCCGCGGCGCTGCGACACACCGCTGCGCCTCCCCTGGCGCCGGGCGCCCGGATTGCCGGCTGGTTCGCCCGGGCAGGCGCCGCCCTGCGCGGGGTGGCGGGTGCCGGGCCTCAAGCGGTTGCGTCGGGCGGTGCGCTGCTGGCCGTGGCGGCCGATACGCATCGGCTGCCGCTGCCCGCCTCGAGCGCCGACCTGATCTGGTCCAACCTCGCCTGGCATCAGTTCGCCGATCCCGGGGCGGTGCTCGCCGAGTGGCAGCGCGTGGTGCGCCCCGGCGGGCTGCTGATGTTCTCGGCGTTCGGCGTCGACACCCTGCGCGCTCTGCCCGGCGCCGGACCGCAGCTGGCCGACTTTCCGGACATGCACGACGTCGGCGATGCGCTCGTCGGCGCGGGCTTCGCAGAGCCGGTCATGGACGTCGATCGCATCGTGCTCGGCTACCGTGATCCGCTGGACATGCTTGCCGAGCTGCGCGCCGCGCTCGGCGGCAACCCGCGCGCCGACCGGCGGCGCGGGCTGGTGGGCAGGTCGGCCCGCGCCGCGGCCCTTGCGCGCCTCGAGGCAGCCCGCGGTGCCGACGGTCTGATCCCCGTGGAACTCGAGATCATCCACGGCCATGCCTGGTGTCCGCCGGTCAAGCGGCTGCCCGCCGGTCTGGCGCCGCTGCGATTCGTGCCTCGCGAGTCGCCGCGCGGGGGCTGAGATGCGCTCGCGCCCGGCTGTGTGTCGGCGTCCGAAACCTGTGCCGGCGTAGGGGCTGTCGCGCCTGTCCATTTGGCGGGTGTCTGACCCGTCCGTATAATCGAGTCTCGATGGTCAGCGGCTGTGGCGGGTGTGCCGGCGCGGGCTGGCCGGGTCCCGATTCCCATGCCGTATCGCTGGATACACCAGGCGGAAGCCGGCTCCCAGCAGTGGCTTTTGCGCCGCAACTGCGCGCTTACGCCGGCCCAGCTGGCGTTCTGCTTTGCGGCCGTCGGCGGGCTCACGCTGGTCATCGCCACGGTGTTCGCCGTGCAGGGCGCCTGGCTGGTCGTGCCCTTCGCCGGCATCGAGCTGATCGCGCTGGCTCTGGCCTTCCTGATCCACGCGCGGCACGCCGGCGACTACGAGCGTATCGTTCTCGAGCGCGGCGGTGGTCTGCTGGTCGAGCGCGTGCACGGCGGTGCACTGGCCCGGCTCGAGGGCAGGGCGCCTTGGGTGCGGGTGCAGTACGGTGGCAGCCGGCGGGAACTCATCCGGCTGGTGGTCGCTGGCAGGGAGATGGCCGTCGGGCGGTTCGTGCCCGACGACGAGCGCAGGCGGCTGGCGCGCGAACTGAGCGCCTCGGTCGCGCGGTGGGCTGACGGGAACCTGGAACGACATGGGACGACGCATGGCTGAACGCATGAACCTCAGGAAAATCGGCCGCTGGATGGCCGGATCGGCGCTCGCCGCCTCGTCGGCGCTGGCGCTGGCGGTCTCCGACATGCCTGGCGGCCCCCGGGTCAACCAGCTCAACATCGCCGATCCGGTCACGGCCATCGCCCGCGGCCAGCACTATCTCCACAACGTCCTGATGTGGGTCTGCGTGATCATCTTCGTCGCGGTCTTCGCGGTGATGTTCTATTCGATCTACGCGCACCGCAAGTCGAAGGGCGCCAAGTCGGCCGACTTCCACGAGAGCACCTCGGTCGAGATCGCCTGGACCGTGGTCCCGTTCATCATCGTCGTGGCGCTGGGCATCGTGGCTACCGGCGAGGTCGTTGCCCAGAAAGACACCTCCAACGCCGACATCACCGTCAAGGCCACCGGCTACCAGTGGAAGTGGGGCTACGACTACCTCAAGGGCGAGGGCGAGGGCATCAGCATGCTCTCCACGCTTTCCACGCCGCGCGAGCAGATCGAAGACCGGAGCTACCCCGACGCCAGGGCCAAGCGCGAGGCGAACCCCACCTACCTGATGGAGGTCGACAACGCCCTGGTGGTGCCCGTCGGCAAGAAGATCCGCGTGATCACCACGGCCAACGACGTCATCCACGCCTGGATGGTGCCGGCCTTCGGCGTCAAGCAGGACGCCATCCCGGGCTTCGTGCGCGACACCTGGTTCCGGGCCGAGAAGGTGGGCACCTACCGCGGCCAGTGCGCCGAGCTCTGCGGCAAGGACCACGCCTTCATGCCCATCGTGGTCGAGGTCAAGTCCGAGGAAGACTATCGGAAGTGGGTCGAGGCCAAGAAGAAGGAAATGCTGGCCGCCCAGGATGATCCCAACAAGGAGTGGCAGGTCGCCGACCTGCAGGCCCGCGGCGAGAAGGTCTACGCCGCCAACTGCGTGGCCTGCCACCAGGCCACGGGCAAGGGCTTGCCCGGCGCCTTCCCGGCTCTCGAAGGATCCAAGCTGGTCCTCGGCCCCCAGGATGCCCAGATCGACCTGCTGCTCAAGGGCAAGGCCGGCACGGCCATGGCCTCGTACAAGCAGCTCTCCGACACCGAGCTGGCCGCCGTCATGACCTACACCCGCAATGCCTGGGGCAACAAGCCCGAGGACGCCATCGTGCAGCCCCGCGAGGTCATGGCCGCCCGCGGCAAGTAATCGAGCGCCGCCCGGCGTGCCCGTGGCGCCGGTCGCTTCGTTCTGTCCGACAGATACGTCAGGAGCCTTCCCATGAGCGCAGTGCTCGATAACCACCAGGACCACGACCACGCGCACGACCATCCGCACGGGTGGCGGCGCTGGCTGTACGCGACCAACCACAAGGACATCGGCACGATGTACCTGTGGTTCTCGTTCGCGATGTTCATCGTCGGCGGCATCAACGCCCTGCTGCTGCGCACCGAGCTCTTCCAGCCGGGCCTGCAGATCGTCAATCCCGAGTTCTTCAATCAGCTCACCACGATGCACGGGCTGATCATGGTCTTCGGGGCGATCATGCCGGCCTTCGTGGGCTTCGCGAACTGGCAGATCCCGCTGATGATCGGCGCGTCCGACATGGCCTTCGCGCGGATGAACAACTTCAGCTTCTGGCTGCTGCCGCCCGCCGCGCTGCTGCTCATCGTGTCCTACTTCGTGCCCGGCGGTGCCACCGCGGCCGGCTGGACGCTCTACGCGCCGCTGTCGGTCCAGATGGGTCCGGGCATGGACCTCGCCATCTTCGCGATGCACATCATGGGCGCCAGCTCGATCATGGGCTCGATCAACATCGTGACCACGATCCTGAACATGCGCGCGCCCGGCATGACGCTCATGAAGATGCCGCTGTTCGTCTGGACGTGGCTGATCACCGCCTACCTCCTGATCGCCGTGATGCCGGTGCTCGCCGGCGCCATCACCATGGTGCTCACCGACCGCCACTTCGGCACCAGCTTCTTCAATGCGGCCGGCGGCGGCGACCCGGTGATGTACCAGCACATCTTCTGGTTCTTCGGGCATCCCGAGGTCTACATCATGATCCTGCCGGCCTTCGGGATCGTGTCCGAGATCATCCCGGCCTTCTGTTCTTCATGTACGCCACGATGCTGATCGCGGTGCCCACCGGCGTGAAGATCTTCAACTGGGTGGCCACCATGTGGCGCGGGTCCATGACCTTCGAAACCCCGATGCTGTTCGCGATCGGCTTCATCTTCGTGTTCACGATGGGCGGGCTCACCGGCATCATCCTCTCGGTGGCGCCGCTCGACATCGCGCTGCACGACACCTACTACGTGGTCGCGCACTTCCACTACGTGCTCGTCGCCGGCTCGCTGTTCGCCCTGTTTGCGGGCACCTACTACTGGCTGCCCAAATGGACCGGCCACATGTACGACGAGACCCTGGCCAAGTGGCACTTCTGGCTCAGCCTGATCACCTTCAACATCACCTTCTTCCCGATGCACTTCCTCGGGCTCGCCGGCATGCCGCGCCGCTACGCCGACTACCCGATGCAGTTCGCCGACTTCAACGCGCTGGTCACGGTGGGCGCCTTCGGTTTCGGCCTGTCGCAGCTGGTGTTCCTGTGGGTCGTGATCAAGTGCATCAAGGGCGGCGAGAAGGCGGCCGACAAGCCCTGGGAGGGCGCCGAGGGTCTGGAATGGACGGTGCCCAGCCCCGCGCCCTTCCACACCTTCGAGACCCCGCCGGTCGTCAAGTAAGACGACAGGCTTCCTCTATCCCCTCGCTCCCTCCCCGAAGCCCATGGCCGAACGCAAGCACAATCTGCGCACCGCGCTGATCCTGCTGTCAGTGGCGGCCATGTTCTTCGCGGGGGTCATCGCCAACCGTCTGCTGTTCGGCCAGTGAACCTGCGCGTTGCCAACTGGCACCTGTCGGCCAAGCTGCTGGTCATCGCGCTCGCGATGTTCGGCTTCGGCTACGCGATGATTCCCATCTATCGCGCGATCTGCGAGGTCACCGGGATCGGCCTCGTGACGCCCAAGGATCAGGGAGCGGCCGAGTTCGCACGCAACACGCAGGTCGATACCTCGCGGCGCGTGATCGTCGAGTTCGACGCCAACAGCCGCGGGGTCTGGCAGTTCAAGCCCAAGGTCTCGTCCATCAGCGTGCACCCGGGCGAACTCGCCACGGTCGTCTACGAGCTCTCCAGCACGGTTGCGCGCCCAACCGCCGGCCAGGCCATACCCAGCTACGCCCCCGACGGCTCCGGGAAGTTCTTCCGCAAGCTCGAGTGCTTCTGCTTCCGCCAGCAGACGCTGCAGCCCAACGAGACCCGCGAGTTCCCGGTGGTCTTCGTGCTCGACCCCAAGCTACCGGCCGACGTCGGGACGGTCACGCTGTCGTACACGTTCTTCGAGGTGGCCGGGCAGGGCGCGGCAGCGGCCGCAACCCCGGCAGCACCCACTCCAGCCGGCAAGGGGTCCTGATGGCGCCGCGCCCCGCCTCGAGCTTCGCGCAGACCCTCAAGGCGGTCGGCGCGTCGTTCTTCGGCGTGCGCGGCAGCCGCGAACACCAAGCCGACATGCGCAGCCTCAACCCGGTGCACGTGATCGTCGCCGGCATCGCGATGGCGGCGCTGTTCGTCCTCAGCCTGATCCTCATCGTCCGGATGGTGACCTCATGACCCTTCCGGCCCGAACGCCCATTTCCGAGGGAGACACCCCATGAGCGCAAGCGCGCACGGCGCAGCACCGTACTACTTCGTTCCCAGCCCGTCGCAGTGGCCGGCGGTGGGTTCCTTCGCCCTGCTGTCGTTCGGCTTCGGCGCGGCCGGCTGGGTGAATGGCGCGGCCTACGGGCCGTGGCTGCTGGCTGCCGGCCTGGGCATCCTGTTCTACATGATGTACGGCTGGTTCCGCACGGTTGCGCACGAGTCGGAGGGCGGCCTCTACAACGAACGGGTCGACGTGTCCTTCCGCTGGAGCATGGGCTGGTTCATCTTCTCCGAGGTGATGTTCTTCGCGGCGTTCTTCGGCGCGCTGTTCTACGCCCGCGTCATCACCATGCCCTGGCTGGGCGACCTCGATCACAAGTCGGTGCTGTGGCCGGGATTCACGGCCGCCTGGCCCAACGGCGGGCCCGCCGGCGTCGTCGAGGCCTTCCAGACCATCGGCCCCTGGCCCATTCCCACCATCAACACGGCGCTGCTGCTCACCTCCGGCGTCACGCTCACCATCGCGCACCACGCGCTCAAGGACAACCACCGCGGCAAGCTGAAGTTCTGGCTGCTGGCCACGGTGCTGCTCGGCGCCGTCTTCCTTGCGCTGCAGGCCTACGAGTACATGCATGCCTACCAGGACCTCAACCTCAAGCTGTCCTCCGGCATCTTCGGCTCCACATTCTTCCTCCTGACCGGCTTCCACGGCTTTCACGTCTGCGTGGGCGCCATCATGCTGACGGTGGTCCTCTTCCGGATCCTCAGCGGGCACTTCAGCCCCGAGAACCACTTCGCCTTCGAGGCCGCGGCCTGGTACTGGCACTTCGTCGACGTGGTCTGGCTTGGGCTGTACGTGATCGTCTACTGGCTCTGAGGCCGGGGCGCGCGGGGCCCCTCGGCCCCGCGGGTACCTCCGCAAGGAAAAGGGCTGCCCGCAGGCAGCCCTT
>JBILUW010000314.1:0-4165 GCA_044370795.1 Burkholderiaceae bacterium
ACCCGGCCGCCGACTTCACCCCCATCCACTACATCGGCTACGTGCCCAACGTGCTCGCGGTGCACCCGGGCCTGGCGGCGCGCAGCGTCGACGAACTGGTCGCGCTCGCCCGCAGCAGGCCGGGCGTGCTCACCTACGCGTCCTCCGGGGTGGGCAGCTCGCAGCATCTGGCCGGCGCGCTCTTCGCCAAGCTCACCGGCGTGCAGGTCGCGCACGTGCCCTACAAGGGCAGCGGCCAG
Organism: Burkholderiaceae bacterium; assembly: GCA_044370795.1. GTDB lineage: Bacteria > Pseudomonadota > Gammaproteobacteria > Burkholderiales > Burkholderiaceae_E > Quisquiliibacterium. Next base: position 240 of record JBILUW010000314.1, read on the forward strand.
GCGATCGGCGACCTGCTCGCCGGTCAGGTCAGCATGAACTTCGACACCATGCCGCCGGTGCTGCCGCACATCCAGTCGGGCAAGCTGCGCGCGCTGGCCGTCTCCACCCCGGCGCGGGTATCGCAGCTGCCCGACGTGCCCACGTTCGTGGAGGTCGGCATCCGCGGCTTCGACGTCACCAACTGGTACTCGGTGATGGGCCCCAGAGGCATGCCGCGCGAACTGGTGGCCCGCATCGCCGACGCGGTGCGCCGCTCGCTCGACGATCCCGGCGTGCGCGGCAAGCTCGAGCCGCAGGGCCTCATCTACACCGGTCCGCGCAACCCCGAGGAATTCGGCGCCTTCATCCGCGCCGAACTCGCGAAGTACGCCACGCTGGTCAAGGAGCTCGGCGTGCGCGCCGAGTAAGAACCCATGAACCGCTGCGCGCCCTTGCGCGCCGGAGCCGGCCGATGAGCGACGAGATCCTGATCGAGCGCGACGGCGCGATCGCCACCGTGGTGCTCAACCGCCCGGCCAAGCTGAACGCGCTCACCCGCGCGATGTGGCGCGACCTCGGCATGGCGATCGCTGCCCTGTCGGACGACGACACCGTGCGCTGCGTCGTCGTGCGCGGCGCCGGCGAACGCAGCTTCTCGCCGGGCAACGACATCGCCGAGTTCGCCACCGAGCGTGCGAACCGCGAGCAGGCGATAGCCTACGGCCGCGACATGCACGCCACCGCTGCGGCCTTCGAACGTTGCCGCCATCCGCTGGTCGCCCAGATCCACGGCATCTGCGTCGGCGGCGGCCTCGAGATCGCGGCGATGTGCGACCTGCGCATCTGCGGCGAGGGCAGCCGCTTCGGCGCGCCGGTCAGAAACCTCGGGCTGGTGATGGCGCATGCCGAGATGGCGCCCATCGCGCGGCTGGTCGGCACCGACGTCGCCCTCGAGATCCTGCTCGAGGGCCGTATCTTCGATGCCCGCGAGGCGCGCGAGAAAGGCCTGGTCACGCGGGTGGTGCCCGATGCGCAGGTCGCCGACGAGGCCAACGCCTGCGCACAGCGCATCGCCGCCGGCGCCCCGCTGGTGGCGCGCTGGCACAAGCGCTTCGCCCGCCGGCTGCGCGATCCGGCGCCGCTCACCGAGGCCGAATACCTCGAGGCCTTCGACTGCTTCGACACCGAAGACTTCCGCACCGGCTACCGCGCCTTTCTCGCGAAGGAAACGCCCGAGTTCCGCGGGCGCTGAGCCACGCGCCCGGCGCGGCGGCAGTTCCGTGCGCCCGTCGGGGCCGCTGATCCGCGCAAGCCGCGCGGCAGGCGGCGCTCGCTACAATGCCGCACCTCGCAGCCCCCCACCCTTCGCCGTGACCCACGCCCCCACCCTGTCGCAGCGCACCGACCGGATCGCGCCCTTCCACACCATGGAGCTCGTCAAGCGGGCGGCAGCCCTGCAGCGCGCGGGCAAGCCGGTCATCCCGATGAGCATCGGCGAGCCCGACTTCAAGGCGCCCGAGCCGGTGATCGCGGCGCTCGAGCGCGCGGTGCGCGCCGGCCACACCGACTACACCTCGGCGGTAGGCATCGAGCCGCTGCGCCGCGCGATCGCCGCCGACTACGGCCACCGCCACGGGCTCGACATCGACCCGGCGCGCATCGTCGTGACCGCCGGCGCGAGCGCGGCGCTGTCGCTCGCCTGCTGCGCGCTGGTCGACCCGGGGGCCGAGGTGCTGCTCACCGACCCCAGCTATCCGTGCAACCGCCACTTCGTGACCGCCTTCGACGGCGTGCCGGTAGGCGTGCCGGTGGGCCCCGACACCCGCTTCCAGATGACCGCGGCATTGCTGCGCGCACGCTGGACCGAGCGCACCCGCGGCGCCCTGCTCGCGTCGCCCGCCAACCCCACCGGCACGTCGATCCCGTTCGACGAGATGGCCCGCATCGTCGATGCCATCCGCGAGCGCCGCGGCTTCGCGCTGATCGACGAGATCTATCTCGGCCTGAGCTACGACGCGCCGCCGCGCTCGGCGCTCGAACTGGGCGACGACGTCATCGTGTGCAACAGCTTCTCGAAGTACTTCACCATGACGGGCTGGCGGCTGGGCTGGCTGGTGGTCCCGCCCTCGCTGGTCGGCGCCTTCGAGAAGCTCTCGCAGAACCTCTACATCTGCGCCTCGAGCCTGGCGCAGCATGCGGCGCTGGCCTGCTTCGAGCCCGAGTCGCTGGCCATCTTCGAGCAGCGGCGCGAGGCATTTCGGGAGCGGCGCAACTACCTGGTGCCGGCCTTGCGCGAGGTGGGCCTCGAGGTGCCGGTGACGCCGGATGGGGCCTTCTACGTGTTTGCCGACTGCAGCCGCCACACCAGCGACAGCAGCGAGTTTGCCGACCGGCTGCTTGACGAGGCCTGGGTGTCGGTGGTGCCGGGCATGGACTTCGGCAGCCATCAGCCCAAGGCCTACGTACGCCTGGCCTACACCACCGGCCTGCCGCAACTGCGCGAGGCCGTGGAGCGCATCGGCCGCTGGCTGCGCGCCTGAGCGGCGAGGCTGCGCGAGCCGATCGATGCGCGGCCGCCGCCGCGTGGCCTCAGGGCGACTCGCTGCCGCGGCCGGAACCGCCCGAGGCCTCGCCGCCGTCGCCACCGGGCCCGTCGGACGCGGCCAGACGCCAGCCGCCTGCCGGGTCGTCGGCAACCGAACGCGACGAACCGGCAGCCGTGGCAGACGCTCCGCGGGCAGCGGGCACCGGGCGACCTGCGGCTGCGGCCGCCATGCGGTCGCGCTCGAAGATGACCTTCGCGCCATAGCCGCCATCGTGGGGCAGCAAGGCGGCCCCGACATAGGCTTTCAGGGCGCCCTCGACGCTGCCGGCACGCCGCAGATAGTCGGCCAGAATCTGGGCGCCGACGCGGATGTTGGCGAGCGGATCGAACGCGGCCGCCACCCCGCCGAACGGGGAGAACTTCTCGGCATGAACCTGGGTAAGCACCTGCATCAGACCCTGGGCGCCGCGGTGGCTTTGCGCCTGCGGATCGAAGTTCGACTCGACCGAGATGACGGCCAGGATGAGGAAGGGGTCGAGCTTGAGTTCGCGCGCCGTCCGGTAGGCATGCTCGACGAACCACTGGGTCTGCCAGGCAGCCACCCGATAGGTGCTCGCAATGAACTGCGCGAGATTCTGCTGCTCGCGGCTGAGCGTGGGGCCGACCCCGTGCGGCGCGCTGCCGTCGCCGGAGCGCGCGGCGAACGGCGAGCCGCCGATGCCGGTCGCATCCGAGAACGAGGCCACCGCCGCGCCGAGCGCCGAACCCGGCCCCTGGCGGGCATCGGGCAGGCTGGCCACCGCGAGCCCCGCCGCGGCGACCGACAGGCCGGCCAGCAACGGCGCGCTTCCACGAACGATCCGTGCGGCGCCGATCAGCCTCACGAACACCCCGAACAGCCAGTGAATCCGATGCTGTCGATCCATGAACCCTCCCGACGCCCGGAGACGACGAACCCGTCGGCAGACTGCCGACAGGTCATACCCCCGGACGCTGAACTTCCGGATCGGCCTGCTGCACCGATCCGACCGGCCTCCTGAGGGCCGGTGGGCACCAGCCGGGAATCGAGTCCGGCGGGCGCAGGTTGGCGAGCGTTGCTCGCAAAGCTTCGACGCCGATTGCCCTGGGGATGGGCCGCGCCGAAGACGATGGGGCGGATTGTAGGAAGGCACGCGCCCCCCGGTCAATCGGTAAAACGGTCGATTTATGCACTATAGTGCACAAATACCGCCCTTTCGTCGGTCCGCTCGTCGGAATCCGCGGATCCGCTGACCCTGCTCAACCGTAGGCGTGGGTCCAGCGCAGCAGCCGGTCCTGCACCGGCGCGCTGGCCGCGGCCGCCGAGCCGTTCGCCATGAAGACCACCACCAGCCGGCGCCCGGAGGCGGCATCAACGTAGCC
>JBILUW010000079.1:0-14553 GCA_044370795.1 Burkholderiaceae bacterium
GTGGCCGTAGTAGGTGGGGTAGGGGCCCTTCACGATGTGCCCGCCCAGGGCGGCTGCTCGCGCGCACGCGTCGTCCACCTGCGCGGGCGTATCGACCATGAAGGTGGGGTAGGTGGTTATCGGCGCCACGCACCCGGGGGTGGCCGTCCGGCCGCCGAGCCCCAGCAGGCCGGCAGCCTCGGGCCCGTTCAGGCCGAGCTCCACCGACTCGTTGCCCAGCGCCCGGAAGAGGGGCGAGCGGCTTGCCACGATCTCGGGCAGGCCGAGCACGCCCATGTAGAACGCGAGCTGCCGCTCGATGTCGCGGCATAGGAAGTTGACTACCAGTCGCATGCGGATGCTCAGGCGGCCGCGTCGGCGCCCACCCGCCGCTGCAGCCCGTAGGTGCGGTCGTACATCTGCTGCAGATGCTCGCCCGCGGTGCACGGCGCATAGCGCGGCTCGCCGGCCTGGGGCACGGTGCCGGGGAGCGCCTCGATGCGCGCCATGTAGTTGGGCGCATGGAAGAAGGGGATCGAGTATCGCGCGGCCGCGCCGGAGTGGCGGTTGCGCACGCGGTGAAGGTTGGAGCGGTACAGGCCGTTGGTCCATCGCGGCACCATGTCGCCGAGGTTGACCACGAAGGTGTCGGGCAATGGCGGCGCCTCCGCCCAGCGGCCGTTGGCCATCTGCACCTCGAGGCCGCCGTGGTCGTCCTGCGCCAGCACCGTCACCGCGCCCCAGTCGGTGTGCGCGCCTGCGCCAAAGGTTCGCTCATCGGCGTCGGCCGGATGCGGCGGGTAGCGCACCATCCGCAGCGTGATCATCGGCTCCTCGCACGCCTGGTCGAACTGATCCTCGGGCAGGTCGAGCGAAAGCGCCAGCAACTGCATGATCCGCAGCGACAGCGCGTTCATCCGAGCGATCCAGTCCAGGCACATCGGTCTGGCCTCGGGAAGCTCGGCTGGCCACTGACTGGGTCCGTAGCTGTTGTAGTGCGCAAGCACGTAGGGATGGTCGTCCGGCCAGTCCATGCCGCAGTAGAAGCTCTCCTTGAGGTCGGGCTTCATGGTGGCGTCCAGCGTCTGTTCGCCCAGATTCTCGAAGCCGCGCAGGATGGGCGAGCGCCGCATCGACAACTCCTCGCGCCGGGCCGCCGGCAGCTCGAAGAGCCGGCGCGCGAGTGCGAACTGTTCATGCACCCGCTGTGGCGCTACGCCGTGGCCGCGCACGTAGAAGAAGCCGCTGTCCGTGGCGGCCACGCGCAGTTGCCGAGCCACCGCGCTGCTGCGCGCGCCGCCGCGCTCGAGGGCGTCGCTGAGATCGATGAGAGGAATCATGGGTGGCGGTGCTTGGCGAGTAGACCGTTCCGCGATCGACGCTGCACGTTCCGTGCCAAGGCCGGCGGTCCGCCGGGTTGCACCGCGCTGGTGCGCGCCCGCCGGCATGCTTCGTGCTGCAATCACCCCAGAGAGTAGAAGCGTTCAGCGCGGCGGCCTTCGGATCGCCAGTGCCCGGAAATTGCTCTTGAACGATCAAACCGTCTTCAGGAGTCGACCCATGAACCCCGCAGGTAACGTCTCGATCGAGCTCGCGCGCGAGTCGCGCATGGGCGCAAGCGCAGCCACAACCACCCTGACGCGCGAGCTGCGCCGCATCGATCTGGCCGATTTCGACGCGCGCCGCGCGCAGATCGCCGACGAGCTCTGGGAGGCCGCGGTCGATGTCGGCTTTTTCCAGGTGGTCAACCACGGCATCGATCTGGCGCGGCTGCGCGAGGCCTTCACCATGACGGAGCGCTTCTTCGCCCTGCCCGAGGGGATCAAGGCGAAGTACCCGCACCGCAAGGCCGACAACGTGGGCTGGGAGAGCCGCGCGCAGGTGCGCCCGTCCACCGGCACACCCGACCAGAAGGAGAGCTTCCAGATCACCCGCCCGCGCATGGACGGGCTGTGGCCCGCCGCCGCCGAGCTGCCGGACTTCCGGTCGACGATGCTCGATTTCGAGGCCAGCTGCTGGACGGTGGCGATGCGGGTGCTCTCCTGCTTTGCCCTCAAGCTGGGTTTCGCATCCGACTTTTTCGACGGCGCGCACGACCCCTCGCGCCCCGACTACCAGAGCACCCTGCGGCTGCTGCACTACTTCGCGATGAGCCCGCAGGAGGCCGAAGCGGCCGGCCTGTGGCGCGCCGGCGCGCACACCGATTTCGACTGCCTGACCCTGCTCTTCCAGCGGCCGGGCCAGGGCGGGCTGGAGGTGTGCCCGGGCAAGGATCTCGACACCCCGGCCTGGACGCCCGTGCCCCCCGACGAGGAAGCGATCACCTGCAACATCGGTGACATGCTGATGCGCTGGAGCGACGATCGCCTGCCCTCGAACTTCCACCGCGTGCGCAATCCGCAGGCCGGCGAGTATCTGGGTCCGCGCTACAGCATCGCCTTCTTCGCGCAGGCCAATCGTGAGGCGGTCATCGCCGGTCCGCAGGGCAAGTACCCGCCGATCACGGCGGGCGATTACCTGCGTCAGCGCGTGGCGGCGAACTTCCGGCCGCCGGCCTGATCGGCGCCGCGTCGCCGCGAGGGCCTTCGGGCCCGCCGGCGACCGGCTCGCCTACACTGCGCTCCGGGTGTCCATCGCGCGGTGCGATGGGCAGGTTCTCGCGCTGGTCGGGCCGCCACGCGGCCGGAACTCGCCATGTCCAGCCTCGCCCCCAGCACCGCCGAGCTGATCGCCGCCATCCTGTTCGCGATCGCCCTCGTGCACACCTTCTCCACGAAGTTCTTCGAGCGCCTCGCCCACGCGCAGCCACGCCACGCGGGGTTGTGGCATCTGCTCGGCGAGGTCGAGATCGTCTTCGGCTTCTGGGCGATGGTGCTGGTGGTGTGCCTGTTCGCGACCGGCGGCTCGAAGACCGCCATCGACTACGTCGAGTCGCGCAACTTCACCGAGCCGCTCTTCGTCTTCGCGATCATGGTGGTGGCCGCCAGCCGCCCGATCCTCGAGCTTGCGGGCGAACTGGTCCGGCTGATCGCGCGGCTGCTGCCCGTGCCGCGCGGCATGGCGGTCTATTTCGTGGTGCTCGCCGTCGTGCCACTGCTCGGCTCCTTCATCACCGAGCCGGCCGCGATGACCCTGGCCGCGCTGATGCTGCGCGACACGCTGTTCGCGCAGGCGGTGCCGCTGCGCCTGCGCTACGCGACCCTTGGTGTGCTGTTCGTGAACATCTCGATCGGCGGCACGCTCACGCACTTCGCCGCGCCGCCGGTGCTGATGGTGGCCGGGCCATGGCAGTGGGATCTGCCCTTCATGCTGACCACCTTCGGCTGGAAGGCCGCGATCGCCGTGGTGATCAACGCCAGCGTGGCAACGCTGCTCTTTCGTCGGGAGCTCGACCACATGGCGCCGATCGTGAGCCGTCGCCAGCTGACGGTGCCGACGTCGGTGGTGCTGGTCAACCTGCTGTTCCTCGTCGGGGTCGTGGTGTTCGCCCACCACCCGCCGGTCTTCCTCGGCCTGTTCCTGTTCTTCCTGGGCGTGGCCACCGCCTATCGGCAGCATCAGGGTGCGCTGATCCTGCGCGAGGCGCTGCTGGTGGCCTTCTTCCTCGCGGGACTGGTCGTGCTCGGCGGCATGCAGCGCTGGTGGCTGCAGCCGCTGCTGCTGGGCATGGATGCCGACACGGTCTTCGTGGGCGCCACCCTGCTCACCGCCATCACCGACAACGCGGCGCTCACCTACCTGGCCACGCTGGTCGATGGCCTGAGCCCCGAGTTCAAGGTGGCGCTGGTGGCCGGGGCGGTAACGGGCGGCGGCCTCACCGTGATCGCCAACGCGCCCAACCCGGCGGGCGTGGCGATCCTGCGCCATCGTTTCCCCGACGGCACGGTCAGCCCGCTGGGGCTGCTTCTCGCGGCGCTGGCGCCCACGCTGGTGGCGGCGCTCGCGTTCCGGCTGCTCTAGGCGGCCTGCGGGCCTCAGCCGCCCGCCTGCAGCGTGCCGCGGCGCAGCTGGTCGCGCTCCATGCTCTCGAAAAGGGCCTTGAAGTTGCCCTCGCCGAAGCCCTCGTCGCGCTTGCGCTGGATGAATTCGAAGAACACCGGCCCGAGCAGAGGCTGGCTGAAGATCTGCAGCAGCAGGCGCTGCTCGCCCTCGCGGGTGCTGCCGTCGAGCAGGATGCCGCGCGTGCGCAGCGCCGCCACCGGCTCGCCGTGTCCGGGCAGGCGCTCCTCGAGCATCTCGTAGTAGGCGTCGTTGGGCGCGCTCATCAGCGGCACGCCGGCCATCTGCAGCGCATCGACCGTGGCGATCAGATCGTCGGTGAGCAGCGCGATGTGCTGGACGCCCTCGCCGTTGAACTGCATCAGGAACTCCTCGATCTGCCCCGAGCCACCGCGGCCGGCTTCCTCGTTCAGGGGGATGCGGATCAGCCCGTCGGGCGCGGTCATGGCGCGGCTGCTCAGGCCGGTGTGCGCGCCGCGGATGTCGAAGTGGCGGATCTCGCGAAAGCTGAAGAGCTTTTCGTAGAAGCCGGCCCAGTAGGCCATCCGGCCGCGGTAGACGTTGTGGGTGAGGTGATCGATCGTTCGCAGGCCGTGGCCGCGCGGATGACGGTCGACGCCGGGCAGGAAGGCGAAGTCGATGTCGTAGATGCTGGCGCCGTCGCCGAAGCGGTCGATCAGGTACAGCGGCGCGCCGCCGATGCCCCTGATGGCCGGCAGCCTGAGCTCCATGGGGCCGGTGGGCACGTCCACGGGTTGCGCGCCGAGCTCGAGGGCGCGGGCATAGGCCTTGTGCGAGTCGCGGACCCGGAATGCCATTGCGCAGGCGCCCGGGCCGTGCTCGGCCGCGAAGTAGCCGGCGAGGCTCTTCGGTTCCCGGTTCACGATGAAGTTGATGTCGCCCTGCCGGTACAGGGCCACGTCCTTGCTGCGATGGTGGGCCACCAGGCGAAAGCCGAGCTGCTCGAACAGCGGCTCGAGCACGCCCGGCACGGGCGAGGCGAACTCGACGAATTCGAAGCCCATCAGGCCCATCGGGTTGTCGACAAGGTCGGCCATGCGCGGGACTCCGGAGTGGTTGCGAGATGGTGGATACCAACGCGAACCATTTTGCGAGGCGTGGCACGCAATGTGCGTGCATCTTTTCCCTGTATCGCCCTGCATGACGAGATAAAATCACGCTTCAGAACGTCTGAGCACAATCATGTCTCTTCTGCCTGATCTCGACCGTACCGACCTTCGCATCCTCGGGCACCTCCAGGCTCACGGCCGCGCCACCAACCTCGAGCTCGCCGCGGCCGCTCACCTGTCTGCGGCGCAGTGCAACCGGCGCCACCGGCGCCTCGAGGAGCGGGGTTACGTGAAGCGCTACGAAGCCAGGCTCGATGCCGCGCGGCTCGGTCTGGGCGTCACGGCCTTCGTCCACGTGACCATGGAGCGCGGGCACATGAAGGAAGTGGAGAAGTTCCGGGCCGCCATCGTGCGCACGCCGCAGGTGCTCGAATGCCATGCGGTCACGGGCGACTTCGACTACGTGCTCAAGGTCGTCATGCCCGACCTGAAGGCGCTCTCCGACTTCCTGCTGCGCAGCCTCGCACGGCTGCCCGGCGTCAACGCGGTGCGCTCGAGCGTGAGCCTCGATGAGGTGAAGAGCACGGGCGCGCTGCCGCTGGAAACCTGAGCGCCGGAGCCGCGATGTTCGATCTTCATCTGCTGTGGATGGCGGGCGGGGGCATCACCGTGCTGCTCGGACTGATGGCGCTGATCAGCCCGGCCGCGGCCGCCCGCTTCACCGGCCTGGGGCTGCCCGATGCGCTCGCTCGCTCCGAGGTGCGCGCCACCTACGGGGGGTTTTTCCTCGCCCTCGGCGTGGTGGCTCTGGCAAGCGACGAACGCTGGGTCTACCTCACCCTCGGCCTGGGCTGGACAGGCGCGGCCATCGGGCGCCTGGTGTCCGTCATCGCCGACAACAGCCGCTCGCCCAAGAATCTCGCGGCCGTTGCCTTCGAGGCGGCCATCGGCGCGCTGCTGATCGTGGGTTGAGCCTTGGCCGGCCACCCCGGCGCGCAAGAACCGGTTTGCTCCGCCCGCCGGCGCTGGGCACACTGGCTCGTCATCGTCAGCCACGCCAGCCATGTCGCGCACCGTCAGCACCGAACGCGCCGCCCGCCACTACGAGACGGTTGCGCGCGCAATCATCCACCTGCGCGAGCACGCCGCCAGCCAGCCCGGGCTCGACGAGCTGGCCGGTGCGGTCGGCCTGAGCCCCTTTCACCTGCAGCGGCTGTTCGCCGAATGGGTGGGCATCTCGCCCAAGCGTTTCCTGCAGTTCCTCACCAAGGAGTACGCGCGCGAGCAGCTCGCGCGCTCGACCGATGTGCTCGAGACCTCCGAGCGCGCGGGCCTGGGCAGCGCGAGCCGGCTGCATGACCTGATGGTGAGCTGCGAGGCGATGACCCCGGGCGAGGTGGGGCAGGCCGGTGCGGGCTTGCGCATCGGCTTCGGCCTGGGGCCCACGCCGCTCGGGCGGGCGCTGGTCGCCTGGACGGCGCGTGGCATCTGCGAGCTGGCCTTCGTCGACGGGCCCGAGGCGATGGCGGTGTCCGCGATCGCCGCGCAGTGGCCGCGCGCGCACAGCGAGCGCGACGACGCGGCCGCGGGCGCGCTGCTGGCCCGGGTCTTCGCCGAGCTGCCCGAGCGCGGCCGCCTGCATCTGGTGCTGCGCGGCACCAACTTCCAGATCCGGGTCTGGCAGGCGCTGATGCGCACCCAGCCCGGCGAGCAGCTGGGCTATGGGGAGCTCGCTCGGCGCATCGGCAGCCCGGGCGCGGCGCGGGCGGTGGGTGGCGCGCTCGCCGCCAATCGGCTGGCCTGGCTGATTCCGTGCCACCGCGTGATCCGCGAGACCGGCGAGCCGGGGCGCTACCGCTGGGGCGAGCCGCGCAAGCAGGCGGCGCTGGGTTGGGAGGCGGCGCGGGTCGGGGAGGCAGCGCGGCCCTGGCAGCCGGCGCGGGCGTAGCAGGCCGCACGTGTGTAGCGGGCTATGCGGGTGTAGCGGGCGGCGTGTGCGTAGCGGGCGGCGGCGGCCCCGCTCAGGCCACCGCGCCGCCGCCGCGCGCCTCGTCGCCTTCGCCCGCCACGGTGGCCGCCACCGCCGCGCGCACGCCGGTGATCATGGTCTCGAGCGCGAGGCTGGCCATGCCGTCCCAGGCGGCGGCCTGCTCGGGCAGCATCGGCATGTGGATGAAGCCGCCGCGCATCTGCGGATGACGGGTGGCGATCAGGTGCGCGAGCGTGAAGAAGAGGTGGTTGCACACGAAGGTGCCCGCGGTCTGCGACACCGAGGCCGGCACGCCGGCGGCGCGGATGGCCGCCACGATGCGCTTGATCGGCAGGCTGCTGAAGTAGCCCGCGGGCGCGCCCGCGACGATGGGCCGGTCGATGGGCTGATCGCCGCCGTTGTCGGCGATGGGCGCGTCATCGATATTGATTGCCACCCGCTCCACGCTGAGGTCGCTGCGGCGCGCGGCCTGGCCGAGCGCGATCACGGCATCGGGCCGCTGCGCCAGCAGGGCCTGCGCGAGCGCCTCACCCGCCGCGCCAAAGCGGCAGGGCAGCTGCAGCGCCGCCACCCGCGCGCCGGCGATCAGCTCGCCATCGAGCGCTCGGGCCACCTCCCATGAGGGGTTGACGGTCTCGCCGCCGAAAGGCTCGAAGCCGGTGACCAGCACCCGCGTGATGCGGCTCATGCGAGCGTGGCGATCGCGTCGGCGACCGCGACGGGCCGCTCGTGCGGCGCGAGGTGGCCGGCTTGCGGCACCCACAGCAGCTGCGCGCCGGCGATGGCCTGCTGCCAGGCGCCCGCGTAGGCCGGCACCATCAGCCGATCGCTCTCGCCCCACACCAGCAGGGTGCGCGCGCGGATGCGGTACAGGCGCTCGGACAGCCCACGGTCGGGGATGGGGAAGAGCAGCTTGCCGGCCATGCCGAGCTGGCGCGCGTTGGTGACCAGGTAGCTCTTGAGCCATTCCGGGTCGTCGATGCGCGCGCCGGCCGTCATGGCCTTGCGGCCGGCCTCCACGTCATGAAAGAGCAGCTCGGGCATCTGGTAGGGCAGCAGCGCGAAGATGTCCGGGATCGGATGGGCGTCGAGCCACAGCCCTGCCGGTGCGATCAGCGCCAGCCGCGAGACCTGGTGCGGCGCGACGGCGGCCATCTCGGCGGCGATCATGCCGCCCATCGAGTGCCCCACCAGCAGCGGGTCGTGCAGGCCCAGCGCATCGACCACATCCCAGGTGTGCAGCGTGACGTCGAGCATGGTGCGCAGGCTCTCGCACTCGGCGCTCGGCCCGTATCCCGGCAGCAGCGGCGCGATCACGCGCCAGTGCTTCGCAAGCCGCGCGACGAAGGGGTCGTCGGGCAGCAGCCCGCCCGAGCCATGCAGGTAGACCAGGGGCTCGCCCTTGCCGGCCTCGTAGTAGCTGACCGGCACGTGGTGGGTGTCGATGGTGCGCAGTTTCATGGCGGTCTCCGACAGGCGGGTCAGCGTTCGGCGCGCGCCGGCACCGGCCGGGGGCGCGCGGCGTCGGCCACCGCACCTGTCGAGCCAGGGGCCGATCCCTCGCCCGCGCCGGCGCCTGCGGCGTCGCCGCCCGCGCTCCCATCCGCACCGCCACCCGCGCCCGCCGCAAGGGCCGCGGCCACCCGCGCGCGCACCTGGGCCTCGTCGGGCAGGGTGCCCGGCGCGGCCTGGCGGGCCACCGGCTTGCACCAGAAGCGCGTGTCGTCGGCGTGCTCGGGGAACATGCCGCGCAGCGCCGGCATCACCTTCTCGGCGAAGAGCCGCGTGGAGTACATGCACTTCTCGACCGGCATGTCGCCCACGTGCATCAGGCAGAAGATGTTGCCCACGTGCAGCCCGCGGATGAGGTCCTCCATGCGCTGGCGCACGGTCTCGGGGCTGCCGGCGATCACGTGGCCACCCTCGATCAGGTCCTTCCAGGTGAGCGAGGCGTAGCCGCCGCGCGCCGGCGCGTACTGCGACAGCGCGCCGGTCTGGATGGTCTTGACCGTGCGATAGCCGGGCGCATCGGCAAAGCCCGGAAACACGTGCAGGCAGCGGTTGTAGAAGTACAGCACGTGCTCGGCGTACAGGCGCTCGGCCTCCTCGTCGGTCTCGGCCACGCAGATGGTCTGCGCGAAGCCGGCGCGGTAGGGCGAGGCGTCGGGGGCGTTGCGCTGCGCGACCCGGTCCCAGTAGCCCTGCATCAGCGCCTTGGCGCGGATATAGCCCGAGAAGGAGAGGTAGGAGTACGAATAGGTGTTGTCGATGCAGAAGTCGTAGGTCTCGACCGAGCCGCCGCCCGGAATGTGGATGGGCGGATGCGGCTGCTGCAGCGGGCGTGGCCAGATGTTCACGTAGCGCAGCTGCGTGTAGCGGCCGTTGAAGGCGAAGGGCTCGGGCTCGCGCCAGGCGCGCATGATGAGATCGTGGGCCTCGCCGTACTTTTCGCGGGTGAGCGCCGGGATCTGCCCGTAGCTGTAGTTGGTGTCCATGCTGGTGCCGACCGGAAAGCCGGCCACCAGCCGCCCGCCCGAGATGCAGTCGAGCATCGCGAACTCCTCGGCCACCCGCACCGGCGGGTTGTAGAGCGCGATGGAGTTGCCCAGCACCACGATGGCCACGTCGCTGGTGCGCCGCGCCAGGCCCGCCGCGATCAGGTTGGGCGAGGGCATGATCCCGTAGGCGTTCTGGTGGTGCTCGTTGATGCCGATGCCGTCGAAGCCCAGCCGGCCGGCGTACTCGAGCATGTCCATGTAGGTGTTGTAGACGCCGTGGGCGCGCACCGGCTCGAACAGGCGCGAGTCGATGTCGACCCAGACCGAGCGGTGCTTCTCGCGGAAGTCGGCCGGCAGATCGGGCCAGGGCATCAGGTTGAACCAGGTGAATCGCATGGCGGTCTCCTCGGCATGGGGGCCTCGTCGCACGCGGGGCGACGCGATCGTCGCGCGGCTTCGCCGTGGGCCGGCCTCGGGCCAGTGTAGCGTCGGGGTGCGGGCCCGCCACGCGGCGGCGCAGCGAGCGGAATGCCGCGCGCCGGCTGGCCGCTTACACTTCGAGGCCGTGGCGCGCACGTCCCGCGCGCGCCGCATGCCCCGGCGCCCCGGCCCCGCATTGCCCCGGCGCCCCAGCCCGGTGCCGCCCCAGGAGTCCGCCATGCACGATCTCGTCATCCGCAACGCCCTGATCCTCGACGGCACGGGCGCACCCGGCCGGGTGGCCTCGCTGGCCGTGACCGGCGGGCGCATCGCGGCGATCGGCTCCGACGTCGGCGCGGGCCGGCGCGAGATCGACGCCGAGGGCCTGGCGCTGATGCCCGGCATCATCGACGGCCATACCCACTACGACGCGCAACTCACCTGGGACCCGTTCGCCGATCCGTCGCCGCAGCTTGGCGTGACCACCGCCGTCATCGGCAACTGCGGCTTCACGATCGCGCCCTGCCGGCCCGCCGACCGCGAGCTCACGATGCGCAACCTCACCCAGGTGGAGGGCATGTCGCTCGAGGCGCTGCAGACGGGCATCCGCTGGGACTTCGAGTCGATCCCGCAGTACATGGACATGCTGCAGGCCAGCCGCCCCGGCCTGAACATCGCCGCCTTCGCCGGCCACTCGGCGATCCGCACCTACGTGATGGGCGAGGATGCCCACCGGCGCGCGGCCACCGACGACGAGATCGCGCGGATGGCCGACATCGTGCGCGAGGCGATGGCGCACGGCGCGGTCGGCTTCGCCTCGTCCACCAACGAGCCGCACAACGGCTGGGGCGGCATCCCCATGCCCTCGCGGCTGGCCGACCAGCGCGAGATGCTGGCGCTCACCGGCGCCATGGGCGAGTCGGGCCGCGGCCTGTTCATGCTCACCAAGGGCGGCACCACCTCGATCGCGCAGCTTGAGGAGATCGCGCAGCGCAGCCGCCGGCCGGTGCTGATCGCGGCGCTCTTCCACAACGAGGCCGACCCGCAGCGCGTCTTCCAGGAGCTCGATGCGATGCAGGCCGCGCGCGATCGCGGCCATGCGCTGGTGCCGCAGGTGTCGGCCTGCCCGCTCACGATGGACTTCACGCTGCGCTCGGCCTATGTCTTCGAGAGCATCCCGGCCTGGAAAGCCGCCATCGGCGCGCCAGAATCCACGCTGCTTCCTTTGTATGCGAGCGCTGACTTCCGCGCGGCCGTCAAAGCCGATCTCGAGCGCCAGAAGGGCCGCGGCCTGTTCAACGGCGACTGGACCCGCATGCGGGTCTCGCAGGTGGTGCGGCCCGCCAATGCGGCGCTCGAGGGGCGCAACCTGCAGTCGCTCGCCGAGGCCGCGGGCGTGCATCCGCTGGACTGGATGCTCGACTTCGCGCTCTCGGAGGACCTCGGCACCGAGTTCGTGGGCGAGCTGCGCAACACCGACCCGCAGGCGGTGGGCCGCCTGGTGGCCGACCCGGCCACCCATGTGTCGCTGTCGGATGCCGGCGCGCACCTCACCTTCCTGTGCGATGCCGCCTTCGGCCTGCATACGCTGGGTTACTGGGCGCGCGAGCAGCGCGCGCTCAGCCTGCCGGCGGCGGTGCACAAGCTCACCGGCCATCCGGCCGCGCTCTTCGGCATCGCCGACCGCGGCCTGCTGCGCGAGGGCCTGGCCGCCGATCTGCTGCTCTTCGATCCGGCCACCGTGGGGCGCGGCCGCAACCGCCGTCTGCACGACCTGCCCGCGGGCGCGAGCCGCCTGCGCGGCGAGGGCCAGGGCGTGCACGGCGTGTGGGTCAACGGCGAGCAGGTGGCCGACGGCGACGGGCTGCTGGCCGATGCGCCGCGCGCGGGCCAGCTGCTGCGGGCCTTTGCCGCCTGAAGGCGAGAATGAGGCGGCGCGATACGCTGCCCCGCGCCGGCTACCCCTCGATCGCGAAGCGCATGCCGGCGTGCGCCTGCAGCCGCGCGGCCAGCGCGCCGCCCATGGCCGGCACGGCGGTGAGGATGCCGCCGCCGCGGGCGATCGGGTCGCGCAGCAGGCACAGCGCGCTCTCGGCGATCATGCGCGAGGTGCAGCCGTAGCCGGGGTCGCGCTTGCCGCCCACCGCGGCGCGCACGCTGCGCCCGTCGGGCATCTCGGCGATGAAGAGCAGGTCGAAGAAGCCCGATTCGCGCTCCTCGCGGCTCGGGCCCTCGCCCGGCCGGGGGCCGTCGCCGCGGGTCATCGAGCGATCGGCCGCCACCGCCTCGGCCAGCGCGCGGCCCTTCTCGCCCGGGCCGGTGACGATCATCTCGTCGTAGACGAAGTCGGTCCCCCAGGGATGGCCCAGCAGGAAATGGGAGCGCAGCACGTTGCGGGTGTTGATCGGCGCCATCACGAAGGGCGCCACCCAGGCGTCGAGCGCCTCGTCGATCATCGGCTTGTCGCCGCGTGGCTGCGGCGGGCCGGCAAAGCCCGGGGTCAGGGCGTAGGGGTCGCGCAGACGGGCGAGCACCGCCGAATCGCGTGCGGCGGCCTCCAGCGTGGCGCGCAGGCTGGCTGCGGTGCCGCCCGAAAAGCCGCCCTTGCTGCGACGCACCCGTCCCTTGACCCGCGGCGCGTAGGCCCCCCAGCGGCGCATCGCCTCCTGCTGCGCGAACCACACGCCGTAATCGAAGGGGATGGAATCGAAGCCGCAGGAGAACACGATGCGCGCGCCGCTCGCCCGCGCGGCGGCGTCGTGCGCGTCGATCATCGAGCGCATCCAGGCAGGCTCGCCGCACAGGTCGACGTAGTCGGTGCCAGCCGCGGCGCAGGCCGCCAGCAGCGGCTCGCCGTGCAGCTGGTACGGCCCCACCGTGGTGATCACAACTTTCGTTGCGCGCGCAAGCATCTGCAGCGAGGCGGGGTCGGCCACGTCGGCGACGATCTGCGCCACCGCCGCGCCGGCGCCGAGCTCGGCGTGCACGGCGGCCAGCCGCGCCGGGTCGCGGCCGGCGATGGCCCAGCGCAGGCCCGGCTCGCTCGCCTGGCGCTCGACCAGATACTCGGCCACCAGCCGGCCCGTGAAGCCGGTGGCGCCGAAGACGACGATGTCGTGGGGCCGGGCGTCGGCCGGTGCGGGGGTGGCGGTCATGGGGAATCCTTGGGGTTGGGAGCGGGCTGGGTCGCGCCGTCGGATGTGCGGGTATGCGACGCGAACGGCGCCTCCGGCGCACGGTCGGCGCCCAGCAGCCGGACGGCCTGCGCCACGGGCATGCCTTCGCGCAGGCCCGCGGCGCGCGCCAGCGGGTTGAGGTGGGAGAGCACGCCGCTCTCGAGTGTTTCGGTGGCCTCGCCGATGCGCGCGCTGTCGTGGGCGCAGGCGGCGGCGATCACTCCGGCCTCCTGCAGCAGCCGCAGGCCGACGATGCCGGCGGCCTCCTTGCCCACGCCGGCGTCGTTGAAGATGACGGCGTGCGGCCACAGCGGCTGGGCGAGCACGAAGCGCACCGCCGCCAGACCGCCGTGCGAGCCGGTGGCCACGACATGGCCGGCCTCATGGGGGCCAACCGCCGAAATCGAATCGAGCAGGGTGAGGGTGCGCATCGGGCATGCCTGGGGCGGCGTAGGATAGCCGCACCATGAGCGTGATCGACCTGCAACCCTACCAGTCCTGGCTCGAGCGCCGCGACACGGTGACCGAGACCCTGGCCCCCATCCCCGCGCTGGCGCTCGCCGCCACGCTCGACCTGCCCGAGGCGCCGGCGCAGGCGCTGCCGCCGCTGTGGCACTGGCTGCACTTCCTCGACCGCGTGCCCAGCTCGCAGCTGGGCCCCGACGGCTCGCCCAGCCGCCGCTCGCTGCTGCCGCCCATCCCCTTGCCCGAGGTGATGTGGGCGGGCTCCGAGACCGAGTTCCTGCGGCCGCTGCGCATCGGCGAGCCCGCGGTTCGCATCTCGCGGCTGGCCGACATGGTCGCCAAGACCGGCGCGCGCGGGCCCATGGTCTTTCTCACGCAGGAGCATCGGGTCGAACAGGCGGGCGATGTGGCCCTGATCGAGCGCACCCGCGCGGTCGTGCTCGGGGCTCAGACCTCGAAGCCCGCGGCCACGCCGCCCGACGATCCGCCCGGCGAGCGCGAGCGCGCGTGGCTGGTCGACGAGTCGGTGCTCTTTCGCTTCTCCGCGCTCACCTTCAACTCGCACCGCATCCACTACGACCTGCGCTACACCACCGAGGTCGGCGGCTATCCGGGCCTGGTGGTGCACGGGCCCCTGCAGGCCATGCTGCTGGCCGAGACCTTTCGCGAGTGGCATCCGCAGGCGCGGGTCACGCGCATCGCCTTCCGGGCGCAGGCGCCGCACTACTGCAACGGCAAGGTGGTGGTGCGCGGCGCGGCGCGCAGTGAGCGACAATACGCACTCTGGACCCGCCCGCCGGCCGGCGGCACCGCGATGAATTGCGTCATCGACTGGCTGCCCGGCTGACCGCGCCGCCCTCCGTCGGGTCCCGGGTCGGGCGCGCGCACCGGCCGTCCGCGTCCCCGACGCGGACGGCCTCGCCGCGTGCCGCCCGATGACCCAGCGCCCCGACGAC
>JBILUW010000315.1:0-4150 GCA_044370795.1 Burkholderiaceae bacterium
GAGTTCAACCGCTTCACCATCACGGCCACCCAGATGATGGAGTCGATGATCGAGGCGCCGGTGCCCACCCGCGCCGAGGTGTCCGACGTCGCCAACGCGGTGCTCGACGGCACCGACGCGGTGATGCTGTCGGCCGAGACCGCGTCGGGCCGGTATCCGGTCGAGACCGTCGAGGCCACCGCGCGCATCTGCACCGAGGCCGACCGCTCGCAGCGTGTGCCGCTCGACGGCGAGTTCATGAACCGCGCCTTCACGCGCATCGACCAGTCCATCGCGATGAGCGCGCTGTTCGTGGCCAACCACCTGCCGATCCGCGGCATCGTTGCGCTGACGCAGTCGGGCTCCACCGCCCTCTGGATGTCGCGCTTCGACTCCGGCGTGCCGATCTACGCGCTGACCTCCGAGGAGCGCACCCGGCGGCGCATGACGCTGTACCGCGAGGTGCATCCGATGCAGCTGCAGCCCAGCTCGCGCGAGCGCGAAGCGGTGCTGCTCGAGGCCGAGCAGACGCTGGTCGCCGCCGGCGTGGTGTCGCGCGGCGACCGCATCATCATCACGATCGGCGAGCCGATCGGCAAGGCCGGCGGCACCAACACGATGAAGATCGTGACCGTCGGCGACCACGGTTGAGGACGCAACCATGATCCGTTCGCTTCGTCACGCCCGTTCCGCCGGCCGGCGCGGCGCGCTCGCGACCCTCGGGGGTGCGGCGCTCGCCCTCGGTACGCCCGGGCTGCCGCGCGCGCAGGGCGCGTGGCCCCAGCGTCCGGTTCGCGTCATCGTGCCCTTCACGCCCGGCGGGGCCCTCGACACCGTCGCGCGGATGGTCGCGCAGAAGATGGCCGAGCGCCTGGGTCAGCCCTTCGTGATCGAGAACCGGCCGGGCGCGGCCAACGTGATCGGCAACGACGCCGTCGCCAAGGCCGCGCCCGACGGTCACACGCTGCTGTTCGCCGCCGCGCCGCTGGCGCTCAACACCGCGCTGGGCATGAAGCTGCCCTACGATCCGCTCGCCGATTTCGCCCCGGTGTCGCTGGTCGCCTCGATCCCGGTGCTGATCATGGCGCATCCGGCCACGCCGTACCGGTCGCTCGCCGATGTCGTCGCGGCGGCGCGCTCGGCGCCCCTGAACTACGCGACCGCGGGGGTGGGCTCGATGCCCCACCTGATCGGCGAGGCGCTGCGAGCCCGCGCCGCGCCGCAGCTCGCGCACATCGGTTACAAGGGCGCCCAGCCGGCATTGCAGGACGCGGTCGCCGGCACCGTGCCGCTGCTCATCGACGCCTATATCCCGAGCGGGGTGCAGGTGGTCGCCGGTCGCCTGCGCGGCATCGCGGTGGCCTCGGTGCGGCGCTCGGCCGTCCTGCCCGACGTGGCCACCACCGTCGAGCAGGGCTACCCGGAGCTCGTCGGCTCGGGTTTCTATGGTCTGCTCGCGCCGGCTCGCACGCCGGCCGCGATCGTCGAGCGGCTGCACGCCGCGGTGCTCGAGGCGGTCGACGGCACCGACGTGCGCGAGCGGCTCGTGCGCCAGGGCTACGACGTGCACGCCTCGTCGCCCGCCGAATACGCGGCCTTCCTGCGCCGCGAGATCGAGCGCTGGACGCCGGTGGTGCGCGCTGCCGGCATCCGGCCGGAATGAGGCCGGCGCGCACGCATCGTCGCCGGCCGGCCGGCGCGTGCGGGCCGGCCAGCAGGGGCGCTGTCCGCGCTAGCCTGCGGCGCCCGGCCGCACCGGCATAATGACGGCCATCCCACTAGCCAACCTCGCTGGAGAACTTCCATGCCCCTGGTGTCCATGCGTCAGCTGCTCGACCACGCGGCCGAGAACGGCTACGGCATCCCGGCTTTCAACGTCAACAACCTCGAGCAGGTGCAGGCCATCATGGCCGCCGCCTCCGAGGTCGACGCGCCGGTCATCATGCAGGCCTCGGCCGGCGCTCGTAAGTACGCCGGCGAGGCCTTCCTCAAGCACCTGATCCAGGCCGCGGTCGAGTCTTACCCGAAGGTGCCCATCGTCATGCACCAGGACCACGGCCAGTCGCCCACCGTGTGCCGCGGCGCGATCGACCTCGGCTTCTCGTCGGTCATGATGGATGGCTCGCTCGAGGAGGACGGCAAGACCATCGCCTCCTACGACTACAACGTCGAAGTCACCCGCAAGGTCGTCGACATGGCCCACGCGCTCGGCGTCACCGTCGAGGGCGAGCTCGGCTGCCTGGGATCGCTCGAGACGATGAAGGGCGACAAGGAGGACGGCCACGGCGCCGAGGGCACCATGACGCGCGAGCAGCTGCTCACCGACCCCGAGCAGGCGGCCGACTTCGTGCGCCGCACCCAGGTCGATGCGCTGGCCATCGCCATCGGCACCAGCCACGGCGCCTACAAGTTCAGCCGCAAGCCCACCGGCGACATCCTCGCGATCGGTCGCATCCGCGAGATCAATGCCCGCCTGCCCAACACCCACCTCGTCATGCACGGCTCCTCGTCGGTGCCGCAGGAGCTGCTCGCCGAGATCCGTGCGCATGGCGGCGACATGAAGGAAACCTACGGCGTGCCGGTCGAGGAGATCCAGCAGGCGATCCGCTACGGCGTGCGCAAGATCAACATCGACACCGACATCCGGCTGGCCATGACCGCCGCGATCCGCCGCTACTTCGTGCAGCAGCCCGACAAGTTCGACCCGCGCGACTACCTCAAGCCGGCCCGCGAGGCCGCCCGCCAGATCTGCCGCCTGCGCTACGAGCAGTTCGGCTGCGCGGGGCAGGGCTCGCGCATCCAGCCGCTGCCGCTGGCCACCATGGTGTCGCGCTACCGCTCCGGCGAGCTCGCGCAGCAGGTCCACTGACACCGACCGCACGATGGGGGCCTCTTCCGCCAACGGCCTGGCCGAGGCGCTCGCCGCGCTGGTGCGGCGCAGCCTGCCGGGCTACGACCGCATCGAGCGCCTGACCCGGCTGTCGGGCGGCGCCAGCCAGCAGACCTGGGCCTTCGAGGCGCATGGCGCCGATGGCGTGCTGCCGGCCATCCTGCGCCGGCTGCCGCCCGAATCGGGCCAGAGCCCGACCGCGATCGGCCTCGAGACCGAAGCCGAACTCATCCGTCGCGCGGGTGCGGCTGGCGTTCCCGTGCCCCGGGTGCTCGCGGTCGCCGAACCGGCCGACGGGCTGGGCCGGGGCTTCGTGATGAGCCGCATCGAGGGCGAGACCCTGGGCAAGCGCATCCTGCGCGAGCCGGCGTTCGACGCGATCCGCCCGCAACTGCCCGCGCAGGCCGGGGCCATCGCCGCGGCCATCCACGCCGTGCCCACCGAGGGGGTGGCGCTGCCGCGGCGCTCGCCGGCCGAAGACCTCGAACAGCTGCGCAACCGCTACCTCGCCACCGGCTCGGCGCTGCCGGTCTTCGAGCTGGCCTTCGCCTGGCTGCGCGAGCGCTGCCCGCCGCCCGATCGCTACGGGCTGGTGCACGGCGACTATCGCCACGGCAACCTGATGATCGGGCCCGACGGCATCCGCGCGGTGCTCGACTGGGAGCTCGCGCACGTGGGCGACCCCACCGAGGACCTGGGCTGGATCTGCGTGGCCGCCTGGCGCTTCGGCGCGATCGACAAGCCGGTGGGCGGCTGGGGCAGCCGCGAGGACCTCCTCGCCGCCTACGCGCAGCGCACCGGCGTGCCGGTCGATCCCGAGCGCGCGCTTTTCTGGGAAGTCATCGGCACGTTGCGCTGGGGCGTGATGTGCCTCGACCTCGCGCGCTCGTATCCGCTGTTCAAGGACAGCGACCCTGGGCGCGCGGTCGAGCGCGCGCAGATCGGCCGACGCGTCTCCGAAACCGACATCGACCTGCTGCGCCTGCTCGCGCCGCGCCGCTGACCGCCATGCACAACACGCCCACGCCCGACGAGCTCCTGGAGGTGGTCGCGCGCTACCTGACCGAGGTGGCGATGCCTCTGCTGCCGCCGGCCGCGGCTTTTCACGCCCGCGTCGCGGCCAACGCGGTCAGTGTGGTCAGGCGCCAGATCGCGCTGGGTCCCGCCCAGGACGCCGCCGAACTCGCGCGGCTGCACGCGCTGCTTGCGCCGGTCGGCGGCGAGGCCGGTGGCGATCTCGCCGCGGCCAACCGCGCGCTCGCCGATGCCATCGCGCAGGGG
>JBILUW010000080.1:0-14498 GCA_044370795.1 Burkholderiaceae bacterium
GGCGAGCGGCCTTTCGTGTTCACCGACCTCAAGCGCTGCACCGGGCTGCCCGAGGTGATTGCCTTCATCCGCGAGCGCGGCCTGCTGACGGCGGCTCGCTGAAAACAGCCGCACGCAGCTGAGGCCCGCCCGGGCAGGTGGTGCGCCCAGCCGGACTCGAACCGGCACGACCGAAGTCAGGGGATTTTAAGTCCCCGGCGTCTACCGATTTCGCCATGGGCGCTGCGCGATCGGCCCGATTCTCGCACGCGCTCGGCGCCGGGGCGTCGAGCGCGTCGCGCGCAGCGGCGCCGCGAGCGCGGCCGCTGACGCATCCGTCAGGGGCGCGAGAGCAGCGCCGAGAGCGTCGGCCAGACGTTGTCGAGCATGGGCTGCTGGGCGATCTCGGCGGGATGGATGCGATCGGGCTGGAACATCTCGAGGCGCTCGCCGATGCCTTCGAGCAGGAAGGGCACCAGCGCGCAGCCGCGCCGGCTCGCCACCTCGCGGAAGGTGCGCTCGAAGCGCTCGGTGTAGCTGCGGCCGTAGTTGGGCGGCACCCGCATGCCCACCAGCAGCACCCGCGCGCCGACGGCCTGCGAGGCGGTGACCATCGCATCGAGGTTGCGGGCCGTGGCGTCGAGGTCGAGCCCGCGCAGGGCGTCGTTGCCGCCCAGTTCGATGACCACCGCGCGCGGCCGTTGCTCGGCCAGCAGGGCCGGCAGCCTGGTCAGTCCGCCGGCGGTGGTCTCGCCGCTGATGCTCGCGTTGAACACGCTCCAGGGCGGCTTGCGGCTGGCCAGGCGCTGCGCGAGCAGGGCCACCCAGCCGGCGCCGCGCCGCAGCCCGTACTCGGCCGACAGGCTGTCGCCCAGCACCAGCAGCACGGGCGGCGAGGGCGGGGCGCTGGCGTGAGCCAGACCAGCGGCAACCGGGGCGCCGGCAAGG
Source organism: Burkholderiaceae bacterium (assembly GCA_044370795.1). Taxonomy (GTDB): domain Bacteria; phylum Pseudomonadota; class Gammaproteobacteria; order Burkholderiales; family Burkholderiaceae_E; genus Quisquiliibacterium. The sequence continues at coordinate 928 of JBILUW010000080.1, forward strand.
GCGAGCAGGGCGGATCGGGCGGCCAGGGGTAGACTCGCCAGCCCGGCGAGCGTCATCCGGCGCCGCCGGTGTTGGAGACTGCGCATGAACGCCATTATCGTCGAGCATCTGAGTCGTCGCGTGCGCGACGCCGACGGCTGGCTGGCCATCCTCGACGACGTGTCGTTCAGCGTCGAGGCCGGCACCACCACCGCCATCGTCGGCGCCTCCGGATCGGGCAAGTCGACCCTGCTCGGGCTGCTCGCCGGTCTCGATCTGCCATCGGGAGGGCGGGTGGTGGCTGCCGGCCAGAGCCTGTTCGATCTCGACGAGGATGCGCGGGCCGCATGGCGCGCCCGTCACGTCGGCTTCGTCTTTCAGAGCTTCCAGCTCCTGCCCCAGATGACGGCGCTCGAGAACGTGATGCTGCCGCTGGAGCTCGCGGGCGATCCGCAGGCCACTGCGCGCGCCCGCGAATGGCTGGGCCGGGTCGGGCTGTCGGATCGCGCGGCGCACTATCCGCGCACGCTCTCGGGAGGCGAGCAGCAGCGGGTGGCGCTGGCGCGGGCCTTCGCGGGCTCGCCGCCGCTGCTGTTCGCCGACGAGCCTACCGGCAGCCTCGACGCGGCCACCGGCGAGCGCGTGATCGAGCTGCTCTTCGAACTGAACCGCGAGGCGGGCGCCACGCTGGTGCTGGTGACCCACGACGAGCAGCTGGCGGCCCGGTGCAGCCAGCGCATCGTGCTGCGCGCCGGGCGGCTGGTCAGCGGCTGATCGGGTCGCCGGCGCGCAGGGCCGCGCCCAGCCGCTCGACCCAGGCGCGGGTGGCCGGGTCGGTCAGGCCTGCGGCCGCATCGGGCGAACCCTCGCGCCGGGCGCGCAGCGCGGCCTCGATCGGGGCGGCCATCTGCTTGCCCAGCTCCACGCCCCACTGATCGAACGGATTGATGCCCAGCAGCCAGGCCAGGGTGACGGTCTTGTGCTCGTAGAGGGCGATGAGCGCGCCCAGCGCATGCGGCGTGAGGCGCCCGATGAGCAGGGTGGTGGAGGGCCGGTCGCCGGCATGCACGCGATGCGCTGCCTCGGTGGCGGCGCGCCCGGCATCCATGCCCGCGGCGATCAGGCTCGCGACCACCGCCTCGCGATCGCGGCCGAGCATCAGCGCCTGCGCCTGGGCCACGGCATTGGCAAGCAGCGCCTCGTCGCGCCGCTGCGGGTCGGGCTCCGACGGCAGGGCGAGGACGAACTCGACCGGATGCGCGTCGGTGCCCTGGTGCAGCGCCTGGAAGAAGGAGTGCTGGGCGTCGGTGCCGGGCGCGCCCCACGTCACCGCGGCGCTGCGCCAGCCCAGCGGCTGGCCGTCCTCGTCGACCGACTTGCCGTTGCTTTCCATCTGCAGCTGCTGCAGGTAGGCGGGCAGCCGGCGCAACGGTTCGCAGTAGGGAACGACCACCTCGGTGGCCGCCGGGTCGAGCAGCCGGTTCCAGAGGGCCACCAGCGCCAGGGTCACCGGCAGGTTCGATTCGGGCGCCGCGCCGGCGTAGTGCTCGTCCATCGCGCGCGCGCCGGCGAGCAGGTCGTCGAAGGCAGGCGCGCCGATGGCGATCATCAGCGGCAGGCCGATGGCCGACCACAGCGAGTAGCGGCCGCCGACCCAGTCCCAGAAGGGAAAGATGCAGGCGGCATCGACGCCACTGGCCGCCGCCAGCGCGGGCGCCGCCGTGACCGCCGCGAGGTGCCGGGCCCGGCCGGCCTGGCTGATGCCGGCCGCGTCGAACCAGGCGACCAGGCCGTCCATGTTGCGGGCCGTCTCGAGCGTGCGCCACGACTTGGACGCCACGATGCCCAGGGTCCGGTGGGGGTCGAGCCGGGCGCGCAGCGCCTGCCACGCGGCCGGATCGACATTGGACAGGAAGTGGATGCGAGGGCCGGTCGTGTCGTTGCCCAGGGCCTCGCAGGCCAGTTGCGGCCCCAGGTGCGAGCCGCCGATGCCCACGCACACCACGTCGGCGATCGGTTGGCCGCTTTCGCCAGCCCAGCTGCCATCGCGCAGCGCTCGAGCGAGCGCACTCATGCGCGCGAGGCACTTGGCAACCTCGGGCGGGCGCCCGGCGCCGGCGGGCGCCCGCAGCGCGGTGTGCCAGGCTGCGCGGTCCTCGGTGCGGTTGACCCGCTCACCGGCCATCATGGCAGCGCGCCGTCGCTCGATTCCGGCCTCGTGCGCGTACGCGAGCAGCGCCTGCCGATCGGCGCGCGACCATCGTTGTCGGCTCAGGTCGAGGCACAGCCCGGCTGCCTCCAGGGTACAGGCGGCCACCCGGTCGGGGTCGAGCGCGAACAGGCGGGCGATCGGGGTGGCCCGCGCCTGCGCGGCGAGATGCCCGAGTGCGTTCAGACGGTGCTGGCGTTGCGTGTGGTCCAAGGCGGGCTCGCTTTCAGGCGGAAGAGGGCCAGGCCCGGGGCAGGTGCGCAATGAGGCCGAGCGGGTCGAGACCGGCGCCGTGGGGATGGCCGCGGTGCCACAGGTCGCCCGCCCGGCCATGCAGCCAGGCGCCCAGCCGGGCGGCATCCCAGGCGGGATAGGCCTGGGCGAGCAGCCCGCCGATCAGCCCGGCGAGCACGTCGCCGCTGCCGCCGATCGCAAGCGCGGGTGAGCCGGTGGGGTTGATCGCCCATCGTCCGTCGGGAGATGCAAGGACCGTACCGGCACCCTTGAGCAGCACGATGGCGCGATGGCGTTCGGCGATGCGGCGTGCGGCTGCGAGGCGGTCGGCCTGCACCTGGCGGGTGTCGCAGCCCAGCAGCCGCGCTGCCTCGAGCGGATGGGGGGTGAGGACGGTTGCCGCGCTGCGGCCGGCCAGCAGCGCCTCGAGGGCCGCGTCGGCGGCAACCAGCCCGAGGGCGTCGGCATCGACCACGCAGGGCCGCGCGTCGGCGAGTGCTCGGGCAAGCCGTTCGGCCGCCTGGCGGGAGCGGCCCAGCCCGCAACCGATGACGACCGCGTCGGCGCCCGCGGCGTCGGCATCGAAGGCGCGGCTCATCAGGTGCGGTTGGCTGGCGCTGAACGGGTCGGGCCCCAGGCAGGCCATCCAGGTCTTGCCGGCGCCGGCCGCCTGCGCGGCGCCGGCCGCGAGCAACGCCGCGCCACGCATGCCGGGCTCGCCACCGAGCACGAGGACAGCCCCGAAGCTGCCCTTGTGCGACAAGGGATCGCGGCGCCGCACCAGGCTTGCGGCGAGGTTGGCGTCGAGCGTTTCGCCATCGGTGGCTGCGGCCGCGATCGTCACGCCCAGCATGTCGACCGTGATCCGGCCGGCGTAGCGCAGGCCCATGCCGGTGCGCAGACCGGGCTTGTCGGCGAGGAAGGTGAGCGTTTCGGTGGCTGCCAGTACCCGACCGCCGTCTTCGCCCACGGCGGTGCCGCGATCGGCGTCCAGGCCGGAGGGCAAGTCGATTGCAAGCACCGGATGACGGGTGGCGGCGAGAAGATCGGCGAGGCTCGCCGCGGCGCCGGCGAGCGGCCGGGTGAGGCCGATGCCGAACAGACCGTCGACAACGAGCGCCGCGGGCGCGGCGGCCAGCGTGGGCGGAAGGGCGGCAAGCGACGCGAGCTCGCCCCCCCCAGCCAGCCAGCGGGCACGCACGGCGGCGGCATCGGCCGCCCTGGGCGGGGCGGCATCGAGAAACCAGGGCGTGGCCGGATAGCCCCAGGCCCGCAGCCGCATGACCGCCACCAGCGCGTCGCCGCCGTTGTTGCCGGGCCCCACCAGCAGGGCGATGGGTGTGGCGCGCGGCAGCTCGCCGGCCAGCCGGGCTGCGCGCATCGCGACCGCCGTGCCGGCGCGCTCCATGAGGGTTCCCGCGGGCAGGCCGGCGAGCGCGGCGTGTTCGACCTCGCGCAGTCGGGGGCTGAGAAGCAGGGGCGCACGCATGAGCGCGATGATGCCAGCCGCGGGGGCACTCGCGGGCGAGCCGGCGCGTGTCATGGGCCGCTCATGGGCCGCTCATGGGCCGGGCGATGCCGGGGCCTTATAATTCGACCGTCGGGCTTGGCTCGCCGAGTCGCCCTCCTGTCTGGCCCCTTCCCGATGCCCCACCACTTCTGCCTGCCGGGCCAGCCCGCGCTTTCCGGCTTTCGTCACGAGCGCCTCCTCGCAAGCCTGCAGGCGGTCGATCCGACCGTGGTCGCCCTCGAGGCCAGCCACCTGCACTTCGTCTGGACCGAGCACGAGCCCTCGCCCGAGGAGCTGGCCAGGCTGGCCGCGCTGCTCGATGCGCCGGCACGCCTGACGGCCCCCGACAACGTGCCGCTGTGGGTGCTGCCGCGCGTGGGCACGGTGTCGCCATGGGCGAGCAAGGCCACCGACATCGCCCGCAACTGCGCGCTGCCGCTGGTTCGGCGCATCGAACGCGGCGTGCGTTACGGCCTGCGCTTTCGTGGCGGCCTGCTGGGCGCGCTGTTCGGTTCCGACCGCGCGCCGGCGCCCGAGCGTCTGCGCGAACTCGGCGCGCTGCTGCACGATCGCATGACCGAAAGCCTGCTGCTCGAGGAGCCCGCTCCCGGTCTGCCCTTCGAAACGCTGCCGGGCAAGCCGCTGCGGCGCATCCCCATGGGGCAGTCCGGCCGCGCCGCGCTAGCGCAGGCCAACGTCGAGCTCGGCCTGGCGCTCAGCGACGACGAAATCGACTACCTGCTCGAGGCCTTCGGCCGCCAGGGGCGCGATCCCAGCGACGTGGAACTGATGATGTTCGCGCAGGCCAACTCCGAGCACTGCCGGCACAAGATCTTCAATGCCTCCTGGGATGTCGATGGCCAGGCGCGCTCCGAGACCCTCTTCGGCATGATCCGCAGCACCCACGCGGCCCATCCCGAGGGCACGGTGGTCGCCTATGCCGACAATGCCGCGGTCATCGAGGGGACGCCGGCGCAGCGCTTCCAGCCCCTGCCGGGCGACGATGAAGGGCTCTATCGCGCCCGGCCGGTGCTGCTGCACAGCCTGCTCAAGGTCGAGACGCACAACCACCCGACCGCCATCTCGCCGTTCGCCGGGGCGGCCACCGGATCCGGCGGCGAGATCCGCGACGAGGGGGCCACCGGCCGCGGCTCCCGGCCGCGCTACGGCCTGGTCGGGTTCACCGTCTCGAACCTGCGGCTGCCCGGCTTCGAGCAGCCCTGGGAAAGCGACCGCGATGTCACGGCGCCTCCCGGGACCGGCAACGGTCACGACGCCCCGATCGGCCTGCCCGATCGCATCGCCAGCCCGCTTGCGATCATGCTCGAGGGGCCGATCGGCGCGGCCGCCTTCAACAACGAGTTCGGCCGCCCCTGCCTGCTGGGCTACTTCCGCACCTACGAAGCCAGCGTCGCGGGTCGCCTGCGGGGCTACCACAAGCCCATCATGATCGCCGGCGGCGTGGGCGACATCGATGCCCGGCACGTTGGCAAGCACGACCTTCCGGTCGGCTCGCTGCTGGTGCAGCTCGGCGGGCCCGGCATGCGCATCGGCATGGGTGGCGGCGCGGCCTCCAGCGTGGGCTCGGGCAGCAACACCGTCGAGCTCGACTTCGATTCCGTGCAGCGCGGCAACCCCGAAATCCAGCGTCGCGCCCAGGAGGTGCTCGACCGCTGCTGGGGGCTGGGCGATGACAATCCCATCCTGTCGCTGCACGATGTCGGCGCGGGCGGGCTGTCCAACGCCTTCCCCGAGCTGGTCCACGGCGCCGGCCGCGCCGCCATGTTCGAGCTCGCGCGGGTGCCGGTCGAGGAATCGGGCCTGTCGCCGGCCGAGATCTGGTGCAACGAGTCGCAGGAGCGCTACGTGCTCGCCATCGCCCCCGAGGCGCGCGAGCTGTTCGCCGACCTGTGCGCGCGTGAGCGATGCCCATGGGCGGTGGTGGGCACCGTCACCGACGACGGCCAGCTGATCGTGCGCGCCGACGATGGCAGCCGACCGGTCGACATGCCCATCGACGTGCTCCTGGGCAAGCCGCCGCGCATGCATCGCAGCGCCCGCCGGCGCGTCCGCGAATTGCCGCCCGTCGATTGCGTGGGCCTGGAGCTGGCCGAGGTCGCGCACCACGTGCTGCGTCTGCCGGCGGTGGCGAGCAAGGCCTTCCTGGTCACCATCGGCGATCGCACCGTCGGCGGCATGAGCTGCCGCGATCCCATGGTCGGTCCGTGGCAGGTGCCGGTGGCCGACTGCGCGGTGGCGCTCAAGGATTTCGAGGGCTTCCACGGCGACGCGCTGGCCATGGGCGAGCGCTCGCCGCTGGCACTCATCGATCCGGCGGCAGCGTCCCGGATGGCGATCGGCGAAGCGGTCACCAACCTGCTGGGCGCGGGCATCGACGACATCTCGCGCATCAAGCTGTCGGCCAACTGGATGGCCGCGTGCGGCGAACCCGACGAGGATGCCGATCTCTTCGACGCGGTGGACGCCGCAGCGGCGCTGTGCCGGCAGCTGCGCATCGCGATCCCGGTGGGCAAGGACTCCCTGTCGATGCGCACCGCCTGGCGCGAATCCGACGGCACCGACAAGCGCGTGAGCTCGCCCACGTCGCTGGTGGTCACGGCCTGGGCGCCGCTGGCCGACGTGCGGCGCGCGGTCACCCCGCAACTGCGGCCCGATCCGGCCACGGTGCTCATCCTGATCGACCTCGGTCGTGGCCGCCAGCGCATGGGCGCAAGCGCTCTGGCGCAGGTCACCGGTCAGCTCGGCCACGACGCGCCCGATCTCGACGATCCGGCGCTGCTCGAGCGCCTGGTGGCGGCGCTGGGTGCGCTGATCGCGCAGGGCAGGGTGCTGGCCTGCCACGACCGCTCCGATGGCGGGCTGTTCGCCACGCTGTGCGAAATGGCCTTCGCCGGGCGTTGCGGCCTGGCGATCAACCTCGATCTGCTCACCATCGATCCGCACTCGGCCGACTGGGGCGACTTCAAGATCCGTCCCGAGCAGGTGAGCGTGCAGCGCAACGAGCTCACGCTGAAGGCGCTGTTCAACGAGGAGCTCGGCGTCGTGATCCAGGTCGGCGCTGCCGACCGCGATCCGGTGCTCGGCCACCTGCGCGCGCACGGCCTGTCGGCCTGCGCGCACGTGGTCGGCAAGCCGCTGGCGCGCGATGCGATCGAGTTCTACCGCGACGGCCGCTGCATCCACACCGAGCCGCGCTCGGCGCTGCAGGCGATCTGGGCCGAGACCAGCTTCCGGATGGTCAGCCTGCGTGACGACCCCGACTGCGCCCGCGAAGAGCACGAGCGCATCGCCGACGCCGCCGATCCCGGCCTGCATCTGAACCTGAGCTTCGATGCGGCCGACGACATCGCCGCCCCGGCCATCGCCACCGGCGCGCGGCCGCGGGTGGCCATCCTGCGCGAGCAGGGGGTCAACAGCCACCTCGAGATGGCAGCGGCCTTCCATCGCGCCGGGTTCGATGCCGTCGACGTCCACATGAGCGATCTCACCGCCGGCCGGCACCGGCTCGGCGAGTTCAAGGGTCTGGCCGCCTGCGGCGGCTTCTCCTACGGCGACGTGCTGGGTGCGGGTGCCGGCTGGGCGAAGTCCATCCTGTTCGATCCGCGACTGGTCGACGCCTTCTCGGCCTTCTTCGCCCGACCCGACACCTTCAGCCTGGGGGTGTGCAATGGCTGCCAGATGATGTCGCTGCTCAAGGACATCATCCCCGGCGCGCAGGCCTGGCCTCGCTTTCTGCGCAACCGCTCCGGGCAGTACGAGGCGCGCCTCGTCGAGGTGGAGGTGCTGCCTTCGCCGTCCGTGCTGTTCGCCGGCATGGCCGGCTCACGCATGCCCATCGTCGTCGCGCACGGCGAGGGGCGCGCCACCTTCGGCAGCGAGCGGCAGCGCGACGACGCCCGCGGGGCGCTGGTCTTCATCGAGAACGACGGCGCGCCGGCGCACCGCTATCCGGCCAACCCCAACGGTTCGCCCGACGGGCTCACCGGCTTCACCTCCGACGATGGCCGCGCGACCATCCTGATGCCGCATCCGGAGCGGGTGTTTCGCAGCGTCCAGTACAGCTGGCGCGACCCCTCGCTCGGCGACGATGCGCCCTGGATGCGCCTGTTTCGCAACGCCCGGGTGTGGGCCGGATGAGCGCGGCGCCGGCTTCTTCCTCGCTGGCCGGGGCGGCGCCCGTGGGGGTGGCCGTCATCGGCTTGGGCGTGATCGGTCGGCGCATGCTCGAGCAGGCGGCCGGCCGCCCCGATCTGCGCATCGTTGGCGCCTGGGATCTCGATGCGGGGGCGCGCGAGCGATGCGCGCGCGACTTCCCTGCGGTGCCGCTTGCCGCGAGCCCCGTCGAACTGCTCGGGTTTGCGGGTACCGACGTCGCCTACGTGGGCACGCCGCCGACCAGTCATCGCGAGTACGCGCTGATGGCGGCCGCCCGGGGCCTGCGCCTGTTCTGCGAAAAGCCGCTCACCGCCAACCTCGACGAGGCGCGCCTGCTGGTGGCCGAGCTGGCGCGCGCCGGGACTCCCAACGCCGTCAACTTCGTGTTCGCGGGAGCGCCGGCGGCCGCGCTGCTCGAGGCGCGCTTGCGCGAGGGCGCGCTCGGCGACCCGGTGGGCGCCGACATCCGCCTGTTCTTCGCCCGCTGGCCGCGCGACTGGCAGGCCACGGCAACCTGGCTGCGGCATCGGGAGCAGGGCGGCTACGTGCGCGAGGTCCTGTCGCACTTCGTCTACCTGCTGCTGCGCCTGTTCGGCGACGTGCGGCTGCTCGGCGCGTCGGTGGCCTGGCCCGATGACCCCGCGCTATGCGAGCGCGCGGTCAGCGCCACGCTGGCCTGCAACGGCATGCCCGTGACCGTGTCGGCGGCGGCTGGGGCCGCTGGCCCCGACGAGGTGGTGTTCACGCTGCGAGGCAGCAAGGCAGCGATGCGCCTTTCCGACTGGTACCGCGCCAGCGAGAGCGACGGCAGCGCCTGGCGTGAGCTCGCCTCGGGCGACGCCGATCCGCGCGGGGCAGCCTACCAGGCGCAGCTCGGCGAGCTCGCGCGCTTTGCGCGCGGCCAGACGCATCGCCTGCCCGACGCAGCGGCGGCGCTGCGGGTCCAGGACGTTGTCGAGGGCATCCTCGCTCGCTGATTCCGCGGTGGTGCGAGCCGCCGTCATGCACCTTGCCGGTGCGGTTGCTGACCCATGGCAACGCAGATCCTGCCCCGTTCCTGAAGAGTGTTGCTGCGCAGCCGCAAGAGGCTCGGCAGGCGTTCCGGCGAGACAGACTGTTGCAGTAGAGTGACACCGTCGCCCGCTCACGGGTGTCTCCTCCAGGACGAAACCTCCATGAAAAAAACTCTGATTGCCGCCGCGCTCGCCGCGGCCTCGGTCGGCGCGGCTCACGCGCAGAGCAATGTCAGGCTCTATGGCCTGAGCGACGTCTTCGTCGGCCAGCTCAAGAACTCGGCCACTGGCACGTCCAACGTCGTCGACTCCGGCGGCATGACCACTTCGTTCTGGGGCTTCAGCGCCACCGAAGACCTCGGCGGCGGGCTGCGTGCGGTCATGACGCTCGAGAGCTTCCTGCGCACCGACAACGGCCGCACCGGCCGCTTCGATGCCGATGGCATGTTCACCCGCAGCTCGTTCGTGGGCCTCGAGGGCGGCTTCGGTCGCGTGACGTTCGGCCGCAACACCACGCCGTACTTCCTGTCCACGATCATCTACAACGCGTTCGGCGACTCCTTCAACTTCTCGCCGGCGGTTGCGCACAGCTACCTGAACGGCTACCTGCTGAACGACAGCGGCTGGAACAACTCGGTCAACTACACGAACCGCTTCGGCCCGGTTCGGGTCAACCTGCTGCACTCGCTGGGTCAGGAGCGCATCAGCAGCGCCGCCAACAAGCAGGCCGGCCGCGCAAGCGGCGGCAACATCGACTTCGGCGCCGGCCCGCTCAGCCTGAACCTGGCCATGCAGCAGGTCGAGGTTGCCGGCGGCGCGCCCGAGGCAATCACCAAGCAGACCGCCACGCTGCTGTCGGGCGCCTACGTGATCGGCCCGGCCCGCCTGACCGGTCAGTATCAGGAAATGAAGAACGACACAGGCCCGGCCAACCTCAAGCACAAGAGCTACCAGCTCGGCGCCTCGATCAAGGCGGGCCCGGGCAGCGTGCTGGCCTCGTTCGGCAACGTCAAGACCACCGACAACAACGCCGCCACGGCCGACATCAAGCGCGACACCTGGGCGCTGGGCTACGACTACTTCCTGTCGAAGCGCACCGATGTCTACGCGACCTGGTTCGAAACCAAGGTCAATACCACCGGCATCAAGAACACCGCGATGGGCGTGGGCATTCGCCACCGCTTCTGATGATCCGAGCTGCCGGCGCCGCGCGCGCCGGCATGCGGTCGCAGACCCGGCCTCGGCCGGGTTTTTCTTTGCAGGGCCGCGGGATGCGCGCGCGCCGGTGCCCCGGCGCGCCGTTCAGCCCGGGCCGGGCCGCACGCGCGAGGCGGCCAGCTTGGCGCGCTCTCGCGCAGTGTCGGTGTCGTCGGCGCGGGCAAGCGCCACTCCCATGCGGCGCTTGACGAACGACTCGGGCTTGCCGAACAGGCGAAGTTCGGTCTGTGGCACGGCCAGGGCTTCGGCGACGCCCTCGTAGGCGATGGCGCGGGCGTCGATTCCGCCGTATACCACCGCGCTTGCGCCCGGCGAGCGCATCGACACATCGACGGGCAGGCCCAGGATAGCCCGGGCGTGCAGCTCGAATTCCGACTGCTCCTGGGTGGCCATCGTGACCATGCCGGTGTCGTGTGGCCGCGGGCTGACCTCCGAGAACCAGACCTCGTCGCCGGCCACGAAGAGCTCGACCCCAAACAGGCCCAGCCCGCCCAGGTTGCCGGTGACGCGCTCGGCCATGTCGCGCGCGCGCTGCAGGGCGATGGGCGACATCAGCTGCGGCTGCCAGCTCTCGACGTAGTCGCCGGCCACCTGGACGTGGCCGATGGGCTCGCAGAAGTGGGTGCGTATGCTGCCGTCGGCCTCGCGCGCGCGCACCGTGAGCAGCGTGATCTCGTAGTCGAATCGGATGAATCCCTCGACGATGACGCGACCGGCATCCACCCGCCCGCCGCGGCCGGCGTAGTCCCAGGCGGCGTCGAGGGCACAGGGCCCGTCGACCTTCGACTGACCCTTGCCCGACGAGGACATCACCGGCTTGACCACGCAGGGATAGCCGATGCCGGGCTGACCGGCCGAGCCATCGACCGCCGCGCGCAGTTCGTCGAGGCTGCTTGCGAAGCGATACGGGGAGGTCGGCAGGCCGAGTTCCTCGGCAGCGAGGCGGCGTATGCCCTCGCGATTCATGGTCAGCCAGGCTGCCCTTGCGGTGGGGATCACGCGCACGGTGCCGGCCTGCTCGAGTTCGCGCAGCGTCTCGGTGGCGATGGCCTCGATCTCGGGCACCACGAGGTGGGGCCGCTCGCGCTCGATCAGTTCGCGCAGCTGAGTCGGGTCGGTCATGTCGATGACCTGATGCCGATGGGCCACCTGATGGCCCGGCGCGCCCGGGTAGCGATCGACGCCGATGACCTCCACGCCCAGCCGCTGCAGCGCGATGATCACTTCCTTGCCGAGCTCGCCGCAGCCGAGCAGCATGACCCGGATCGCCGACCGGGAGAGCGGGGTGCCGAAGCGCACCGGGTAGTCGAAGGGAGTCACGATGCGATGCCCTCAGGCCGAGGGAATGAAGTCGGGGTCATCCTGGTGCTTGCGCTCGAACTGGATGAACTCGTAGTAGCCGCAGCGCGCGCCGTTCGGATACTGCCGGCAGACGGCCGGCCGTGCGGCATAGACGGTGCAGCGGCGCTCGGTCGTGTCGAAGAACCGGCAGATCGAGCCGTAGACGGTGTCCTTGCGGTGCTTCAGGATGCGCTCCGAGACGCCGTCGGCCTCGTAGCGGCGGGTGAAGCGCTTCTCGGCCACTTCCGGCGTGAGCTCGAAGTGACGGGCCAGCCGGCGCAGATCGGCGTCCTTGACCTCGATGCGAGGATAGCTGCAGCAGTAGCCGGGGCAGCGGCTGCAGTCGTAGCGGATGCGGGGTGTGGGGGCGGGCATCTTGGCTCGGGCAGTCGGGAGGTGGCCGCAGTTTAGCGCGGCGGCGCTCGGCCGCGTTCCGTGGTCCCGGACGGCTGGAGACGGGTATCCGCGCCGGATTCAGACGGGTAGACCGTGTCGCAACCGATGCCGCAGGAAACGCCCCGGGTCGATCGCTGCGCGCAGGTCGCGCTCGAGCGCGGGCGGCGTGCCGGCGAGGCGATCGGCGATCAGCTCGGCCCCCAGCGGCCCCCAGAGCAGCCCGCGCGCGCCGAGCCCGCAGAGCGCGTGCAGCCCGGGCATGCTCGGCAGTGGGAGGCGGTCATTGCGGGCCAGGCGTGCGGCGTCGGCGCGGACCGCCGCTTCATCGATCAGCGGGCCGACCACCGGCAGGCGATCGGGCGTGGCGACCCGCCAGCCGACCGCCGCGCCGAGCACCCGCGGTTCGTGGCCCGCCTTGTGCAGATCGGGGATCAGGGCGCGCAGTCGGGCGAGGTTGCGTGCGTCGTCGGCCGCGTCGGGGGTGGCCAGTGCTCGCCCGTCGGTGCTCGCGCCCACGAGTGCGACATCGTTGCCGATCGGGCAGACGTAGCCGTCGGCGCCGACGACGCAGCGCAGTCCCGCCAGGGGGGCTGCCGACACCAGCGTTGACTGGCCGCGCAACCGCTGCAGCGGCAGGTGCACCAGGCCGGCCAGCCTGGCAACAGCCTCGGCTGCCGCAAGGATCACCACCTCGGCGCTGGCGATGAGGCCTCCGTCTTCGTCGAGCAGATCCCAGCCCGCATCCCGGCGATGGAGTCTGGCGACTGCGCGGCCGAAGCGGCACTCGATGCCAGGACGAGCGCGCCACGCGCGGCACAGCGCCAGCGGCTCGATGGCCGCGCAGCGCGGCAGCCACAGGCCACCACGCTCGAGGCGCACCCCCGCCAGATCAGACGCTTCGGACGCATCGACCTGACGGGCGAATGCCGCTGCCCGCGGGCCGAGGGCCATGATCGCGCGGGCCTGTCGCTGCGCCTCGGCGCGATCGGGGGCAAGCTGCAGCCGCCCCACAGCGGGCGCCCCGTCACGCCAGCGCCTGGCCGCGGCGAGCCCGTGGCGGGTAAGCCGTGCGAGCGGATTGTCGTCGGGCGACAGGTGCGGATGGTCGGCGAGCAGGGGTTGCCCTGCGCCAGCCCGAGGCGCCTCGGCGGCGTCGAGCAGGCTGATGCGCCAGCCGCGGTCGGCAAGGGTCGCGGCGCACGCGCTACCCGCCAGCCCGGCGCCGATGATCGCGATATGCGCGTCGCGGCCGAGCGCGGCCGCCGCGTCGTCGGTCTCGCGCATCGATGCGCGCTCGGCGAGGAGCCAGGGGGTGCTCTGAGCATGGGGCGGCAGGGTGCCCGGCGCGACGCGCAGGCTGGCGCGGCCGAGCATCGCGGAGTTGGCCGCGACACCCCGTGGCAGCAGCACGGCTGCGCCGGGCCGGGCCAGCCGGGCAATCGCCTGGATCCGGCCTTCAAGGGCCGGGATGGATCGGTCGGGGGCGGTGGCCAGG
>JBILUW010000081.1:0-14442 GCA_044370795.1 Burkholderiaceae bacterium
CCTTCGAGGCCGCGGCCTGGTACTGGCACTTCGTCGACGTGGTCTGGCTTGGGCTGTACGTGATCGTCTACTGGCTCTGAGGCCGGGGCGCGCGGGGCCCCTCGGCCCCGCGGGTACCTCCGCAAGAAAAAGGGCTGCCCGCAGGCAGCCCTTTTTCTTGGCCGCGCAGGTGGCGGCAAGGCGCGAACCGGGGCTCAGCCGCCCACCCGCACCGGGATGCCGGTGCTCTGTATCCAGCCCATCGCATGGGCAAACAGGATCAGCAGGAACAGCAGGACGGAGAATCCCACCCTGAAGCCGAGGGCGCGCGCGACATTGCGCGTGCGCCCGCGATCCCGGATCAGGTAGACCATGGCCGAAGCCAGACTGCCCACGATCAGCGCGAACCCGACGACGACGAGCCATTTCATGGGAGAGCATTCTAGCCCCGATAAGGCCTCCGGCCCCGGCAGACGTCGCTCTCGCATCGTCGCGACGGCCGCCATGGCCGCGGTGGTCGCGCTGACGACCTCGCTGGGCTTCTGGCAGTTGCGCAGGGCCGACGAGAAAGCCGGCCTGCAGGCTCGCGCCGAGCAGGCGCGCGCCGCCGGTCCGCTCGACATCGGAGCAGGACCGCTGCCCAGCGGTCTCGAGGGCCGGGCAGTGCGCCTGCAAGGCCGCTTCGTGCCGGCCGGCACGATCTACATCGACAACCGCACGCACCGCGGGGTGGCGGGCTTCCACGTGCTGACGCCGGTTAGAATCGATGCCGCAGCGCAGCACGTGATGGTGCTGCGTGGCTGGGTGCCCCGTGATCCGCGCGAGCGCATGCGGCTGCCGACGGTGCCCACGCCCGAGGATGTGGTCGAGATCGTCGGTCTGGTCGAAGCGCGCCTCGGACGCACCCTGGAGTTGCGCGAGTCGGCCCCCCCAGGTCCCGGCGAGCGTCTGTGGCAGAACTACGATCCCGAGCGCTTCCGATCCTGGTCCGGTCTGCCGATCCTCGATCCGGTCGTTCGGCAGGATCCCGGCGGCGTTGACGACGGTCTCGTGCGCGAGTGGCGGATGGCCGGCAACGATGTCGACAAGCACCGGGGCTATGCATTCCAGTGGTTCGCGATGGCCGCAGCGGCTCTCGCGGTCACGCTCTACCTGATGGTTGCCCTGATTCGCCATGCCAGCCCCAACCCCCGATGACGCGCAGCGGCGCCGCAACCGCGTCAAGCTTCTGGGCATCCTCGCGGTCTGTGCCACGCCGGTGATCGCCTCGTACTTCACCTACTACGTGGTCAAGCCCGAGGGCCGCACCAACTACGGCGCGCTCGTCGACCCTCAGGTGCCGGTAGGAAAACTCGCGCTGCACAGCGATGCCGGCGCCGAGCGCATCGAGTCTTTCCGCGGCAAGTGGCTGATGCTCGCCCTGGCCGACGGGGCCTGCGACACCGAATGCGAGCGTCGGCTGGTGGTGATGCGTCAGGTACGCCTGACCACGGGCAAGGATCGCGACCGTATCGAGCGGGCGCTGCTGATTGCCGGTGACGCGCCCGCCGCCGCGGTGCTTGCCGAGCACGAGGGGCTGCGGGTGCTGCGGGCAAGCCCGGCCGCCCTCGCGGCTTTGCGCCAGGCTACCGGCGGCGAAGCGGGCGTGCTGCTCGTCGATCCGCTGGGCAACCTGATGATGCGCTTTCCGGTCGAGGCCGACCCAAGCCGCATGAAGAAAGACATCGCCAAGCTGTTGCGCGCATCGCGCATCGGCTGACCCGCTCGCCCCGCCATACGCCGCCCGCCCTCCTACCATGCCCGCCACCGATCACCACGCTGCCCGCCGCCTGCTCGCGCGAGTTCTGGGCTTTGCCGTCGTGCTCACCCTGTGCCTGATCATGATGGGTGCCTGGGTGCGCCTGACCGATGCCGGCCTCGGATGCCCCGACTGGCCTGGCTGCTACGGTCACCTGACGCCCACCCAGGCCAGCGACAAGATCGCGGCCGCGGTCGAGCAGCAGGGCGGTGAGCATGGCCCGGTCTCGATGGGCAAGGCCTGGCGCGAGATGCTGCACCGCTACGTGGCGGTTGCGCTCGGCGCGATCGTGCTGTTCGTGGCGGGATACAGCATCTGGCGGCGCCGGGTGCTGCGCCAGTCGCCCCTGCCGGCGCTGCTGCTGCTGGCCGTGGTGATTCTGCAGGGGATGTTCGGCAAATGGACGGTCACGCTGCTGCTCAAGCCGGCCATCGTCACCGGCCATCTCATCGGCGGCATGCTCGTGTTCAGCATGCTGCTGTGGCTGTGGTTGCGGCAACGGCCGCCGCCTGCCTGGATCGACCCCGAGCCGGTGGCGGCCCTGCGCTGGCCAGCGGGCATCGCGCTGCTGGCGGTTGCCTGCCAGATCTTCCTGGGCGGGTGGGTGAGCACCAACTACGCGGCGCTGGCCTGCACCGATCTGCCCACCTGCCAGGGTCGCTGGTGGCCCGACGCCAACTTCGCCGACGGCTTTCACTTCGTGCGCGAGCTCGGCCGCACGGGCGACGGCGAGTTCCTGCCCATGCAGGCGCTCACGGCCATCCATCTCACCCACCGGATCGGCGCCATCGTGGTGGCGCTGGCGGTCGGCTGGGCCGGATGGCGGACCTGGCGCGGCAGCGGCATGCGTGGTCTGGGCCTGCTGCTGCTGGCCATGCTGGCCGTGCAGTGGAGCCTGGGTCTGGCCAACGTCGCGTTCAGCCTTCCGCTGGCGGTGGCCGTCGGCCACAACGGCGGCGCGGCGGTCCTGCTGGGCCTGATCGTGGTGCTAAACTTCCGCGCCTGGCAGGCCGCTCGTCGGATCTGACCGGCTTACCTCCGCCCGCCTCGCCCGCGCCCGCCGACCCTCCTGCGCCGGATGCACGCCCAGCCCACCAGCCCCCTCGAGCTACGTCAGGTCGCGCGCGACTACTACGAGCTCACCAAGCCGCGCATCGTGCTGCTCACGGCGTTCTGCGCGCTCATCGGCATGCTGCTCGCCTCCGACAGCTTCGTGCCCTGGACGGTACTGATCGCCGGGCTGGCGGGCATCTCGCTGCTGGCGGGCTCGGGCTTCGCCTTCAACTGCCTCATCGAGCGTGGCATCGACGCCCGCATGGCGCGCACCCGGGGGCGTCCGCTCGCGCGTGGCGGGGTCAGCACATCGGGCACGCTGGTGTTCGCCGGCGTGCTCGGCGGCCTGGGCGCGTCGCTCCTCTACGCGTTCGTCAATCCGCTCACCATGTGGCTCACGCTGGCCACCTTCATCGGCTACGCCGTGATCTACACGGTCATCCTCAAGCCGGCCACGCCCCAGAACATCGTCATCGGCGGCGCGTCGGGCGCCATGCCGCCATTGCTGGGCTGGGCGGCGGTCGCCAACGAGATCGGCGCGCCGGCCCTCGTGCTCTTCCTGATCATCTTCGTCTGGACGCCGCCGCATTTCTGGGCGCTGGCCCTCTACAGGGTCGAGGACTACCGCCAGTCGGGCCTGCCGATGCTGCCGGTCACGCACGGCTCGGAGTTCACGCGGCTCAACATCCTGCTCTACACCGTGCTGCTGCTCGCAGTCTCGATCATGCCTTTCCTGATCGGCATGAGCGGACTGTTCTACCTGGCTGCGGCACTCGCGCTCGGCGCGCAGTTCCTGCTGTATGCGTGGCGCCTGTGGCGGCAGTACTCCGATGCCCTCGCGCGGCGCACCTTCGGGTACTCCATCTGGTACCTGGCGGCGATCTTCGGCGCGCTGCTCATCGACCACTACCTGCGTTTCTGACGCCACCAAGGTGAGCCCGGACCTGTCGCCCGCGGTTTCCGATCCCGGCTTGCCTGGCGCGCGCCGGCGTCTGGTCTGCGGGCTTGGCGTGGCCGGGCTGCTGGCGCTTGCGGCCGGATGCCGCCGTGGCGGGCCATCGTTTTCGGCGATCGACGTCACCGGCGCCGCCTTCGGCCGCGATTTCGCGCTTACCGACCACCTCGGCCAGCCCCGTACCCTGGCCGACTACCGTGGCAAGGTGGTGGTGGTGTTCTTCGGCTTCACCCAGTGCCCCGATGTCTGCCCGACCACGCTGGCCGAGATGGCGCAGGCGCTGCGCGAGCTGGGCCCGCGCGCCGAGCGCGTGCAGGTGCTGTTCGTCACCGTCGATCCCGAGCGCGACAGCCAGGCGCTGCTCGCCCAGTACGTGCCGGCCTTCGATCCGCGTTTCGTGGGTCTGCGCGGCGATGCCGAGGCCATCGAGCGCACCGCCAAGGAGTTCAAGGTGGTCTATCAGAAGGTGCCTGGCAGCAGTCCGGGCAGCTACAGCGTCGACCACACCGCCGGCAGCTACGTGTTCGACCCGAAGGGCCGGCTGCGACTGTTCGTCAGGCACGGCAAGGGGCCGGGGCCGCTCGCAGCCGACATCGCCCAGCTGCTCGACGGGGCCTGACGGCTCGCCGGAGCCACGTTCGCCGGAGCCACGTTCGCCGACGGCCCGACCGGGCAGCTCAGCCTTCGCGTAGCGCCGACAGCAGGCTCGCGCCCACGATCAGCCCCGCCCCGAGCAACAGGCGCGCTGTCAGGGGTTCGCCGGCCAGCCATGCCGCCGACAGCGCCGCGAACAGCACCTCGCTGAGCATCACCACCGCGGTCACGCGCGCGGGGAGGCGCGCCGCGCCGTACTGCAGCGCCAGATTGGCCACCACGAAGACGGCCGCGAGCAACACCATCGGCCCCCAGGCGTCGGTGGCCAGCGCCGGCATCGTGACCGCCGTACCCGCCGCCACCATCGCCATGGCCACTGCCGCCGGCAGCAGCGCGCCACCGGCGAACATCGCGCCCGCCCGGGCCCACGCGTCGTCGGCGGCCTGACGGCGCAGCAGCACGTTGGTGAGCGCGAAGCCCACGCCGCCGGCCAGCCCGAGCCAGTCGCCCGCCGACACCGGCATCGGCACCCCCAGGCCGGGCTGCCAGAGCACCACGCCGGCGCCCATGACTGCGAGCAGCACCGTGACCAGCGAGCTCGGGCGCAGGGCCTCGCCGAGCAACGCGCGGGCGAGCAGCACCGCCCAGATCGGCATCAGGTAGAAGAGCAGCACCACGCGCACGACCTCGCCGATGCTCACCCCCCAGTTGAAGCAGGTGTTCGTGATGCCGGATGCCACGCCCAGCGCCAGCAGGCCGGGATGGCTGAAGGCCAGCGCCAGCGCCCGCGGGCGGCGGATAGCGATCAGCAAGAGCGCCGCGAGGTAGATGGTTGCCGTGGCCCACAGCGGGTGCAGGCCGCGCTCGGCGAGCCAGCGGAAGGGCCACCACGACAGTCCCCAGACCAGCGCATTGACCAGGAGGGCACCGACGGGGAAGAGCGTGACTGGAGACGGGCGCAAGATGGGACAGGGTTGGCGGTAGCGGCGCGACGGTTGCGAACGCCGGCACGGGCGCAGGCCGTGCAGCCGGGACACCGGAGGGCGAGGTGCCGCGAAGGCGCGCAGGATAACCCGCCGCCGCGCTTGCCCCCGCGATAGCCGGGCGACGCGGCCCCGGCGACCGTGCGCGGCGCATAATCAGAGTCTTCCCTGGAACTGCGCACCGCCTGTCCACCACCATGACCTACTGCATCGCCATCAAGCTCGATGCCGGGCTGGTCTTTCTGTCCGACTCGCGCACCAACGCCGGGCTCGACCAGATCAGCACCTTTCGCAAGATGATCGTCTATGAGCGACCCGGCGACCGTTTCATGGTGCTGCTGTCGGCGGGCAACCTCTCGATCTCGCAGTCGGTGCGCGAGATCCTGCAGGTCGAGCAGCTCAAGGACAGCGACGACGCCGAGCCCATCACCATCTGGAACGCGCGCAGCATGTTCGATGCCGCGCGCGTGCTGGGCGCCGCCGTGCGGCGGGTTCATGCGCGCGATGCCGGGTCGCTGAAGCACGCCGGCGTCGATTTCAACGTGTCGCTGATCTTCGGCGGCCAGATCCGCGGCGAGGGTCTGCGGCTCTACCAGGTCTACTCGGCGGGCAATTTCATCGAGGCCACCCGCGAGACGCCGTTCTTCCAGATCGGCGAGTCGAAGTACGGCAAGCCGGTGCTCGACCGGGTCATCACGCCGGCCACCCCGCTGGCCGAAGCGGCCAAGTGCGCGCTGGTCTCGATGGACTCCACGATCAAGTCGAACCTGTCGGTGGGGCTGCCGCTCGATCTGGTCGTCTACGAGACCGACCACTTCCAGACCGACCGCATCGTGTGCATCGACGAGAACAATCCGTACTTCCGGATGCTGCACGACAGCTGGGGGCAGAAGCTGCGCGCGGTCTTCGACAGCATCGAGGATCCGATGTGGAACGGCGGCGTTACCGAGGTGCCGCTCAAGGTGGCCGACGCCCGCAGCCGGCCGCTGTCCAAGATCCGCTCGCCCGAGGAGCGGCTCATCTGACGGTTGCCGGTCGCAGCAGCGCGAGGCCCAGCGACGCGGCGCAAAGTGCCATGGCCGCAAGCTGCAGCGGCCCCAGCGGCTCGCCCAGCAGCCAGGCGCCCGACACCATCGCCACCATCGGCACCGCGATCACCGACAGCCCGGCGACGCTCGCCGGCAGCAGCGTGACGATCGAGAACCAGCAGACGTTGCCGATGCAAAGCGGCACCAGCGTGATGTAGACGATCAGGGCAATCGATTGCGTGCTGGGCACGAACCACTCGCGCGTGCCCGTGACCAGCGCGACCATGCACACCGGCACCGTGACCACCAGCATCTGCCAGCCGGTAAGGACCGTGACGGGCACGTCGATGCGCCGGCGCTTCAGGATCAGCGTGCCCACGGCCCAGCCCAGTCCGGCGAGCAGCCCGAGGGCCAGGCCCGCGGGCGCGTTGGCGTAGGCGCCGAACGAGGGCACCATCAGCAGCACGACCGCCGCCATGCCCAGCGCCAGCGCAAGCAGCAGCCTGCGGCTCATGCGCTCGCCGAGCAGCGCCCACGAAAGCAGCGCCGACCACAGCGGCATCGTGTAGCCGAGCACCGCCGCCTGACCGGACGGGATCAGCAGCGCCGAGTAGGTGCTGCAGATGTTCCAGACCACCAGGTAGCAGAAGCTCGCCAGCCCGATCGTGGGCCAGTGCTCGCGCGGAATGGTCATCGGCATGCCGCGCAGGCGCGCGACCGCTAGCAGGATCAGGCCCGAGACCGGCGCCGTGATCGAGCGGAAGGTCCAGACCGAGATCTCCTGCAGCGCCAGCGGGAACAGCGGCCAGTTGGTGCCCCACACCAGCGTGAGGACGACGAGCATCGCGAGCGCGCGCGGCGGAACCTGGACGAAGGACGACATCGCGGGGCAGGCTCGCACGGGCGGCCGACCACGGCAAGGCGGCCGGGGCGACGAAGGTCCGGGAATGCCCGCGTCGTGCCGGACGCCGCGGGGAACGCGCCTGCGATCGGCGCCTCTGCGCGATCATGATGAACGGGCCGCCCCGTCACCGGCCTGCGCGAGGAATCGATGCACGATCACCCGTTCGCCGACCTGATCGGCCTGCGCACCGACAGCCGTGAAGCCGGCACGAGCGAGATGTCGCTGGCGGTGTCGCCCAGCCACCTTAACCCGCACGGCGTCGTGCACGGCGCCGTGCTCTACGCGCTGGCCGACACCGGCATGGGCGCGGCGCTCTACCCGTCGCTGGCGGCCGGCGAGAGCTGCGCGACCATCGAGATCAAGATCAGCTACTTCCGGCCGGTGCTTGCCGGCCGGGTGCTGTGCCGCACCGAGGTGCTCAACCGCGGCCGCACCATCGCCAACCTCGAGTCGCGGCTGTACGTCGAAGGCAGGCTGGTCGCGCAGGCCAACGGCAACTACGCGATCCTGGCGCCGCGACCGGCCGCGGGTTCCGGCAAGCCCTGAGCGAGCAAGGCTTGCGCGGGCGAAGCCCGCGGTGTGGTCGCAGCCGACGCGTCAGGCGACGCGGCGCGCCTTCTCGTCGGCAAAGCGCTGGGTGGCCGCTTCGACGGCCTTCGAGTGCACCTCGGCCAGCGCCGGGCGGGTGGCGCGAGCGCGCGCCGCCGCATCGAGCGTCGACTGCATCTGACCCTGCCAGCGCGGGAACACGTGGCGGGCGATCAGGTCGTAGCTCTTGCGCGTGGCGTCGAAGTTGGCCCAGTTGTGGGCCAGCATCAGGTAAGCCCCGAAGCCGCCATTCGACTGGTTCCAGAGCCGCTCGATCTGGGCGTTGACCATGTCGGGCGTGCCGATCGCGCCGAAGCCCGAATCGTTGACGAAGGAGATCATCTCCTTGACGTTGCTGCCTGGCACGGCCATCTGCGGGAAGGCTGCGACCGCCTGGAAGTAGTCGAACCACTGCTCGATGCCGTACTCGACGTCGCGGTACGCCTGATCCATGGTCTCGGCGCAGTGCACGAGGCCCACGAGGCGCCACTTGTTGCGATCGACCCGGGTCTTGTAGTGCCGCGCCTGCTCCTCCATGACATCCCAGTGCAGTGCCAGCGCGTCGAAGCCGGCCGCGGTGGTCGCGCCGATCGAGAGCAGCCCGACACCGTGCATGCCAGCGAGCTTGGGGCCGGTGGGCGAGGCCACCGCCGGCACCGCGATGTCGAACAGCGGGTTCGAGTAGGGGCGCAGGTGCAGGCGCGCCTCGTTGAGCTCCCAGCGGTCGTTCTTGAAGCTGACCGGCTCGTCGGAGGTCAGCAGCTTCATGATGATGCCCAGGCCGTCCTCGAGCAGGCCCCGGGTCTGCGACTGCGAGATGCCGATCATGATGCCGTCGCTGGGCAGCGAGCCCGGGCCTACGCCGAGCATCACGCGGCCGCGCGTGAGGTGGTCGAGCTGCACGATGCGCTCGGCCACCCACAGCGGGTTGTGGTACGAGACGCTGACCACGCCGGTGCCCAGGCGAATGTGGCGGGTGCGCTGCGAGGCCACCGCCATGAGGATCTCGGGCGAAGCGCTGATCTCGGAGCCGGCCGAATGATGTTCGCCGCACCAGGCTTCGTCGTAGCCGCAGCGGTCGAGCCACTGGATGAGCTCGAGGTCCTGCTCGAGCGCGAGCGTGGGGTTGATGCCCGGCTTGTGAAAGGGCGCCAGGAAGATGCCGAAACGCATGCGATGGCTCACGGAGTGTCTCCTCGGATGGTTGCGCGAGCATGGGTGGCGCCTTTCTTGCAGCGCTCTGCCGCCCGCAACGGCAGGAAGGCCGTCGGGTCGTTTGTACTGCGCGCGCGGCGCGGCTGTCCAGTCATCCCCTGCGATTCCCGGTCGCCGCTTGCGCGGCGTCAGCGATGGCGCGCGCGGTGGGCTGCTGCCGGCGCCGCGGCCGGCCGGCCGGTCAAAATGGAATCGGTCACCGGGGATAGGGCGGCTTCAGCCGGCGCCCTTGGTAGACTCGCCGGCTCGTCCTGGGAATCCCTACATGGCTTTGCGACCGTTCATCGTCGGCATCGGCGGCACCACCCGCAGCGGCTCCACGTCCGAACGGGCGCTGACGGTCGCGCTCGAGCGCGCGCGCGCGCTGGGCTGCGAGACGCGCATCTTCGGCGCGGGCGATCTGCCCGGCGAGCCCTACGATCCGGCTGCGCCCGGGCGCAGCCCGCAGGCTCAGGCCATGATCGACGCGCTGCGCCGCGCTGACGGCGTGATCATCGCCACGCCGGCCTATCACGGCGGCATCTCGGGCCTGGTCAAGAACGCGATCGACTACACCGAGGACATGCGCACCGATGAGCGCGTGTACCTCGAGGGCCGCTCGGTGGGCTGCATCGTGTGCGCCGACGGCGCGCAGGCGATGGGCACCACCATGATGGCCCTGCGCGCGGTCGTGCATGCGCTGCGCGGCTGGCCCACGCCTTACGGTGCCGCGATCGCCTCGAGCACCAAGCCCTTCGGCGCGCCCGGCCGCGATCCCGACCCCGCCGCCATCAAGGCCTGCGAGACGGTCGGCGAGGAGGTCGCGCGCTTCGCGGTCGCGATGCAGGCGGCCCGGCCCGCCTGAGCCCCCGCGGGGCCGCCGCGCCCCGCGACATCCTTGCTTTCAGCGACGCGCGCCGCGGCGCGCCAGGTGCAGGTTGTGCAGCGTGAGCTTGCGCACCTCGGCCTTGCTCGCCTCGATGTGGCTGCGCAGCAGCAGCGTGGCCTGGTCGCTGCGCCGGCGCAGCAGCGCCGCGACGATCTTCGCGTGCTCGTCGTAGGTGGCGTGCACGCGCTCGGGCTGGGTGAAGTCGAGGCGGCGCACGATGCGGATGCGCTCGGTGACCTCGCGGTGCACGCGGGCCAGCTCCGGATTGCCGGTGGCCTCGACCAGCGTGGCGTGGAAGTCCTCGTCGCGGCGCGAGACCAGGCGCCCGTCCATCCGGCGCTCGGCGGGCGGCACGCCCCAGAAGGCCTGCAGCGCGTCCAGCCGTGCTCGATCGACCCGGCTGGCCGCCGCGTCGCACAGGCGCTGTGCGGCCGTGGTCTCGAGCACCACCCGCAGGTCGTAGAGGTGCTCGAAGAGCTCGAAATCGAAGGGCTGCACCTGCCAGCCCGAGCGGAAATGCACCTGCACGAAGCCTTCGCGCTGCAGCCGGAACAGCGCCTGGCGCACCGGCGTGCGCGACACCCCCAGGCGCAGCGCGATCTCGCCTTCGGTGAAGCGGTCGCCCGGGACGAGCCGGAACTCGGCGATGTCGTCCTTGACCCGGTCGTAGACGGCATCGGCGAGCGAGGGGTGCAGCGTTGCTGCCTGATCGTTGGCGCCCACGGAGGGTCCTGGTCGGCGGCGGGCGAGCGGCTCAGGCAGCCATCAGGCTGACGTGGGCGGCCACCACCCGCCAGCCCTCGGGCATGCGCGCCCAGGTCTGGCTCTGCCGGCCGGTACGGGCCGCGCCCTCGCGCCGGAACTCGATGTTGGCGGTGGCGTAGTCGGTGCCGTAGGTGGTGATCACGGTGCGCAGCACCTCGCGCGCGAGGCCGACCGCGGGTCGGCCGGCCCGGAAGGCCTGGATCTCATCGTAGCCGTAGAGGTTCTCGGCCACGCCGTAGCGCAGCGTGTGCGGGCTGTTCCAGAAGAGTTCGTCGAGCACCGCGACGTCGTTGGTCACCAGCGCCCGCTCGTAGCGGGCGAAGGCGGCGCTCACTTCGGCGAGTACATCGGGCTGGTTGATCTGCATGGCAGGAGCTCCGGGAGAGGATCAGGCGGATGGCGGCGGCGCGGGCACGCGGCAGACCCCGGCACGCACGAGTTCGGCCGCCACGCGGAAGGCGTCGCGCTCGCGCCAGGGGGCGGCGATGATCTGGATCGACATCGGCAGCTCGCCCTCGACGGGCACCGGGGCGGCCAGCACCGGCAGGCCGATGCACGACACCGGCTGCGTGAGGATGCCCATGCTGGCGCGCGCCGGCAGGGTCATGCCGTTGACGCTGACGGTTTCGGCGCCGATGGGTGGCGCGGGCAGTGGCGTGACCGGCGCCAGAAAGACATCGACGTCGGCGAACTGCTCGGCCACCGCGCGGGCGTAGCGGGCGCGCACCCGCTGGGCGCGGTTGTACCAGGCCGCCGGCATCAGACTGCCGGCGATGAAGCGGTCGCGCGAGAGCGGCTCGTAGTCGTCGTAGCGTTCGCGCAGCCCGGCCAGGTGCAGCGCGCCGCCCTCGCTGCTGGTGATCACGAAGGCCGCCGCCCGGCCTTCGGAGGCGAGCGGCCACTGCGCGCGCCGGCTCACGCCCAGCGCCGCGCAGGCCCGATCGAGCGAGGCGCGGGCCACCGGCCCGGCGAAGCGCTCGAAGTGGCCCTCCAGGCGCGCGATGCGCAACCCGGCCACGCCTTCGTCGAGCGCGTCGCTGACCGGTTCGAGCGGGCGCTGGGCGCAGGCCGGATCGGCGGCGTCGGGGCCCTGCAGCAGGTCGTAGCACAGCGCCAGATCGGCCAGCGTGCCGGCGAACGGCCCGACGTGATCGAGGCTGGCCACGAAGGGGAAGCTGCCGTGGCGCGAGAGCCGGCCGTAGGTGGGCTTCAGGCCGAAGACGCCGCACAGCGAGGCGGGCACGCGGATCGAGCCGTTGGTGTCGCTGCCCAGGGTGAGCGGCACCAGCCCGTCGGCCACGGCCACCGCCGAGCCGCCCGAGGAGCCGCCGGCCAGGCGGCTGCGATCGTGCGGGTTGCGGCACGGCCCGACGTGGCTGTTCTCGGTGGTGAAGCCGTAGGCGAACTCGTCCATGTTGAGCGCGCCCACCAGGATGGCGCCGGCGTCGGTCAGGCGCCGCACCAGGCTGGCGTCGGCGCTCGCGGGCGGCAGCGAGGCATTCACCTTGGAGCCGGCCATCGTGATCTCGCCGGCGATGTCGAACAGGTTCTTGACCGCGAAGGGCACGCCGGCCAGCGGCGGCAGGGCCTGCCCGGCGGCGCGCTGCGCGTCGATGGCCCGCGCCTGGGCGCGGGCGCGCTCGGCCGTGACCAGCGTGAAGGCGTTGCCCAGATGCCCGCGGGCGGCGATGCCGGCCAGCGTCTGCTCGACGAGAGCGGTGGCGCTGAGCGTGCCGTCGCGAACCTGGCGGGCAAGCGCGAGGGCGTCGCCGATCGGCGTGGCGCAGGCGGGCGCGCTCATGGCCGCGACACCGGCGTGAAGACCGGCGCCATCTCGTCCTCCGGGCCCAGCGGCAGATCGAGGAAGCCGGCGGCGATGGTGGCGCCCAGGGTGAACTGCTTGAGCACTTCGTCGCGGGCAGGTTCGCTCAGCCGCAAGCCGTGCATGGCGAGCGCCGCGTCGACGTAGGCGGCAAGGTCTGGCGGGTTCATCCGACGTTCTCCGTGAGGGTGTCGAGCAGCGGGAAATGACAGGCGACCTCGCGCCCGGGGCCGGCATGCCGCAACCCGGGAGCGACCTCCGAGCAGCGCGGCCGCGCCTGCGAGCAGCGCGAAGCATAGCGGCACTGCTTCGGGTCGGGATCGATCGGGCTGGTTGGCTCGCCGGCGGGCAGCTGCACCGCGGCGGCAGCCGGGCCCAGCCGCGGCAGGGCATCGACCAGCAGCCGGGTGTAGGGATGGGCCGGGTTCGCGAAGACCTCGGCCGCCGGCCCCGATTCGACGATGCGCCCGAGGTACATGACCATCACGCGGTCGCACATCAGCCGCACCACGTTGAGGTCGTGCGACACGAACAGATAGGCCAGGCCGAGCTTGGCGCGCAGCTCTGCCAGCAGCGCCAGCACGATCGCCTGCACCGAGACATCGAGCGCGGCGGTGGGCTCGTCGAGGATCAGCAGACGTGGACGCACCGCCACCGCGCGTGCGATGTTGACCCGCGCCTTCTGGCCGCCGGAGAGCTGGTGCGGGAAGCGCCCGAGCAGGCTCGCCGGCAGGCCGACGTCGGCGGCGGCGGCCTCGACCCGGCGCGCGATCTCGGCGCGGTCGCGCAGCCCCTCGAGCAGGCGCAGCGGCTCGGCGATGCTGTCGGCTGCGGTGTAGCGCGGGTTCAGCGATTCGGTGGGGTCCTGGAAGACCACCTGCACCTCGCGCCGGCGCGGATGCCCGGCGAAGCGGGCGGCGGGCACGGCGGCCAGATCCTCGCCGTCGAACGCGATGCTGCCCTCGGTGGCATCGAGCAGACGGGCAAGCACCCGCACCAGCGTCGACTTGCCACAGCCCGATTCGCCGACCAGGCCCACGCACTCGCCGGCGGCGATGGCGAAGCCCACGTCGTCGACCGCATGCAGGAAGGACGGCGCGGCGCGGCTGAACAGGCGCCGGCGCATCGGGAAGCGCTTGGCGAGGTGACTGACCTCGAGCAGGGGGGCGGCAGCGTTCATAGCGGGAAGTGGCAGGCGACCATCGATGCGCCGTCGAGGGCGACCGGCAGCGGCGCGCTGCGGCACACCGGCTGGGCGCGCGGGCAGCGGTCGG
Source organism: Burkholderiaceae bacterium (assembly GCA_044370795.1). GTDB lineage: Bacteria > Pseudomonadota > Gammaproteobacteria > Burkholderiales > Burkholderiaceae_E > Quisquiliibacterium. The sequence continues at coordinate 13,827 of JBILUW010000081.1, forward strand.
CGAAGCGGCAGGCGGGGATGTCAGCGGCGCGCAGGTCGGGCAGCGAGCCGGGGATGGGTTGCAGGTCGGTCAGCGATCCGGCGCTCGCCGGCACCGAGCGGATCAGCGCGGCCGTGTACGGATGGCGCGGCCGCTCGAACAGTTCGCGCGTGGGGGCCACCTCGACGATGTGCCCGGCGTGCATCACGGCGATGCGGTCGCAGTTCTCGCTGGCGAGTGCGAGATCGTGCGTGATCAGCACCGTGGCCATCTCGCGGTCGGCGGCGGCGTCGCGCAGCAGCTGCATGATCGCCGCCTGCGTGGTGACGTCCAGGCCGGTGGTCGGTTCGTCGGCGATCAGCAGCGCCGGATTCGACGACAGCGCCATCGCGATCATCACCCGCTGGCACTGGCCGCCCGACATCTCGAACGGATAGGCGCGGGCCCGGCGCTGGGGGTCGGGGATGCGCACCGCCTGCAGCATGGCCGCCGAACGGGCCGAGCGGTCGCGCGCGAGCGTGGTGGTGTGGCGCTCGAGCACGTCACCGATCTGGTCGCCGACCCGCCGGATCGGGTTCAGCGCGACCCGCGGGTTCTGGAAGATCATGGCGATCTCGCGGCCGCGCACGTCGGCGAG
>JBILUW010000082.1:0-14436 GCA_044370795.1 Burkholderiaceae bacterium
ACCATCCCGCTGGTGCTGGCCATCACCTTCGTGACCCTGTACTACTGGGGCGTGGGCCTGCACAAGATCTCGCTGGGCTCGCTGATCATCGCGCTGGGCCTGCTGGTGGACGATGCGATCATCGCGGTCGAGATGATGGTGCGCAAGCTCGAGGAGGGGCACGACAAGCTCTACGCCGCCACCTACGCCTACGACGTCACCTCGATGCCCATGCTCACCGGCACCCTGATCACGGCGGCCGGCTTCCTGCCGATCGGCCTGGCGAAATCGGTCACCGGGGAATACACCTTCGCGATCTTCGCCGTCACGTCGGCGGCGCTGGTCATCTCCTGGGTCGTGTCGGTCTACTTCGTGCCCTGGATGGGCGCGGCGCTGCTGCGCAACCGGCCCCGCGGCGAGGGGCATGCGCACGAGCTCTTCGACACGCCCTTCTACAACGGCTTTCGGCGGCTGGTGGACGCCTGCGTGCGCCACCGCTGGCTGACCATCGTCGCCACGCTGGCGATCTTCGCCGCAGGCCTGGCCGGGATGAGCCGCGTGCAGCAGCAGTTCTTCCCCGACTCGAGCCGCCCCGAAATTCTGGTCGACCTGTGGCTGCCCGAGGGTACGACCGTTCGCGAAAGCGAGGCCCTGGCGCGCCGCTTCGAGGCGCGGATGATGCGCGAGCCGGGTATCGATACGGTCACCGTCTGGGTGGGTTCGGGCGTGCCGCGCTTCTACCTGCCGCTGGACACCATCTTCCCGCAGGGCAACGTCTCGCAGACCATCCTGCTGCCCAAGGACCTGAAGGCGCGCGAGGAACTGCGGCGGCGCCTGCCGGCGCTGCTGGCCAGCGAGTTCCCCGAGGCGCGCGGACGCGTGACGCTGCTGCCCAATGGGCCGCCGGTGCCCTACCCGGTGCAGTTTCGCATCGTCGGGCCCGACGCTGCGGTCGTGCGCAAGTGGGCCGACGAAGCGCGCGCAGTGCTGAGCGCCCACCCCTCCATGCGCGGTGTGAACGACAACTGGAACGAACGCGTGAAGGTGCTGCGCCTGGAGGTGGACCAGGACAAGGCCCGCGCGCTCGGGGTCACGAGCCAGTCCATCGCGCAGGCCAGCCGAACGCTGCTGTCGGGCGTCACGGTGGGCCAGTACCGCGAGGGCGACAAGCTCGTCGACATCGTGCTGCGCCAGCCGCGCGACGAGCGCGACGCCATCAACGACCTGGAAAGCGCCTACCTGCCCACGGCCTCGGGCCGCTCGATCCCGCTCGCGCAGATCGCGCGCGTGCGCCTGGACTGGGAGCCCGGCGTCATGTGGCGCGAAGGGCGGCAGTACGCGGTCACGGTGCAGGGCGACGTTGCCGAGGGGCTGCAGGGGCCGTCAGTCACGATGGCCGTGTGGCCGGCATTGCAGGCGCTGCAGGCGAAGATGCCCGCGGGCTATGCCATCGAGATCGCGGGCGCGCTCGAGGAGAGCCAGAAGGGTCAGGGGTCGATAGCGGCCGGCGTGCCGGTCATGCTCTTCATCATCTTCACGCTGCTGATGCTGCAGCTGAAGAGCTTCTCGCGCGCGATGCTGGTCTTTCTGACCGGCCCGATGGGCATTGCCGGCGTCGCGGGCGCGCTGATCATCCTGGATCGGCCCTTCGGCTTCGTGGCGCTGCTCGGCGTGATCGCGCTGATGGGCATGATCATGCGCAACTCGGTGATCCTGATCGACCAGATCGAGCAGGACCGCGCCCGTGGCGTGGCCACCTGGGACGCGATCGTGGACGCCGCCGTGCGGCGCTTCCGGCCTATCGTGCTGACGGCGGCCGCCGCCGTGCTGGCGATGATCCCGCTGACGCGCAGCGTCTTCTGGGGGCCGATGGCAGTGGCCATCATGGGTGGCCTGATCGTGGCCACCGCCCTCACCCTACTCTCGCTGCCGGCGATGTACGCGGCCTGGTTCCGGGTGAAGGAGCCGGCGCGCCAGCCGTGAAGCTTCGGTCATCGACACACCGAGGCGGTCGCACGATCGGCTTGCCGAAGGCGATGACCTCGCCGACGCGGACCGTCGGCGGCGCCGGTGGCTTGAATAGCGCCTGCATCCCGCAGAACTCCGGCGACAGGATCGGATCACCAGCGCATCAACCTCGGTGCGAGCACCGCGCCAAGCGCGGCGGCGAGCACCATGCCGAGCCCGTTCCACACCAGCAGGAACGGAGCGTCGAGCTCGGGGCAGTGCAGCGCATAGACCATGGTACCCAAGGCTCCGGCAAGCAGGCCGGCGGCCGCACCCGTGCGCGGCAGGTCGGTCGGTGCGGCGCGCGCCAGTGCCCAGCGGCCCGCCGCCAGGATCGGCAATGCGCTGAGCACGATGCTGGCGATGCACATGATCCAGGCGCTCCAGGTGCTGCCCATCAGCAGCTCGACCCTCTCGGTGGGCTGGGCACCGAACCAGGCGGCAGCAGCTAGCGCCGACATCGCGGCTGCTGGCGCCCATAGCGCGAGCTGCAATCGGCCGAGACTGCGACCCGGGGTCGCTAGCCGCTCGATCAGCCGCCAGGCGATCCAGGCCACAACGGCGGGCCAGGCGAACTTGACCCACAGCATCGGGGTGCCGATGACCGCGGGAAAGTCGGCGCGCAGCCCGTAGCCGAGCCAGACGATCAACACCGATGCGAGCATGCCGATCGGCAGGCCGATTGTGAGCCGGCGCTCGAACGCCCGCCGCGGCGCCGGAGAGAGGTCGGTGGCGAGTCTCTCGATCAGGTCATCCGTGTTCATCGTCGCCCCACGAGCCTGGCGGCCAGTGCCTTGATTCCCCGGTGCACCCCGACCTTGATCGCCGACTCCGACATGCCGGTCACGACGGCGGCCTCGGCCACGGACAGCCCGTGCAACTTGGTGTGCAGGATCGGCAGGCGTTGATGGTCGGGCAGCTTGCGCATCAGCGCTTCGACGTCGTGGCGCGCGTCACGGGCTTCGGTGTCGTCGAGCGCGAGGAACGACAGGTGGTCCTCGATCGGCTCGTGCAGATCCTGGCGGCTCCGCCGCGAACGCAGCAGGTCGATCAGCTTGTAGCGGGCAATGGCCTGCACCCATGCGGTGACCGGCAGGTCGGTGCGGTAGGTATGACGTTGCTCGTGAAGCGCGATCAGGGTGTCCTGCACCAGGTCCTCGACATCGTCGGGCTGCGACTGCAGTCGCCGCCGCAGGTACGCCCGCAGGTGCGGGCCGAGTTGCTTCAGAAACGCGTGGTAGGCGGCGCTGTCTCCGTCGAGGGCGCGAATCAGCAAGCCGCGCAGCTGCCGCTCGCGGGCATCCAGTGCCGCGATCACGGCCGAATCATCAGCAGTTCGTTCAGCGCGGGACATTCGTTACGGCTCTCGCTTGCCCGACCTGCGCGTAACCAGATCGGCCGGCCTTTCGTATTGCCTGAAGCATCCGTGATCGTTGGGTCATCCGGCTCGACATCATATGCAATCGCGATACAGGAGCCCTCATCCCATCCACCCATTCCGTCGACTCTCCACCGCCTTGCCGGTCGTCGCACTGTCCGTCCTCGCCGCGATCGCGGCTCCCGTGTCTGCGCAGGCGCAGGCATCGACACCACAGGCGCAGATCGAGGCCCTTGAGGGCCTCTTCGGCAAGCAGCCGTCGTTCCGGCGTTCACATGCCAAGGGGCTCTGTGCAAGCGGAGTCTTCATCGGCAACGCAGCCGGCCGCGCACTCACCACCGCCAGGGTGTTCTCCGGCGAGCCTGTTCCGGTCGTCGTGCGCTTCTCGGTGGGCGGCCCCAACCCGAAGGCCAGCGACAAGGGTCGCACCGTGCGCGGGCTCGCGATCGCGATGAGCGGTGCAGACGGCCAGCAATGGCAGATGGCCGTGCTGTCCGCGCCCGTTTTCTTCGTCGCCAGACCCGAACACTTCGCCGGATTCCTGCAGGCTCGCACACCCGACCCCGCAACTGGGAGACCCGATCCACAGAAGCTGAAGGCCTTCAACGACGCGCATCCCGAGACCTTGCGGCAGGCAGCCTACCTGTCGCAGGCGCCGGTTCCAGCCAGCTTCGGAACCGTTCAGTACTGGAGCACCAACGCGTTCGAACTGGTGGATGGTCGCGGTGAGGCGCGCTTCGCACGCTACCAGTTCGTGCCCGAGGCGGGAATCAGAGGCCTCTCCGACGACGAGCTGAAGTCCTTGCCGGACCACTTCCTCGCCGACGAGTTGCGCCGGCGCGTGGGGACGGCGCCGGTGTCGTTCACCTTCCAGTTCCAGCTGGCGCGCGCGGGCGATCCGATCACCGATCCGACCCAGGCCTGGCCCGACGACCGAACCGTGGTCACGGCAGGCCGGCTCGTGATCGACAGGGTCGAGCCATCGGCCGGCGGTGCGTGTGACAAGGTCACCTTCAATCCGCTGGTTCTGCCTGAGGGCATCAGGCCGTCGGCCGATCCGGTGCTGCTGGCGCGGCCGGCACCGTACGCGCTGTCGCTGGGTCGCCGGTTGACCGAGTCGAGGCCCTGACGCGGAGCAGGCCCGGATCGAACAAGTCGGCCGTCGATGGTGATTGCGCCGTAACCGTTCGGGGCTCCCGGACGAATGACGATCATCGCGCAGCCGACACCCAACGCCAGACTGGTTCATCATCCATGCACGCCACCCTGCCCTTGCTCACCGCGACCGACTTCCCGCCGATCCGGCGCCGGACGCTCGATACCCTCCAGGTCAACCTGGGCTACAAGTGCAACCAGAGCTGCCTGCACTGCCACGTGGCAGCCAGCCCGCAGCGCACCGAGATGATGGACGGCGGCACGGTCGCGCTGGTGATCGAGGTGCTGCGTGCGCGCGGGGTCTCGACGCTGGACCTCACCGGCGGTGCGCCGGAGCTGAACGCGCACTTCCGCCGCCTCGTGCGGCAGGCCCGGGCGCTGGGCGTGCGGGTCATCGATCGCTGCAACCTCACCATCCTGTCCGAGCCGGGGCAGGAGGGCCTCGCGGCATTCCTGGCCGAGCAAGGCGTGGAGGTCACCGCGTCGTTGCCGTGCTACTCGCCGGCCAACGTCGATCGCCAGCGCGGCGACGGTGTATTCGAGCGCAGCATCGCCGGCCTTCGGCAGCTCAATGCGCTGGGCTACGGGGACCCTGCCCGTGGCCTGGTGCTCAATCTCGTCTACAACCCGCAGGGCGCCTCGCTGCCACCGTCGCAGGGACCGCTGGAGACGGCGTACAAGCGCGAGCTGCTGCAGCACTTCGGCATTCGCTTCGACCACCTGTTCGCGCTGACCAACATGCCGATCCAGCGCTTCGGCAGCGCGCTGATCAGCAAGGGAACGTTCGGCACCTACATGCAGCTGCTGCGCGACAGCTACCGCAGCGAAAACCTCGAAACGGTGATGTGCCGCAACCTGCTCAGCGTCGACTGGCAGGGCTGCCTCTACGACTGCGACTTCAACCAGATGCTGGGCCTGCGCGCCAGCGTGGACGGGCAGGCGCGACCGCATGTGCGTGACCTGCTGCGCCACGATCCTGCGGGCACGGCCATCCGCATCGCCGACCACTGCTACGGCTGCACGGCCGGTCAGGGCAGCAGCTGCGGCGGAGCGCTGGAGAGCACTGCATCTGTCGCCACGGAGGTTGCTGTCGCTCGCACGAGCAAGGCCGGGCGTTGATGGCCCGCGCCCCGAAGGCCCTGCTTTGGGCCGGGGTGGCTGCCGTGGCGCTGGCGGCCTGGTGGGCCTGGCAGCACGTCGGCCTGGGCGCGCTCCTGACCCTGGACAACCTCAAGGCCAGCCGCGATGCGTTGCAGTCGCAGGTGCAGGCGCAGCCGCTGGCCACGGCTGCGGTCTTCTTTGCGATCTACGTGGCCGCTGCGGCGCTGTCGATCCCCGGGGCGGCCATCCTGACGCTGGCTGCCGGCGCGATGTTCGGACTGGGCTGGGGCCTGCTGCTGGTGAGCTTCGCCTCCAGCCTGGGCGCGCTGCTGGCCTTCATGGTGGCGCGCTACCTGCTGCGCGACAGCATCCAGGCGCGCTTCGGCAAGGTGCTGGCGCCCATCAACGAAGGCGTGCGCAAGGACGGCACCTTCTACCTGCTGACCCTGCGCCTGGTACCGGCGTTCCCGTTCTGGCTGATCAACCTGCTGATGGGTCTGACGCCGATGGGCGCAGGCCGCTTCTATGGGGTCAGCCAGCTCGGCATGCTCCTCGGAACCGCGGTGTACGTGAACGCGGGCACGCGGCTGGCGGCGATCCGGTCGTCGAGCGACATTCTCTCGCCCGCGCTGCTGGGCAGCTTCGTGCTGCTGGGCCTGTTCCCGCTGCTGGGCAAGGCCGGCGTCGCCTGGCTGGCGCGGCGCAAGGTCTATGCGAAGTGGCCGAAGCCGCCCTCCTTCGATCGCAACCTCGTCGTCATCGGCGCCGGGGCCGGCGGCTTGGTCTCGGCCTACATCGCCGCTGCCGTCAAGGCCAGGGTCACGCTGATCGAAGGCCACAAGATGGGCGGCGACTGCCTGAACTACGGCTGCGTGCCGAGCAAGGCGCTGATCCGTTCGGCCAAGATGGCGCGGCAGCTGACGAAGGCGCATGAACTGGGCGTGGCCGATGCGGCGGGCCGCGTGGACTTTGCCGCTGTGATGAAGCGCGTGCACGGCGTCATCCGCGAGATCGAGCCGCACGACGCCATCGAGCGCTATACCGGCCTGGGCGTTGAGGTGCTGCAGGGCCACGCCCGCATCACCAGCCCCTGGACGGTGGAGGTGAAGCGGGCGGATGGCCGCACGCAGACGCTCACAACGAAGAACATCGTCATCGCCGCCGGGGCCAGCCCCTTGGTACCGGCGATCCCCGGCCTGCGGGAAGCGGGTTTCCTGACCAGCGACACGGTATGGGGTCTGAGCGAGCTTCCGAAGCGCCTGGTGGTCTTGGGGGGCGGCCCGATCGGCAGCGAACTCGCGCAGAGCTTCGCCCGGCTGGGCAGCGTCGTCACGCAGGTGGAGATGGCACCTCGCATCCTGGGGCGCGAAGACCCGGAAGTCTCCGAACTCGTGGCCGCCTCGCTGCGCGCCGATGGCGTTAACGTGCTCACCGGGCACCAGGCGGTGCGCGTGGAGGTGGTGGATGGCGAGAAGCGGTTGCTTGCCAAGACCAGCGCCCAGGCTGGCGGTGTGGAGGTGGTGATCCCCTTCGACGCATTGTTGTGCGCCGTGGGCCGCAGCCCGCGGGTCACCGGCTACGGACTGGAGGAGCTGGGCATCCCGCTCACGCCGCGCCAGACCATCGCGACCAATGCCTGGTTGCAGACGCTGTACCCCAACATCTACGCCGTGGGCGACGTGGCCGGACCGTTCCAGTTCACCCACACGGCGGCGCACCAGGCCTGGTACGCCGTGGTCAATGCGCTGTTCGGCCGCTTCCGCCGCTTCAAGGCCGACTACCGCGTGATCCCCTGGGCCACCTTCACCGACCCCGAGGTCGCGCGCGTGGGATTGAGCGAAATGGAAGCGGAGGCGCTGGGCGTGGCTTGCGAAGTGACGCGTTACGGCATCGACGATCTCGACCGCGCGATCGCCGACGGCACCGCGCACGGCTTCGTGAAGGTGCTCACCGTACCGGGCAAGGACCGCATCCTGGGCGTGACCATCGTCGGCGAGCACGCCGGCGATCTGCTGGCCGAGTACGTGCTGGCCATGAAGCACGGCCTCGGTCTGAACCAGATCCTCGGCACCATCCATACCTACCCCACCTTGTCGGAGGCCAACAAATACGCCGCTGGCGTATGGAAGCGGGCCCATGCGCCTCGCCGGCTGCTGCGCTGGGTGGAGCGTTACCACGCCTGGGAGCGGACATGACGGCTCTGAACAGACGCCACTGGCCGGTTATCGTACTGGCTGCTCTGACGGCCCCCAAAGCCTTGCTTCAGCCTTTGCCGGTACGGGCTCAGACCCCGGGTTTCGACCACAGCCACGCGGCCTGGACCGCGCTGCTGCGCAAGCACGTGCGACTGCTGCGCGGCGGGCAGGCCAGCCAGGTCGCGTATGCCGGCTTTGCCGCAGACCGTGCGGCGCTGAGAACGTACCTCGACACCCTGTCGGCCGTGACGCCTGCCGCCTTCGCAGGATGGGCCCGGGCCGAGCGTCAGGCATTCCTGATCAACGCCTACAACGCCTGGACCGTCGAGCTCATCCTGACCCGATACCCCGATCTGAAGTCGATCAAGGATCTGGGCAGCCTGCTGGCCAGCCCCTGGAAGCCCCGGTGGATTGCGCTGCTGGGCGAGAAGGTATCGCTCGACGATATCGAGCATGCGATGCTGCGGAAGCGCGGCGACTACGACGACCCCCGGGTGCACTTCGCGGTCAACTGCGCCAGCATCGGCTGCCCGGCGATGCGCGAAGAGGCCTTCGTCGCGCAGCGTCTGGATGCGCAGATGGATGAACAGGCCCTGCGCTTCATGGCCGACCGCACGCGCAATCGCTTCAACGCGCAGCGCGGCCGGCTCGAGCTGTCGAAGATCTTCGACTGGTACGGCGAGGACTTCCGGCTCGGGCACCGCGGCATCGCATCGCTGGAGACGTTCGCGGCGCGTTTTGCCGATCAGCTGGCCGACGCAGTAGCCGACCGCGCGCGGATCCGCGCCGGCGCAGTGACCATCAGCTTCACCGACTACGACTGGGCGCTGAACGACGCGCGATGAAACCCCGTCGGCCGGGCAGCCGCAGCCGTGCGGCTCATCGGCCCGGCGCAAGCCTGAACGTCCGATCACCTTGCACAGGTCACCACGTCGATGCCCATCCATGACTCGCCCGGCACCGCGATCAACGCCGCCCCCGACCTCGCGACGCCGGGCCGCAGCTGCCCGCTGCACTACCGCTACGCGCCGGAGGTGTTCCGCGCCGATGCCCCGTCGCGGCTGCAGTCGCTCGAGGTGCTCTACGTGGTCGGAGGTCTGTACGGCAATGAGCTGGCGCTCGAGCGTGTGCTCGAGCTCTTCGAGCGCGAGCGCGGGCGCAAGCGGCTGGTGTTCAATGGGGACTTCCACTGGTTCGACGCCGACCCGGAGGTCTTTGCGCGTATCCAGGCCACCGTGCTGGCGCATGAGGCGCTGCGCGGCAATGTCGAGACCGAGCTGACGTCCGACGACGACGATGGCGATGTCGGCTGCGGCTGCGCCTACCCCGATTGGGTCGGGCAGAGCGTCGTCGAGCGCTCGAACCGGATCATGCTGCGCCTGCGGCAGGCGGCCACCCCCGAGCACCGGGCTGAACTCGGGGCCCTGCCCATGTGGCAACGGGCCGATGTGGGGCCGCTACGCCTGGGCATCGTCCATGGCGATGCGACCTCGCTGGCAGGCTGGGGCTTCGCGCAGGAGCACCTGCGCGACGCAGCTCATCGCCAGCTTGCACGGCACTGGCTCGACCGGGCAGCCGTCGATGCTTTCGCCTGCACGCACACCTGTCTTCCGGTCTTTCAGGCGCTGGCCGCAGGCACGGGCGGCGAGCCGCGCTGGGTGTTGAACAACGGGGCCACGGGCATGCCCAACTTTGCGGCAGACGGCGCGGGCTTGCTGACTCGCGTGGCCCTGTCACCCTTCCAGGGCGCCGAGCGACGCTTCGGCATCGTCGCCGGCGCAGGCCATGTCCACGTGGATGCGATCGGCGTCGACTTCGATCCCGGTGCGTGGATGGAGCGCTTCTGCCGCCAGTGGCCGCCTGGCAGCGACGCCTACCTGTCCTACATCGATCGAATCATCCACGGCCCCGCCTGCGAGCGACGAGATGCCGTTCGGGACGAGAACGGGCACCCGGCTGTGTGCCCCGAACGCTGACGGGCGCAGCGATCAGGTGCCCGGTGCCACATCCCCCCTGCCCGCCAGGCGCATCGCCGGGATCGAAGCCACGGTTCGGACGGCGGCCTCGAGGAGCGTTGCGGGATCGGCGCCAAGCGCGCAGGCCGCCTCGTACGGACTCGCGAGGCCCTCCAGCTGCGCACACATCAGCATGGCGCTGTGCAACACCTCGTCGGGCGTCATGTCCGGGAACTCGGCTGCCACGATCGCGCTCAACACCTCGAGATAGGTGCGCATGAAACGCTGCCAGGCCTGGCGCGAGGCGTCGTCGTGGTGGGTGCGGGCCTCGATCATCATCAGCACGCCGCCGCGGGCAGCCAGCAGCGTCTCGCTTGCCACGAAGCCGATGATGTTGATCAGCCTGGCGCGCCCGTCACTCTCCGCTGCGATGCGTGCGATGCGCTCGCGGTAGCCGTCGACGGTGTGCTGGACGAACGCGTCGAACAGGGCGGCCTTGGTCGGGTAGTGGTGCTGAAGCGCCGCCAGCGAGACGCCCACGCTCCGAGCGACGTCGCGCATCGATACCTCGTCGAGCCCCTTCTGCTGCGCGATCGTTTCGAGGCATGCCAGGGCGCGCAGGGCCGTGTCGCCAGTTCGGGCTGGCGGGTCGGAGTCGGGTCGTCTTTGCGGTGCCATAGGGCGCTGGCACGCGACGCAGAGCTCGCCGCCCTTCACGCCTTCGACGTCCTCCGCAACGTGCTGCGCCGCGTCCACGGGGCGGGCCCCGACCAGCGGGCCCGGGTCGATGCGAACGCCCTGTTCGTCTGGTCGACGATGCACGGGCTCGCGAGCATCGCCCATGCCGACGCGATGCCGCATCTGGAACTCGCACCCGAGGTCGAGAAACAGATCGTCCGCCACGCGCTCTCGATGGTCGCGCTGGCCCTTGAAGGCGAGGCCCGGCTGAAGGGTGCCTGACCGCGAGCCGGCCGGGCGGTGGCACGCGCGGGAACTAGCGCCGCTCGTTCAATCGGCCGACCGCTGGTGCAGAGTCGCTTGCCTGGCGCAGGGGCGCAGCGCAGCCTGAGCGGGCTGCCGCTCTCGAGGAGGGCAGCAACCCTCAACCCTCATTCGGTTCATCGATCATGTTCATGCCTTATCTCTCCCGTTTGTCAGGCCCCCTCCTGCTCCTCGCCCTGATGCCCGCCGCCGCGCAGGCGCAGGCGCGCGCGCCGGTGGAGGCCAAGGGTTTCTACGCCACGATCTACGGTCAACACAGCCGGATCGGGTCCTCGAGCCCTACCGAGTCTGGAGCCACGGGGGCCGGCGCCGGCCTGAGCGCCAAGTTCGGCAGTGGCATGGGCTTCGGTGGCGACATCGGCTATCGCTACGGCAACGGCTGGGCCGCCGAAGTCGAGTGGAACTACCGACGCCATCCCCTCAATGCTCTGCGCCAGGGCGGCACCAACCTGTCGAGCGATGGCGACTTCGCGTCGAACGTCCTGCTGCTCAATGGCTTGCGCCGTTTTCCCACGGGAGGCGCCTGGACGCCGTACGTCGGCGCCGGCATCGGCTGGGTCCAGGAGATCGACATCGACATCACGCCCGTCAGCGGTGCGGCGCGTGGCTACTCCACGAGCGGCAAGGCCGCATTCCAGCTGATCGGCGGTGTCGAGTACGCGCTCACGCCCCAGTGGCGCCTGACTGCCGATGCCCGATGGATGCGCGTGGGCACGGTGCGCCTGGACAACGAGACCGGCAATCCCGGGGGGAGCGCGAGCCAGCTGAAGTACAACCCGCTGTCAGTGCAGGTCGGCCTGCGGTACAACTTCTGAGGCAACGCCGCCGCGGTACCGTGCTCCGTCGCCGAAGCGGGCGAGCACCTCGCCGCGGCGGCGGCGGCTGACGAGCACTTCTCGACCATCGCTCATCAAGCAGACCGCGCCCGCGACGCTACGCCGTACGCTGATGACATGTTCGCGGGCCACCCACCATGAACGGTGCACGCGCAGGCCATTCAGCGCCGTGTCGGACTCGACATCCGCCAGGGCGCCCAGGACCAGCGCGCAGCCCCGCGTCGTTCAAACCCGCAGGTACTGCAGTTCGGATCTGACCGCGACGACGTCCGTGCCGAGCTCGGCGGGCATGCGCTCGCGCCAGCTCTTGCGCGGCAATGTCTCGGTCTCGGGCGCATCGGCGCTTGCAGCGGGCGCAGCCAGGCCCGCGGCGCGCTCCTCGGCCTCGACGGCTTCCTGCCTATCGACCGCCGGCAGCGGCGCGACGAAGCCGATGTCGCGCTTCAGGGTCATCATCAGCACGATGGATGAGAGGCCGACAGCCATGTGTCGCGGCGGGCCGCTCTACCTTGCAGGGTTGCGGCCTCAGAGTCGCGGGGTATCCCCGCGCATCCCCTCGACCACCCCCCGAAGCCGCCGCACGCCGATCGCGATCTCGGCGGGAGACAGGCCCGCGTAGCCCAGGACGAAGCCCGCGCAACGCGCCACGCGGAAGGCTGCGCCCTCCGCGTAGAGCGGCGTGATCCCCCAGACACCCACACCCGCCTCCCGGCCTCGCGCGCAGATCTCCCGCTCGGCCCGCATCGGCACCTTGTCGAGCCACACGACGACATGCAGACCGGAGTCGGTGCCCTCGACGCGGGCATCGCCGCCGAACGATGCCTCGATCGCCCCCACCAGCGCGGCGCGGCGGCGTTCGTTGGCGCGCCGCAGGCGGCGCAGATGGCGCTCGTAGGCCCCGCTGCGTATCAGCTCTGCCACCACGACCTGGTCGAGCACGGGCGCGTGTCGATCCGCCAGCTGCTTGGCATGGCGAAACGGCTTGACCAGAGCCGGGGGCAGCACCAGGTAGCCCAGCCGCAACTGCGGCGAGAGCGCCTTGGAGAACGTGCCGATGTAGATCACGCTGCCGCGGGCGTCCAGCGACTGCAGGGGGTCGACCGGTCGAAGTCCGTAGCGGAACTCGCTGTCGTAGTCGTCCTCGACGATCCAGGTGGCGTGACGCCGCGCCCACGCCAGCAGGGCCTGTCGGCGACCGATCGACATCACCGCGCCGAGCGGAAACTGATGCGACGGTGTCACGTAGGCCAGCGCACAGCGGGCTGACGGCAGGGCCGAGGTGACCAGACCCTGATCGTCTACCGGCGTCGCGAGGATGCGCGCGCCGACCGACTCGAAGGTCCGGCGCGCCATGAGGTAGCAAGGCTCCTCGAGGACGACGCGCTCGCCCGGGTCGACCAGAACCCGGGCGCAGAGCTCGATCGCCTGCTGGGACCCCTGGACGACAAGGATCTGGTCGGGCGAGCACGCGAGGCCTCGCGCCCTGAGCAGATAGCCGCGCAACGCCTCGCGCAGCTCGGCTTCGCCTTCGGTCGCGCCGTAGTACAGGCCGCGCTGCCCCCGGGTCAGGGCCTGGTTGTGCAGGCGGCGCCAGGCGAGCTTCGGAAAGTCCTCATCGGCGAGCGCGCCGTAGAGGAAGTTGATGTGATGCCTGTGGGCGAGCGGCCGCGGCGGGAGCGCTAGCCGCTCGATGCGCCGACCGTAGGCCGACAGCGCTGGCGTCTGCTGCGCAGGGTCCGGGACCGACGTCCGGCCGCGACGCTGGCGAGTCGCGATGCCGGGCGAAACCCGCGCCCGGGCCCCCGCCGCCGTCTCGATGTAGCCCTCGGCCGCGAGCTGCTCGTAGATCACGACCACGGTGCTTCGCGCGACACCGAGGTCGGCGGCGAGCGCGCGGGTCGAGGGCAGCCGCTCGCCCGGGCCGAGGGTGCCCGTCTCGATCCGGGATCGGAGCTGGTCATAGATGCGGCGTCCGGTTCCTGTTGCGGTGGCTGCCAACTGGTATGCCTTTTCGAGTGCTGACTGGATCTTCCGGCAAAACCAGTATCGAGGGAAGATGGAGCCTACAGCCACTACGTCACCTGGGCCGATCCGATGTACAACCCGCCGCATTTCGCGATCAGGGATCCGGAAGTCCTGCAAGGGATCATCCGCGAGCATCCGCTGGGCGCCCTCGTGACGCTCGGGCCCGACGGGCTCGACGCCAACCACCTCCCGTTCGAGTTCGATGCAACCCGTGGCGCCCTCGGCGTGCTGACGGCGCACATCGCGCGGGCCAACCCGCTGCTGCAGCAAGGCCGCGACGGCGCCCAGGTGATGGTGATCTTTCGTGGTCACGAGAGCTACATCTCGCCCAACTGGTATCCGAGCAAGCACGAGACCCATCGGCTGGTGCCGACCTGGAACTACGAGGTCGTGCACGCGCATGGCCGACTCGCCATCATGGACGAGGAGCGCTTCGTGCGCGGGGTCGTGGCACGACTGACCCGGGTGCACGAGGCGGGTGAGCCTCGCCCCTGGAAGATGGGCGATTCGCCCCCCGACTACATCGACGGGATGCTCAAGGCCATCGTCGGCATCGAGGTCGAGATCACCCGCCTCGAGGGCAAGGCCAAGCTCAGCCAGAACCGCGAAGCCCGCGATCGCCTGAATGCGGCCGACACGCTGCTCGAGCGCGGCGAGCACGGCCTTGGCCGGGCGATGCGCGATGCGCGGTGAGCGACCCCGGAAAGCCGCCTGAATCCGTCCTCCAGCGATCCTCCCGACCCCCCGCAGACCCGAGACCACCATGCCCGACTCGAACGCGCCCGCGCCCGCGGGCTACCCGG
>JBILUW010000316.1:0-4081 GCA_044370795.1 Burkholderiaceae bacterium
TCGCGCCCTTCGAGGCCCTGCTCGAGGCGCTGCGCCGGCCCTACGACGACCATCCGCCGCTGCAGCGCTACGCCGAGCCGGCGCCGCCCGAGATCACCGCCGGCTACCAGACCTTCTGCGGCACCTGAGCGCCGCGCGGATCGCGCCTGCGGACGGGCCAGCTCGCGCCGGCGCCGCAGAGGTGGGGACCAGCCCGCGCCGGCGCCTCAGAGCCCGGCGCGCGCCAGGGCCAGGGCCTCGCGCAGCACTTGCCGGTCGCCCACGTGGTTGGCGAGGATGAGCACCAGCCGGGCCTGGAACAGCGCCGCCTGCTCATCGTCGAGGTCGCGCTGGCTGCCGATCAGCTCCTCGTAGAAGCCATCGGGGTCGGCAATGTTGGGCTCGTGGTTCAGTGCCATCACCGGGCTCCCGCCGTCTGCGCGTTCCCGAGCGAGCGCGCGAGCGCGGCCTCGATCCGGCCGGGGTCGAAGTCACGCCAGCGCGCGGCCACGTAGCGGTCGGGCCGGATCAGGTACACGGTGCCAGGCCGGCCGTCGTAGCGCCGGGCGGCCAGTCCGTCGACATCGAGCAGATCGGCACCCACCGTGAGCACGCGCGCGGCCACCTTGCCGCATGCCACGGCCGCGAGCGCGGGCCGCTCACCGAACACCAGCAGCGCATGGCCCTCGGGCAGTTCATCAAGCAGCCACCTGGCCTGCCCGTCGCGCCGCACCGGCGCATCGGCGCAGTTGGTGCCCGGCGGCACGCCGCCATCGAAAGCCGACTCGTCGGCGGTGTTCAGCGGCGACTCGGGATAGGGCGTGGGCGTGGAGAGCCGGCCGCTGTTGACCAGCCTGCGGGCGAAGGGCTCGGTGCGCGCGAGCGTGAGCACCGCATCGCGCAGCAGGCGGCTTGCACGCGTCTTGGGCGTGATGAAGTCGGTCGAGCGGGTCGAGTTGAGCAGGTTGTCGTCGGCTGCGACCGAGCGCTCGTCGTGGTAGGAGTCGATGAGCGACTCGGGCGCGTGACCGCCGACCACCAGTGCCAGCTTCCAGGCGAGGTTGTCGATGTCCTGCACACCGGTGTTGGCGCCGCGTGCGCCAAAGGGCGAGACCTGATGCGCGGCGTCGCCGGCGAACAGCACGCGGCCATGCCGGAAGCGGTCGATGCGCCGGCACGCGAACTGATAGACCGACACCCACTCGAGGTCGAAGGCAACGTCGGGCCCCAGCATCGCCTGGATGCGCGGCACCACTCGCTCGGGCTTGCGCTCCTCCTCGGGGTCGGCGTCCCAGCCGAGCTGAAAATCGATGCGCCAGACATCGTCGGCCTCGCGGTGCAGCAGCACGCTCTGGCCGCGATGGAAGGGCGGGTCGAACCAGAACCAGCGCTCGGTGGGAAAGCCCGCCTTCATCAGCACGTCGGCGATCAGGAAGCGGTCGTGGAAGGCCTGCCCGGTGAAGGTGGCCCCGACCATGCCGCGCAGGCCGCTGCCGGCGCCGTCGCAGGCGATCACCCAGTCGGCGCGCAGCCGGCACTCGCCCTGCGGCGTGCCCACGGTGAGCACGGCATGGTCGGCGTGCTGCTCCAGGGCGGTGACCTCGTGCTTCCAGCGCAGCTCCACCAGGCCGCTGCGCTCGCAGGCATCGACCAGATATTCCTCGAGGTAGTACTGCTGCAGGTTGATCATCGCCGGCATCTTGTGACCGGTCTCGGGCAGCAGATCGAAGCGGTAGACGAGATCGGTGTCGCGAAACACCTTGCCCACCTGCCACTGGATGCCCTTGTCGATCATGCGGCCGGCTACCCCGAGTCGGTCCCAGACCTCCAGCGTGCGCTTGGCGTAGCACAGCGCGCGCGACCCCACGCTGACGGTGTCGTTGTCATCGAGCAGCAGCACCGGCACGCCGCGGCGGGCGCAGTCGAGGGCGGCGGTCAGGCCCACCGGACCCGCGCCCACCACCACCACCGGATGGCGTGCGGCAGTCGTGGCCGGATCGCCGGCCAGGGGCCGCGAGGCATAGCGGGGCGCGTTGTAGGTCTTGAGCATGGTGCTGCCGGGGAGTCTCGATGAAGCGCTGCGGGAAGCCTCGATGGAGCGTGGCGGCGGGCCGATCGGGGTGGCCGACCCGTCGGCCCTCAGCCCTCGAGGGCCCGCCACATCTGCACGTCGCGCTCGGCGGTCCAGATGCGCGGATCGGCGTGGCCGGTGGCCTCGTCGTAGGCGCGGCTCACGTCGAAGGGCATGCAGTGGTCGAAGATCACCCACTTGCCGTACTTCGGGGCCATCGCCTCGTAGGCGGCCCGGTAGACGGCGCGCAGGTCGTGGCCGGCGGCCGCGCCGGCCTTGACCGCGGCGTAGAGCTCCGAGACGAACGCGCGCGTGCCGGCCAGGCCGCGCGCCACCTGCTCCTCGCCCACCAGCGCGGCACCGCGCCCCGGCACCAGCGCACGCGGCGCAAGCGCGGCGATGCGATCGAGGGTGGCCGGCCAGTCCTGGAAGTAGGCGTCTCCCGCGTACGGCGTGGCATCGAACTCGACCAGATCGCCCGAGAACAGCGTGCGCTCCTTGGGCAGCCACACCACGGTATCGCCCTTGGTGTGGCCACGGCCGAGCTGCAGCAACTGCACCTCGAGGCCACCCAGCCACAGGCTCATGCGGCCGCTGAAGGTCATGGTCGGCCAGGTCAGGCCGGCGGGCACGGTCTCGACGTTGCGAAACAGACGCGGGAAGCGGCCGATCTCGCTCGCCTTGTCGGCCTCGCCGCGCTCGACGATCAGGTCGTAGGTGTCCTGGCTGGCGAGGATCTGCTGGGGCTGATAGGCGCTCGCGCCCAGCACGCGCACCGCGTGGTAGTGCGTGAGCACCACGTAGCGGATCGGCTTGTCGGTTATCTCGCGGATGCGCCGGATCACGTCGGCGGCCATTGCCGGCGTGGCCTGGGTGTCGGCCACCAGCACCGCGTCATCGCCGATCACGATGCCGGTGTTCGGGTCGCCCTCGGCCGTGTAGGCCCACGCATGCTCGGAGAGCTGGCTGAAGGTGACCTGCTTTTCCTCGAGATCGGCTTGGGAGGCGAACTTCTTGTCGCTGCTCATGGTCGCTCCAGGGCTGAGGGCCCACGCCGGCACCGGACGGCGCGGCGGGCCGAATGGAAGATTACGCCAGACGACGGATCAGCCTGCGGTTTCGGGCGCGACCTGCACGAGCCGCTTGCCAATGGCCTCGCCGCGCAGCATGCCGATCAGTGCCGCCGGCGCCCGCTCGATGCCCTGCACGATGTCCTCGTGGAAGACGACCTCGCCGCGGCGCACCCAGGGCGCCACGCGCGCAAGATACGCAGGCAGCTTGTGCACGTGGTCGTAGATGATGAAGCCGGTCATCTGGATGCGCTTGATCAGCAGCGCGTTCAGGCCCCGGATGCCGGTGTCCTCGAGCGCGTTGTAGCCGGAGATCATGCCGCACACCGGAAAGCGCGCGGCCACGTTGGCGTGGCGCAGCGCCGCCTCCAGCGTGGAGCCGCCAACGTTGTCGAAGTACACGTCGATGCCGTCGGGGCAGTGCTCGCGCAGCGCCGCGTCGAGATCGCCGGCCTTGTAGTTGAAGGCCGCATCGAAGCCGCAGCGCTCGCGCAGGAACGCCACCTTGTCGTCGCTGCCGGCCGAGCCGACCACCCGCGCGCCCATGCGGCGGGCGAACTGTCCGGCGAGCTGGCCGACCGCCCCCGCGGCCGAGGAGATGTACACGGTCTCCCCGGGCACCGGCCGGCCGAGCTCGGCCACCCCGATCCATGCCGTCAGGCCGGGCATCCCGAGCACCGAGACCGCATGACTGACCCGGCCCAGCGAGGCGTCGATGCGCTGCAGCCCCTGGCCGCGACGCACCAGGCTGCGCTGCGCCCAGTCGAGAAAGCCCCAGACGTAATCGCCGACCGCGAAACCTTCGTGGCGTGAATCGATCACGCGGGCCACCACTCGCGAGACGATGGGATGCCCGACCTGGAACGACGCGGCGTAGGACGGCCCGTCGTTCATGCGGCCGCGCAGGTAGGGGTCGGTCGAGAGGTAGATCGCCTGGACCACGACGTCGCCGGGGCCGGCC
>JBILUW010000094.1:0-12961 GCA_044370795.1 Burkholderiaceae bacterium
AGGCGGCCGACACCCTGGCCGAGCGCCATCCGCAGCTGCCGCAGTGGCGCCAGCCACGCGGCGCCGATCCCGCGGCGCGCGAGGCCTTCCTCGAGCGGTTTCAGGCCGGCGGGCAGGGTGTGGGCTTCGCGGTGCTCGGCGGGGCCTTCGCCGAGGGGGTGGATCTGCCCGGCGAGCGGTTGATCGGCGCCTTCGTGGCCACCCTCGGGCTGCCGCCTGCCGAGCCGCTGAACGAGCTCACGCGCGCGCGGCTCGATGCGGCCTTTGGTCGCGGCCACGACTACACCTACCTCTACCCCGGCATCCGCAAGGTGGTGCAGGCGGCCGGCCGGGTGATCCGCACGCCGCACGACCGCGGCTGGGTCTTCCTGATCGACGACCGCTTCCGCCGCGCCGAGGTGCGCCGGCTGCTGCCGGCATGGTGGGACGTGGAAGGCTGAGACCGCGTGGGCGGCGGATGCCGGCGCTCACGCGCGGTCGTCGACCTTCTCGATCGCTCGATCGACGAACGCTATGCGCTGCACGCCCAGATCCTGACCACCAAGCGCGATCTCGCTGACCTTCCGAGCAGGGTTCGGACCCACCTCCGGGCGCGAACCCGCCAGACCGACGGCCCCGCCTCCAGACACCGCCACGAGAACACCGGCCAGTGGCTGCGCGACTGGTTGCCCTCGCCACCGTAAACCACGCAGCCGCCGCTGTCGCGGCAGAAACAAAGCTCGCCGCTTTCGCCCGCGTTGAAGCGGTCCTCGAGGGCGGCTCAGGCCGGCTGCTCGAGCGTGGGCGCGATGTCCTGCAGCGTGGCGCGGCGCATGTCGCGCGGCTGACGGTTGTCGTCGAAGGCGCGCGCACGGTGCATCGTGGCGCGGTTGTCCCAGATGACGAGGTCGTGCACCCGCCACACATGCCGATAGACGAACTGGCGCTGCGTGGCGTGCTCGATCAGGTCGCGCACCATGGCCATCGCCTCGGGCACCGGCATGCCGTCGATGGCCCCGATGTGCGAGGACAGGTACAGCGACAGCCGGTTGGAGCCCGGCACGCGGCGCACCAGCCGCTGCGGCACCGGCTCGAACTGCTCGCGCTCGGCCTCCGAGAAACCCGCGAACCCCAGCTGCGCGCGCGAATAGAGCAGGCTGTGCCGCGTGATGAGGCCGCGCAGCCGCGCCTGCGTGGATTCGGGCAGCGCGTCCCAGGCCGCGCGCATGTCGGCGAACTCGGTGTCGCCGCCAACGTCGGGAATCACCCGCGCGTGCAGCATCGAGTAGAGGGCCGGCGTGGCCTTGAAGGAACTGTCGCTGTGCCACAGCCGGTTGCCGAGGTTGAACATCCGGCGGTTGTCGTCGGCCGAAAGCAGTGAGCCGTCGACGTCGAGATTGGAGATGTCGGCCATCTCCTTGTGCTTGAGGCGATGCTTGTGCGCATCGACCACCGCGCGCGAGGGCTCGAGCGGCCCGAGCGCGCGGGCAAACGCCATCTGCTGGTCGTCGTCGATCGGCTGGTCGCGGATGACCAGCACACCGTGCTGCTGCATGCCGAGGTGGATGCGGTGCAGGGTGTCGGCATCAGGCACGGTGCGCAGGTCGACGCCGCGCACCTCGGCCACGAATACCGGGTGCAGCGGAACGAAGCTCAGGGCCATGGTGTCACTCCGATCAGGGCGCCGCGCGCGACACGCGCGAACCGACACTTTAAATCGGCGCGGGCGCCGCGATAAGCCAGGGACGGCGGCGGGGTCCGGCCAGCGTTTCGCACAGGCGCCCGCCTACACTGGAAGCCTGGCCAACGCTACCCTCACCCCCCGCGTGGCACCCCGTCCAACCGCCGCCGACGCCCCGATCTGCCCGCTGTGCGAGCGGCCGATTCCGGACGACCAGAAGGACGCGCACCACCTGGTGCCGCGCAGCAAGGGCGGCCGCCATACCGAGTACCTGCACCGGGTTTGCCACCGGCAGATTCACGCGCTGATCACCGAGACCGAACTCGCGCGCGAGTACGCCACCGTCGAGGCGCTGCTGCGCCACCCCGAGGTGGCGGCCTTCGTGCGCTGGGTGCGCGGCAAGCCGCCGGGCTTCACGGTGCGCACCCGCAAGAGCGAGCGGGTGCGCAGACGCTGAGGCGCCGCCGCTTGCCACCGCCGCCGCGCCTGCTGGCGGGCGGGCGGCGTTGCGGCCCGGGTCAGGTGCCGCGCGGCAGGCCGATCGCGTCCCAGGAATCGGCGCCGGCGTCGTAGCGCGCCTGGGCCGCGGCCATCAGGGCAATCGCGTCCTCGCGCCGCGCCACGCTCTGGAAGATCGCGCTCTCGTTGCGGCGGGCGGCGTCCATGGGCAGATCGCGCCCGTCGATGAGGCTGCGCTTGCAGGCAGCCAGCGACCACGCCGGCCAGCGCGCGATGTGCGCGGCCCAGTCGATGGCGGCCTGACGCAGCTGCGTATCGGGCACCACCTTGTTGATCGCGCCCAGGGCCAGCGCCTCGCGCGCGGTGATCGGCCGGCCGTCGAGGATCATCTCCATGCACTTGGTGGGCCCGATGAGGCGTGCCAGCCGCGTGGTGCCACCGGCCCCGGGGATGATGCCCAGCGCCACCTCGGGCTGGCCGTAGGTGGCCGACTCGGCGGCGATGCGCAGGTCGCAGCCCCAGTTGAGTTCGGCGCCGCCGCCCCAGGCCTGGCCGTTGTTGGCGGCGATCACGATCATCGGCGAGTTGTCGATGAAGTCGAAGACCGGCAGGGCGCGCGGCTTGCTGCTGGTGGGGGGCGGCGCGGCGCGCTGGGTCTCGATGATGCCGGCGAGCGACCAGTGCGTGATGAAGATGCCCGGGCGGTCGGAGGCGAGCACCACGGTGCGGCAGCGCGCGTCGGCCGCGGCCTGCAGCGCCTCGAGCAGGCGCCGGGCAAGCTCGGTGCTGCCGAAGTTGCGCGGCGGGTTGTCGAAGACGATCAGGCCGACACCGTCGGACGGCTGCAAAAAGGAAGCGGAAGCTGTCATGCGGGCTCCTCAAGAAAAGTGGGCGCTCACCAGTCCATGTCGCCGTCGAGCATCTCGCGGGCGATGGTCCGGCGCAGGATCTCGTTGCTGCCGTCGGCGATGTTGACCTTGCGCAGCGACTGCCAGGCCTCGGTGAGGTGCATGTCGTTGGTCATGCCGATCGCGCCGTGGGCCTGGATCACGCGGTCGAGGGCCTGCGCGCCCATCTGGGTGGCGAAGGCCTTGGTCATGGCCACCTCCTTGCGCGCCGGCAGGCCGGCATCGAGCAGGCGCGCGGCGTTCAGGCACATCAGATGCGCGGCGTGCATCTGCATGGCCGACTCGGCCAGCGGAAAGCTCACGCCCTGATACTCGGCGATGGGGTGGCCGAAGGCCTCGCGCACCTTGATGTACTCGAAGGCGCGCTCGAGGCCCGCGCGCGACTGGCCCACCGCGCGCGCCGAGTTGTAGAGCCGGCCGAGGTTGACCCCGAGCATCGCGATGGCAAAGCCCTTGTTCAGCTCGCCCACCAGCTGCCACGGCTCGATGCGCACGTCGTCGAAGTGCAGCACCGCCTCGTCGCCGCCGGCGCTGCCCCACATGCGGATCACGCGCTCGACGACGAAGCCGGGCGAGGCCGTGGGCACCAGGAAGGCGCTGATGCCGCCGCGCCGCTGCGCCGCGCGCTCGGGGTCGGTGACCGCGAAGACGATGCAGTAGTCGGCGTAGGGGCTGTTGGTCGTCCAGATCTTGCTGCCCGACAGGCGCCAGCCGCTGCCATCGGGCACCGCGCGCGACCTCATCATCATGGCGTCGGAACCGGCGCCGGGCTCGGACATGCCGAAGCACATGCTCTGGCGCCCTTCCATCATGGGCACCAGCATCTCCTCGCGCGCCCGCGGGCTGACCTGGGCCAGCACCGCCGACGGACCGAACGCCCAGTGGCTGATTCCGTAGTGGCCCAGCCAGTACTGCTCGGAACAGCGGTGGAACACCCGCTCCCAGCCACCGAACCAGGCGAGATGGCCCAGTCCGCCGCCGCCCAGCGCGGCCGGTACGCACATCGTGTAGTAGCCCGCGCGGGCGGACGCCATGCGGACCTCGCGGATCAGCGCGAGCGCGTCGGGGTGGTAGCGGCCGTCCTCGGTGTACAGGCGGCGCTCGTCGTCGAGAAGCGCCGCGTGGCGTTCGTGGCGGGGGATGACCTCCTGCTGCAGAAAACGGTCGAGTCCCTCGCGGAGCGCGTCGATCTCGGGCGGGTAAGGGATGGCGATGGCGGTCAAGGCAGGCTCCGGGCGCCCGCGGCCGCGGGCCCCCCCAACGACGCTACCCGGTGGCCTCGCGCTCGGGCGTCGCGCCGATGCGGTGCACGGAAAGGTCGGCGCCGTCGTGTTCCTCTTCCGGCGACAGACGCAGTCCGGCGACCGCCTTGATTGCGCCATAGACCACCAGGCCCGCAACCACGGCCCAGGTCACGCCCATCGCGGTGCCGATCAGTTGCGCCGTGACGTTGACCCCACCCAGCCCGCCGAAGGCGGTGGCGCCGAAGATGCCGCAAGCCACGCCGCCCCAGGCACCGCACAGGCCGTGCAGCGGCCACACGCCGAGCACATCGTCGATCTTCCAGCGGTTCTGCACGAGCGTGAAGAGCGCGACGAAGAGCGCACCGGCCACGGCGCCGACCACCAGCGCGCCCAACGGATGCATGAGGTCGGAGCCGGCGCACACCGCCACCAGGCCCGCAAGCGGCCCGTTGTGGACGAAACCGGGGTCGTTGCGGCCCAGGGCCAGCGCCGCCAGCGTGCCGCCGGCCATGGCCATCAGCGAATTGACCGCCACCAGCCCCGACATCTTCTCGAGGGTCTGGGCGCTCATCACGTTGAAGCCGAACCAGCCGACGATCAGGATCCAGGCGCCCAGCGCGAGGAAGGGGATGCTCGAGGGCGGGTGCGCCGACATCGCGCCGTCCTTGCGGTAGCGGTTGTGACGCGCGCCCAGCAGCAGCACCGCCGGCAGCGCGATCCAGCCGCCCATGGCGTGCACGACCACCGAGCCGGCAAAGTCGTGGAACTCGTCGCCGGTGAGCTCCTTGATCCAGGCCTGCACCCCGAAGTGCTGGTTCCAGACGATGCCCTCGAAGAACGGATAGACGAAGCCCACCAGACAGGCAGTGGCCACCAGTTGCGGGCCGAAGCGCGCGCGCTCGGCGATGCCGCCCGAGACGATGGCCGGGATGGCCGCCGCGAAGGTGAGCAGGAAGAAGAACTTGACGAGGTCGTAGCCATTGCGCGCGGCAAGTTGCTCGGCGCCCACCCAGAAGGAGGTGCCGTAGGCCACCGAGTAGCCGATCGCGAAGTACACGACCGCCGAGACCGAGAAGTCGACCAGGATCTTGACCAGGGCATTGACCTGGTTCTTGCGGCGCACAGTGCCCAGCTCGAGGAAGGCGAAACCGGCGTGCATGGCCAGAACCATGATCCCGCCGAGCAGAACGAAGAGCGCATCAGCGCCCGGTATTGGTGCATTCATGATGGATTGAGCGCAAAAAAGTGGGTTCGTGGTGCATGAATCGACCGTCCGAGCCGGCCGCACCATAACAAAGCAAAAAATGCGCCGCATCGTTTCAGGAACGGGCGGCGGTGGTGCGCGGACGGCGCGGAGCGGGGCGCGCCGCGGGCATCTCGGTGCGCGGACGGTAGGCCCAGACCGCACCGGGCGCGGCCGTGTCCCGCGGATCAGCCGGCGACGATCAGCCGCAGGCCAAGCCCGATGAAGATCAGACCGGCGATGCGGTCGAGCCACAGGCCCGCGGCCGGCCGACGGTTGAGCCACTGGCCCACGGTGCCGGCGAAGGCGCCGAGCAGCGCGAAGAGCAGCGCTGCCTGCGCGGTGAAGACCACGCCGAGCACCGCCAGCTGCCCGCTCACCGGCCCGCCGCTCGGCGCGACGAACTGCGGCAGGAACGACAGGAAGAAGAGGATCACCTTGGGGTTGATGGCGTTGGCCATCACGCCGCGCAGAAAGAGGGCGCGCAGCCCCGGGCCACTGCTGTCGGCCTGCGGCACGCTCGAGCCGCCACGGCTGCGCAGGCACTGCAGGCCGAGCCATGCCAGGTAGAGGCCGCCACCGAGGCGCAGCAGCGTGAAGGCGAGCGGCGAGGCCGCCACCAGCGCGCCCACGCCGATCACGGCCAGCAGCGTGTGGCTCAGGCAACCCAGCCCGCAGCCCAGGCCGAAGGCGATGCCGGCCGCGCGGCCACGCGACATGCCCAGGCCCAGCACCATGAGATTGTCGGGCCCGGGCGAGATGGTGACCGCCACCGAGGCGAGCAGGAAGGCGGCAAGTTGCGGAAGCGCGACGAGGGAATCGGCGGTCATGGATCGTGGCGGTCGGTGGCGATGCCGCGGCGCAGCCAGGGCATGGCCGCATAGACGCCGAGCATCAGGAGGTAGACGGACCCGGAGACGGGATCGCGGCTGGCAAGCCACGCAGCAAGGTCGCGCCCGGCGAGGATCACGCCCAGGAGCAGCTCGGCGCCCAGCAGCAGCGCAAGCGCGAGCGCACCCACCCATGGCCAGGCGGTCGCACCGATGGCAGCTCCGAAACGCCTGACCGCGTAGCCCGCCGCGAGATAGAGCGCCACGAACATGAAGGGCATCTCGAGAAGTTCGGCGTGGCGCTCACCCAGCCGGGGCACGAGGAAGGGAACCCGCACGGCGCCCAGCGCGAAACCCGCCGCGAAGACGAGTCCGAAGTAGGCGAACGCCGCGCGGATCGCCGCGCCGCGGGGCCGGTGCCATGCAGGCACGCGCGGCAGCGGCTCAGGCGGTCTGCCCGCAACCGTGCGCCTTCAGGATCCGCTCGCGGGAAGCCGGATGCCGGGCCAGCGCCGCCGCCGGGCGCCGGGGACGCGCGACCAGCTCGCCGCCGCAGTTGGGGCATCTGCCGGCGAGCACGCCGTCGGCACAGGTGGCGCAGAAGGTGCACTCGAAGGAGCAGATGCGGGCGTCGGTGGCCTCGGGCGGCAGATCGCGATCGCAGCACTCGCAGTTGGGTCGCAGCTGTAGCATCCTGAGGCCTCCTTCCTTCGTGCCGAGTGTACGCCGGCCGTCGGCCAGACCGATACCCTGTCGCCAGCCCTCACGCCCCCGGAGACCGCCCTTGCCCAAGCCCGCCCGCCCCTGGCAACCGAGTGCCGAGCAGATGGCCCTGTGGCCCGCCATCTCGGGCAACACGATCAACGGCCTGGGCGAGACCGCGGCGCGCCGCCCCAGTCCCATCTACTGGCACGCACCCGAGGCCACGCCGCACGGACCCTTGCAGCGCTGGTTCCAGCAACGCAACGCCGGCGGCGAGCTGCTCGCCCGCGCGCGGGCGGCCCGCCAGGCGGTGCTCGATGCGCCGCTGGGCCCCCTCGCCGAGGCGGCCGCCGCGCGCACCCCCGCGCAGTGGACGGCCGGGGTGCGCGAGGCCGCGCTGGCCGGCGGTGCCGACATCGTCGGCGTGGCCCGGATGCGTCCCGAATGGGTCTTCGAGGGCCATGCGGTGGCCGAGCGCTTCATCGTGATGATCGGCGTGGCTCACGACTGGGAACGCATGAAGACCGCGCCCGAGGAGCCCTCGTTCGCCGAGGTGGTCACGCAGTACGCGCGCGGCAACCGGGCGGCGAAGGCAGCCGCCACCTGGCTGCGCGCGGGCGGCATCGATGCGAAACCGCACGGCGGCCCGATGGCCGGGCCGGTATCGCTGGTGCCCGCGGCGCTTGCCTGCGGCTTCGGCGAGCTCGGCAAGCACGGCTCGATCATCCACCGGCGGCTGGGTTCGAGCTTCCGGCTGGCGTCGGTGCTCACCGACGCTCCGCTGGTCGAGGACGCGCCCGACGTCTTCGGCGCCGACGATTTCTGCATGCGCTGCCGGGCGTGCGAGGACGCCTGCCCGCCGGCGGCGATCGCCCCCGACAAGCAACGCGTGCGCGGCGAGGTGCGCTGGTACGTGGACTTCGACCGCTGCCTGCCCTACTTCAACGAGCACGGCGGCTGCGGCATCTGCCTGGCGGTGTGCCCGTGGAGCCGGCCGGGCGTGGCCGACTCGCTGCTTGCCAAGATGGCGCGCCGGCGCGACGCCGACGAAGCGGGCGATCAGGCGACCGCGAAGCCCTCGTAGCCGCGCGCGACCACCTCGTCGCAGCGCTTCACGTAGTCGGGGAAACCGATCAGCGGCATGAACACGCGGGTCTTGCCCGGCACGTTGGCGCCGAGGTACCAGGAGTTGCAGTGCGGATACAAGGTTGTGTCCGCAACCGTGTTCACGTGCCCGACCCAGGCCTCCTGCGCCTGCGGCGTGGCCTCGATGCTGCGCCGGCCCTGCGCGCGCAGCCAGGCCATGCAGCCGGCGATCCAGTTCACGTGCTGCTCGATCGAGACGATCATGTTGGTGAGCACCGACGGGCTGCCCGGGCCCGACACCGTGAACAGGTTGGGGAAGCCCGCGACGTTCAGGCCGAGGTAGGTGCGCGGGCCCGCCGCCCACGCGTCGCGCAGCGACACGCCGTCGCGGCCGCGCACGTCGATGCGCAGCAGCGTGCCGGTCATGGCGTCGAAGCCGGTGGCGAAGACGATCGCGTCGACCTCGAACTCGCGGCCGGCGGCCTTCACGCCGCGCGGGGTGATGGCCTCGATGCCGCCGGGCCGGATGTCGACAAGGTGCACGTGCGGCTGGTTGAAGGTCTCGAAGTAGCCGGTGTCGACGCACATGCGCTTGCAGCCCAGCACCTGGGTGGGGCACAGCAGTTCGGCGGTGGCCGGATCCTTGACGATCTCGCGGATGCGCTCGCGGACCCAGTCGGCGGCGATCTCGTTGGCATTCGGGTTGATCATGAGGTCGGCGAACGCGCCCTGGAAGCCGAGCCCGCCGCGGTTCCAGCGCTCGGCGAAGGCGCGATCGCGCTCCTCGTCGGTGGCGCTGAAGATCGAGACCTCGCTGCGCGGGACGGCCGACCCGAAGGCGCCCATCATCTGGCTGTTGCGCGCGCGGAAGGCCGGGTACTCGGCCTTGATGCGCGCCTCGTAGCCGGGATCGAGCGGCGCGTTGCGAGCCGGCACCGAGTAGTTGGCCGTGCGCTGGAACACCCACAGCTCGCGCGCCTGCCTTGCGATGATCGGGATCGACTGGATGGCCGACGACCCCGTGCCGATGACCGCGACCCGCTTGCCGCTGAAGTCGACCGGCTCGTGCGGCCACTCGCCGGTGTGGTAGGTGGGCCCGGTGAAGGTCTCGAGGCCCGGAAACGCGGGCTTGTTGGTCGACGACAGGCAGCCGGTGGCCATCACGACGAACTGGCCGCTCACGGCATCGCCGCGGTCGGTGCGCACGGCCCAGCGCGCGCTGGATTCGTCGAAGTGCGCGGCGGTCACGCGGGTGGAGAAGCGGATGTCGCGGCGCAGGTCGTAGCGGTCGGCGACGTGGTTGGCGTACTTGAGGATCTCGGGCTGCGGCGCGAAGCGCTCCGACCAGTGCCACTCCTGCTGCAGCGAATCGTCGAACTGGTAGGAGTACTCCATGCTCTCGACGTCGCAGCGCGCGCCCGGATAGCGGTTCCAGTACCAGGTGCCGCCCACGCCATCGCCGGCCTCGAAGGCCACCGCGCGCAGGCCCAGACCGCGGGCACGGTGCAGCATGTACATGCCGGCGAAACCGGCGCCGACGATGACGACGTCGAAATCGGTGGCGGAACCGGCATCGGCCGGCACGGGGCGCTCGGTGGGGGCGTTCATCGGGACCTGCGGCGAGGGTTCATCGGGAGCTGCCAAGGATACGCCGCCGCACGCGCGCCCTGCCGATAGCCCCATCGAAGCCGAAATGGCCGGCACGCGTGCCCGCTGACCGCGCTCAAGCCCGGCGCGCAGCAACGCGCTCAGACTGCGACGGCGGCCGCACGGCCCGGGCCTGATCCGGCGCACCGGGGTGCAGGCCGATCCGCGCCCGGCATGCCTGCCTATGACCCCTGGCGGGTCGACCCCGACGATCTGCTGCGTCGCTGCGACCCCGACACGCTGCCCTGCGCCACCTCGCAGGAGCTGCCCGACATCGACACCGCGCTGGGCCAGGATCGCGCCGTCGAGGCGGTGCGATTCGGGCTGGCGATGCCGCGGCGCGGCCACAACCTGTACGCGATGGGCCCGCCGGGCCTGGGCCAGCGCGCGCTGCTCGGGCGGCTGCTGCGCGAGGCGGCCGCCGCCCGCCCCGCGCCCGACGACGCGTGCTACGTGTTCAATTTCGCCACGCCGCACCGGCCAACCCTGCTGCGCCTGCCCACTGGCCGGGCGCCGGCGCTGCGCCGCGACATGGCGCAGCTGGTCGAGGACCTGCGCGCGGGCATCCCCGCCGCCTTCGAGGCCGACGACTACCAGCACCGCCGCGAAGGCCTGGAGCGCGCGCTCGCGGAGCGCCAGGACCAGGCGATCGGCGCCATCGGCGAGCGCGCCCGCGGCCGCGGCGTGGCCCTGCTGCGCACGCCCACCGGATTCGGCTTCGCGCCCCTGGCCGGCGATGCCGTGATGCCGCCCGGGGAGTACCAGCATCTGCCGCCGGCCCAGCGCAAGCCGATCGAAGACGCGATGGCCGAACTGCAGCAGGAACTCGAGGCGGTGATCGAGCAGATCCCGCAGTGGCGGCGCGAGGCGCAGCGGCAGCTGCGCGAGCTCGACCGGCAGGTCACGCAGCAGGTGGTGGGCAGCCTGATCGCCGAGATCCGCGAGACCTGGGAGGCGATCGCGGCGGTGCGCGATCACCTGGAGGCGGTGCGCAACGACGTGCTCGATCACGTCGAGGCCTTCCAGATGCCGCGCGATGGCGACAACCCGGCGCTGCTCGCCGTCGCGATGGCCCGCGGCGAGCCGGCCGAGGCACTGTGCGCGCGCTACTCGGTGAACGTGCTGGTGCACCACGCCGACGGCAGCGGCGCGCCGGTGGTCTGTGAGGACCATCCGACGCACGACAACCTGGTGGGGCGGATCGAGCACGAGTCGCAGATGGGCATGATGATCACCGACTTCACGCTGATCCGCAGTGGCGCCCTGCACCGCGCCAACGGCGGCTACCTGGTGATCGACGCGTTGCGGCTGCTGGCCCAGCCGCTGGCCTGGGAGGCGCTCAAGCGCGCGATGCGCGCCGGCGAGATCCGCACCGAATCGCTGGCGCAGGCGCTGGGCCTGATCAGCACCGTGTCGCTCGCACCCGAGCCGGTGCCGCTCGATCTCAAGGTGGTGCTGATCGGCGACCGGCGGCTGCATCAGCTGCTGCACGCGTACGACCCCGACTTCGCCGAGCTGTTCAAGGTGGCGGTCGATTTCGACGAGGACATGCCGCGCGGGCCCGATGCCGACCCGCGCTATGCCCGCCTGATCGCCACGCTGGCGCGGCGCGAGGCGCTGCGGCCGATCGAGCGCGCGGGCCTGGCCCGACTGGTGGAGCACGCCTCGCGGCTGGCGTCGGACTCGGCCAGGCTGTCACTCGAACACGCCCGCCTGACCGACCTCATGCTCGAGGCCGATCATCTGGCCGCCGTGGCGGGGGAGGCGGTGACGGCGCTGGCGCACGTCGATGCGGCGATTGCCGCGCGCGAGCGTCGCGGCGAGCGGCTGCGCGAGCGGCTGCGCGAAGAAGCGTTGCGCGGACGCCTGCTGATCGACACCGCTGGCGCGCGCATCGGCCAGGTCAATGGCCTGTCGGTGATCCGTCTGGGGTCGGACGACTTCGGCACGCCGATGCGCATCACCGCGAGCGTGCGGCTGGGCGCCGGCGGCGTGCTCGACATCGAGCGCGAGGCGCGGCTGGGCGGCCCGCTGCACGCCAAGGGCGTGCTGATCCTCGGCGGCTACCTGGCCGGCCGCTACTGCGCCGACCGGCCGCTGTCGCTGTCGGCGCGGCTCGTGTTCGAGCAGAGTTACGGCGCGATCGACGGCGACAGCGCCTCGCTGGCCGAACTGTGCGCGCTGCTGTCGGCGATCGCCGGCACCCCGATCCGGCAAGCGCTCGCGGTGACCGGCTCGGTGAACCAGCACGGCGACGTGCAGGCGGTCGGCGGGGTCAACGAGAAGATCGAGGGCTGGTTCAGGCTGTGCCGCGACCGCGGGCTGGACGGCGCGCAGGCGGTGATCGTGCCGACTGCCAACCGCGATGACCTGATGCTCGATCGGGCGGTGCGCGAGGCCGCGCGCGCCGGCCTCTTCCACGTGCTCGCGGTGGCCTCGATCGACGAGGCGATCTCGCTGCTCACCGGCCAGCCTGCCGGCCGGCGCGACGCCGCCGGCATCTTCCCTCGCGACAGCGTCAACGGCCGCATCGAGGCCCGCCTGGCGCGCCTGGCCGAGCGCGACCGATCGTTCGGCGGCGCGAGCGCCCGCGGCCGGCGCGCCCATCGCGCGGGGCATGCTCGCAACGATTGATCGGGCGCAATCGAGAGGGCGGCAAGTGCGGCATCGTCACGCGTCCGCAACGCGCATCGATCAATCTGCCGCAACGCCCGACCCAAGGGCAGCGGCCGCGCACCATCGCCGACCTTCCGACGACCCGCCCTCATGCAGCACACCGCCCGCCGACTCTCCCCCGCCGCCACGCGCATTCTCGCCACCACCGCCGCCTGGCTGGGCGGCGGCCGACCCCTGCCACCGGCCAGAGCGCGCGCCGGGCGTGCGACGCACCGCGCCGCCCTGCTGCGGGCGCCCGGACACACCGCGTTTCAGACCGCCGCACCAGCTCGCCACCCCTGAGCCTTCGGGCCGGCAAGCGCGCGATCGATCGGAATCTCGCGCGTGCCCGGAAAGACAGGGCCGCCGCCGCTGCGCGCGCTCAGCGGGCCGCTCGCCGGGCACAGCGAGAATCGGAACGAGGAGACACGCATGAGGGCCAACCTCCCGATCCGCAAGACGGCGCAGGATCTGCGCCTGCCTCCGCATCTGGCCGACTACGAGCGCGAACGTCAGGCCTTCAGCTG
>JBILUW010000011.1:0-30672 GCA_044370795.1 Burkholderiaceae bacterium
CAGCGCGCTTGCCTCACGGGCCGCGCTGCGGGTGCTGGCGCGCGGCGAGCCGCCGGGCGAGATCACCTACGCCGAACTCGCCCGCCTGAGCAGCCGCTTCGCGGCGTGCCTGCGTCAGCTCGGCGTGGGTCAGGGCGACCGGGTCTTCGTGCTGACCGGGCCGTCGGCGCTGTTCGCCGTCGCGGTGCTGGGCTCGCTGAAGGCGGGTGCGATCGCCGCGCCGCTGAGCGCGAGCTTCGGTCCGGAGCCCATCGCCACCCGGGTCAACCTCGCGCAAGGCAGCGTGCTGGTGGCCACTCGCGCGCTGCACGAGCGCACGGTGCGCGCCTGGCGCGCGCGCATGCCGTCGCTGCGCCACGTCCTGATCGCTCCTGACGGCGGAGCCGACGTGGCAGATGGTTGCGCGCGCATCGAAGAGCCGGGCACGCTCGATCTCGCCGCGCTGATGGCCGGCGCACGCGACGACGACCCGGTGGCAGCGACCACGCTGCGCGACCCTGCGCTGCTGCACTTCACGAGCGGCACCACCGGGGCGCCCAAGGGGGCTGTGCTCTGCCACGCGACAGCCGTCGGCCTGCATGCGAGCGCACGCTACGCGCTCGACCTGCACGACCAGGACCGCCTGTGGTGCACCGCCGACCCCGGCTCGGCCACAGGAACCGCCTATGGTCTGCTCGCGCCGCTGCTGCACGGGATCACGGCGCTCATCGACCGCACGGAGTTCGGGCCGGCGCGCTGCTATCAGGTGCTCGAGGCCGAGCGCATCAGCATCCTGTACACGTCGCCGGCGGCGCTGCGTGTGCTGATGCATGCGCCCGCGCCCGCCGACCTGCGCCAGCGGCTGCCGGCGTTGCGCCATGTGGCCAGCGGCGGCGAGCCGCTGAGCCCTGGCGCCGCGTGGTGGTGCGCCGATACGCTGGGCGTGGCCGCCCACGACGGCTGGTCGCAGACCGAGACCGGCGCGATCATGATCGCCAACACGCCCGCCTTCGAGATCCGGCCGGGATCGATGGGCCGGCCCCTGCCAGGCGTGCAGGCGGCAGTGGTCGAGCGACTGCCTTCGGCACGGAGCGACGGCGCGCCCACGGTACGGGTGATCGAGTCTCCCGGCGAGGACGGCGAACTCGCGCTGCGCGCCGGCTGGCCGTCGATGTTCCGAGGCTACCTCGGCGACGAGGCGCGCTACCGCTGGAGCTTTGCCGACGGCTGGTACCTCACCGGCGATCTGGTCCGACGCGACGCCGACGGCTACTACTGGTTCCTCGGGCGGCGCGACGATGCGATCGGCGCAGCGGACCAGCGCATCGGCGCGTTCGAGATCGAGTGCTCGCTGATGGAGCACGAAGCCGTGGCGGAGGCGGCGGCCATCGGTCTGCCGCAAGAGGGCGGCGGGGTGACGGTCAAGGCCTTCGTGTCCCTCAAGCCGGGCCATGAGCCCGACGAGGCCTTGCGCCTGCAGTTGCTCGAGCACGCGCGACGCCGCCTGGGGCCGAGCGCCGCGCCGCGCGCGATCGCCTTCGTGCAGGCGCTGCCGCGCACCCGCAACGGCACCCTGATGCACAGGCTGCTGCGGGCGCACGAGCTCGGTTTGCCCGAGGGCGACACGTCGGCGCAGGCCTACGCCGACTGACCACCGCGCATCACGCCCGGCTTCTCAGGCCAGCCGACGCAGCACGCGCCACAGCCCGACGGTCTCGCTGCCGCCGAGTTCGCGGGCGGGGCCCACCGCGGTGTTCACCATGACCAGGCGCCGGGTCGGGTCGACGAACATCGCCTGGCCGTGTTCGCCGAGCAGCGCGAAACTGCCGTCGTCGTCGGCAAACACCCAGGTCTGGTAGCCGTACCCATAGCCTCGGCCGGTCTGGCGCAGCCCGACCTGCGCGCGCGTGGCCTCGCGCACCCAGGCCGCCGGAATCGCCTGGCGGCTGTCGACCGCGCCGCGGCGCGCGAGCAGCATGCCCAGCCTGGCCCAGTCGCGCAGCACGGCATTGAAGCCGGTGTAGCCGAGCTCCTGTCCGCTGCGATCGACCAGCCAGGAGGCGTCGGCCTCAGCACCGATCGGCTTCCAGATGCGCTCGGAGAAATAATCGGACAGCGGCCGGCGCAGCGCCCCGCGCACGGCCAGCGCGAGGACATAGCAGTCGCCCGCCGAATAGGCCCAGCGCTGTCCGGGTTCGGCGATGCGCCGGTCGTGGTCGCGCAGCGCCTGGGCTGCGCCCGGGCCGGGCGAGCCGCCGGCGCCAGGCCCACCCAGCGTCGCGCGCGTCAGCCGCGCAGTGTCGTCGCCGCCCGTCTCCTCGTCGCGCAGGCGCAACCCCGAGCGCATGGTGAGCAGATCGCGCAGCGGCACCCCGCCGTAGGCGCTGCCGGCCAGCGCGCTGGCGTAGGTCTGCGCCGGGTCGTCGATCGAGCGCAGGCGACGATCCTCGAGGGCCGAGCCCGCCAGCATCGCAACCAGCGTGCGGGCCATCCCGAAGGAGGTGAGCCGGTGGGTGTCGCGCCGGCCGTAGCGGTAGCGCTCGACGAGCAGCGTGTCGTCGCGCGCCAGCGCCAGGCCGGTGACCGGGTTGCGGGCGAGGTAGTCGTCGATGGCCGACAGGGCCGCCGGCGGGGCGCGCCCGCGCCGCCAGGGCTGCGCCTCGGCCGGCCGAGCCGAGACATTGGCCGGGAAGATCTCGTCCAGGCGCGAGAAGGCATCGACCCGATGCTCGGCGTCGGTCCAGTTGGCACGGTCGGCGCGGGCATGACGGCCGGCGGCTTCGGCCAGCGGCGCAGCCTGCTCGCGAGCCGCGGCGGCCGCGCCCGGGCGCGCTGGTGCCGGCCGCGGCGGGGGCGGGGGCGGCGGGGATGGCGCCGAGGCACAGCCGGCCAGGGCCAGGCCGGCGGCCGCGAGCAGGCCTCGTCGCGCCGTCGTGCGCGCGTCGGCAGGCACCCCGGCCACCGGTGCGGCCCCCGGCCCGCTCAGGAGTAACCGATCGAAAGCAGGTTCTCGACCGGCCGGTACAGGGCCTCCAGATAGGCGATCTCATCGGCCGGCAGCGTGACCCGGGTAGCAGCCACGAGCTGGTCGAGCTGCTCGAGCCGCGACACGCCAACCACGGGCGCGGTCACGCCGGGCTTCGAGAGCACCCAGGCGAGCGCGACCTGCGCCGGCGTGAGGCCCAGCCGGCCGGCCACCTCGACCACCCGCTCGGCGATCGGGAACACCGCCTCGCCGCGGTACAGGCTGGCGGTGCGCTGGCGATCGCCGCCCTGCGAGCGCTGCGTGGCGCCCGAGCTGAAGCCGCCGCGATAGGAACCGGTGAGGATGCCGCGCGCCAGCGGCGACCACGGCATCAGCGCGACCCCCGTGCTGCGGCAGTACGGAATCATCTCGCGCTCTTCTTCGCGGTAGACGAGGTTGTAGTGGTTCTGCATCGAGACGAAGGGCGTCCAGCCGTTCATCTTCGCGGTGAGCTGCAGCTCGGCGAACTGCCAGGCGAACATCGACGAGGCGCCCAGATACAGCACCTTGCCGGCGCGCACCAGGTCGTGCAGCGCCTCGAGGGTTTCCTCGATGGGCACCGCGATATGACCCGGCACGCCGTGCGGATGCCGGTGGATGACCAGCTTGTCGATGTAGTCGAGGCCCAGCCGCTCGAGGCAGGCGTGCACGCCCTCGATCACGTGCTTGCGCGACAGCCCGCCCTGGTTGGCGCCCTTGCCCATCGGCATCGAGATCTTGGTGGCGATCAGGTATTCGTCGCGCGGCAGCAGCTCGCGCAGCAGCTGGCCCACCACCCGCTCGGTGGCACCCAGGCCGTAGACGTCGGCGGTGTCGAAGTAGTACAGGCCGCGGTCGATCGCCGCCCTGAAGAGCGGACGGGCCTCGTCGATGCCCAGCGTCCAGTCGCCCTGGTGGCCGCGGCCGGGTTCGCCGAAGTTCATCGTGCCCAGGCACAGCCGCGGCACGCGCAGGCCGCAGCGCTGGCCCAGGGGAACGGTTTCGAGCATGGCCGCAGGCCTCCGTGATGGTATGGACGAGCCCGATGCTAGCAGCGCCGGCTCGCGGCCGGGTCCGCGCGCGACGAGGGTCGCGGCGCCATGCGCGCGGCGCGGCGCGCAATGGAATGACGGCCGGCGCTGCAGCTTGCCGTCGCGCGAGGGCGCTGGCTACAGTCGGTGCGCCTGGCGCGCCCGCGCCCCCCGAGGCCGCGCGGCGGCCCCTACCCGGAGACACCCCATGAGCGGATACCTTCGACTGCGCCAGATCGCCCTGGTGGCGCCCGACCTCGAGCGCGCGGTCGCCGACATCGAAGCAGTGCTCGGCGTGCGGCTGTGCTTTCGCGACGTCAACGTCGCCAAGTACGGTCTGGTCAACGCGCTGTTTCCGATCGGCACCGATTTCCTCGAGATCGTGACGCCGACGCGCGAAGGCACCACGGCCGGTCGATTCATGACCTCGACCGCCGGGCGCGGCGGCTACATGGCAATCTTCGACTGCCACGACCCCGAGCGCCGGCGCGAGCACGCGAAGGCGCTGGGCATCCGGCTGGCGGCCACGCTGGAGCACCCCGGCTTCTGGGGCACGCAGCTGCACCCCAAGGACTGCCGGGCCACGATGCTCGAGTTCGACCGCAGCGAAGGCAACGAGACGCTGATGGGCGGCTATCACCCGGCCGGCCCCGACTGGCAGCGCTTCGTCAAGACCGACGTGACGCGCGCGCTGCGCGGCATCGAGGTCGAGAGCCCCGATGCAGCCGGCATCGCCGCGCACTGGGCGCGCATCATCGACCGGCCGCTGTCGGCCGACGGCCGGGAGATCGCCTGCGATCAGTCGTGGATCCGGTTCGTCGACGCGCCGGCCGGCAGTCGGGAAATCCTGGCCACGCTGGTGCTCGACGTGGCCGACCCCGAGGCCATGCTCGCGCGGGCCCGCGCGCGCGGCCTGCCAGCCACCGACCGCGCCTTCGATCTGTACGGGGTGAGCTGCCGGGTGCGCTGAGCGCGCGGCGCCGGGCGGCGCCGTGGCCGAGCCGGTGGTTGCGCCCGGGCCCGGTCGCGCTGCACAGCGCCCGCGGCTCAGGCCGCCAGCGCGGCCTCGCTGACCGGGTCGCCGGCCAGCCGGGTGTGCCACATCACGCGCGGCTTGCGCATGTCCCAGGGCGTGGCCCGGTGCAGCAGGCAGCGGTTGTCCCAGATCACGGCATCGCCCGGGCGCCAGCGGTGGTGATACACGCGCGGCGCCTGGCAGGCGAAATCGACGAGTTCGTCGAGCAGGCGCTCGGACTCCTGTGCGGTCAGCCCTGGGATGGCGTGCGCATGGCGCCCGATCAGCAGCGACTTGCGCCCGGTTTCGGGGTGAACCTTGACCAGCGGGCGCCGGGGCACCGGCCCGTCGTGAAAGCCGTAGCCGCTGTAGGCGCTGCCGGCGTTGTGCGCGTGGCCGAGCTTGCTCTGGCTGTAGTGCAGCGAATGGAAGGCCGACAGCGACTCGATCCGGGCGCGAGTGGCCTCGTCGAGCGCATCCCAGGCGGCCCGCATGTCGGCAAAGCCGGTGTCGCCGCCCTCGTCGGGCACCACCTCCGCGCTGAAGACCGCGCCCTTGGCCTGCACCGGCATGTAGGTGCTGTCGGCGTGCCAGCCCATGTTGCCCTTGAGGACCTTGATGACGTCGTCGTTGTCGGCCTCGGCCCGCACGCTGCCGTCACGGCGCACGTTGCTGATCGCCGAGATCTCGAACTCGAGCGGCCCGAAGCGGCGGCCTAGCGCGATCTGTTCGTCGCGTGTCAGGAACTGCCCCGGCACGATGAGCAGCGCGTGCTCGAGCCAGGCCGCGTGCAGCGCCCGCCAGGTGGCGTCGTCGAGTTCGGCCAGGCGCACGCCGCGCACGACCGCACCGAAGGTGATGCCGGACAGCGGTTCGACCTGCAGGGCCTGGGGCATCGCGATCTCCTCGGAAAGCCGGCACCCATTATCGGAATCGGGGTCGGGCGGGGCAACGTGCCGGCGGCCTTCCCGGAACGGCGCGCGCCTGCCATGATCGCCGCGCCGCGGTTTGCCGCAACATCAGGAGACCCACGTGACCCCGGATGAGGAAATCGCCGCGATCCGCGGCCACGCCTTCGTCGATGGCCGCTACGTCCCGCTGGCCGAGGCGAGCGTGCCGCTCGTCGACCGCGGCTTCGTGCGCTCCGACGCCACCTACGACGTCGCCCACGTCTGGAAGGGGCGCTTTTTCCGGCTGAAGGATCACGTCGCGCGCTTCCAGGCCTCGATGGCGGGCCTGCGCATGAGCCTGCCCTACTCGGCCGACGAGATCGCCGGGATCATGGTCGAGTGCGTGCGCCGCTCGGGTCTGCGCGACTCGTACGTGCAGGTGACCTGCACCCGCGGTCTGCCCGCGCCCGGCAGCCGCGATCCGCGTCTGTGCCGCAACCGGCTCTACGTGTTCGCGCAGCCCTTCGTGCGCATCGCCGACGAGACACAGCAGCGCGAGGGCCTGCGCATGATCCTCGCGCGCACCGTGCGCATCCCCTCGAGCTCGGTCGACCAGCGCATCAAGAACTTCCACTGGCTCGACCTCACGATGGGCATCTTCGAGGCCTACGACCGCGACGCCTCGGTGCCGCTGCTGCCGGCGGCCGACGGCACCGTGACCGAAGGGCCCGGGTTCAACGTCTTCGTCGCGCGCGACGGCCGGCTGGCCACGCCCTCGCACGGCCTGTTCGAGGGCATGACGCGACGCACGGTGCTCGAGATCGCCCGCGAGATCGGCGTACCCTGCGAGGTGCGGCCGGTGCGCGCCGACGAACTCGAGCGCGCCGACGAGATCTTCGTGAGCAGCACCGCCGGGGGCATCACCGGCGTGAGCTACCACGAGGGCCGGCCGGTCGGCGGCGGCCGGCCGGGCCCGCTCACCGCGCGCTTGCACGAGCTCTACTGGAAGCGCCACGAGGACGACGCCTACTCCACGCCGGTCGACTACCCGACCTGATCCGCAGGAACCATGGACAACCCAGCCTACTACCACCGCCAGCACCTGGCCGAGTTCGGCCGAATCGCCGAGGCCAGCCCCGATCTGGGCCGCAAGTTCTTCGACTATTACGGCGCGGTCTTCGCCGACGGCGCGCTGACCGCGCGCGAGAAGAGCCTGATCGCACTGGCGGTCGCGCACGCCGTGCAGTGCGCCTACTGCATCGAGGCCTACACGAAGGACTGCCAGGAGAAGGGCGCCGACCTCGAGCAGATGACCGAGGCGCTGCACGTGGCGGTGGCGATCCGCGGCGGCGCCTCGCTGGTGCACGGCATGCAGATGCGCGAGCACGCGCAGCGCACGGGCATGTGATGGGCGATTCCGACGCCACGCTGCGCGAACTCGCCGCCGAGCTGATCGAGCGCGACCCCACCCCGCGCGCCACCGTCTCGCTGCTGCGCCGGCGCTCGCCGCTGGCCGCGCCCGCCGGGCAGCTGCGCCTGCTCGATGCGGTGCCGCTGGCCCGCGATGCGGCGCCGGTCGACTTCGCCGCGCTGGCCGGCGCCGCGCTGCGGCCAGCCGAACTCGACATCTTCCAGGTCAACCTCGGCAAGCTGTGCAACATGACCTGCGCGCACTGTCATGTGGATGCCGGCCCCGACCGCACCGACGCGATGATGTCCGACGCGGTGCTCGACCAGGTGATCGCGGCCATCGGGCGCTCGTCGGCGCACACCGTCGACATCACCGGCGGCGCGCCCGAGCTGCATCCGCGCTTTCGCGATCTGGTGGGCGCATCGGTGGCGGCCGGCAAGCATGTGATGGACCGCTGCAACCTCACGGTGCTGCTGCTGCCACGCTCGGCCGGGCTGATCGAGTGGTTCGGCGAGCTCGGCGTGGAGGTGGTGGCGTCGATGCCGCACCACCGGCGCCCCAACACCGACGCGCAGCGCGGCCAGGGGGTGTTCGACCGGTCGATCGAGGCGCTGCGCCGGCTCAACGCCGGTGGCTACGGCCGCGGCGATCCACGCCGCCGGCTCACGCTGGTGTCCAATCCGGCGGGCGCCTTCCTCGGCGCCTCGCAGGGCTCGGCCGAGCGCGAGTGGAAGGAGTCCCTGCAGCGCCAGTTCGGCGTGAGCTTCGATCGGCTGTTCGTGCTCAACAACATGCCGATCGCGCGTTTCCTCGAGTGGCTGCAGGCCAGCGGCAACCTCGAGGCCTACATGCAGCGGCTGCTCGCGGCCTTCAATCCGGCCGCCATCGACGGCCTGATGTGCCGCAACACGCTGTCGGTGAGCTGGGACGGCCGGCTCTACGACTGCGACTTCAACCAGATGCTCGAGCTCGGGCTCGCGTTGCCAGGGCTGCCCGAGGGC
Source organism: Burkholderiaceae bacterium (assembly GCA_044370795.1). Classification (GTDB taxonomy): domain Bacteria; phylum Pseudomonadota; class Gammaproteobacteria; order Burkholderiales; family Burkholderiaceae_E; genus Quisquiliibacterium. The sequence goes on from JBILUW010000011.1 coordinate 8,332, forward strand.
GCCGACGCCCACATCGCCAATTTCGATGAAGCGGCGTGGCGCGCGCGGCGCATTGTCACCGCCCGCCACTGCCTGGGCTGCACGGCAGGCGCCGGCAGCTCGTGCGGTGGCCAGACCGCCTAAGCCCTTCCGATGCGCCGACGACAGATGCTCGCCGCGCCGCTCATGCTGGCCGGCGCGTGGGCCGCAGTCCCGGGCGAGGCCCGTGCGGCCCTGCGCGAACCCAGCCAGACGGCGCTGGGGGCCGCGATGCAGCGCGCCGCCCACCAGCTCCTCGAGCGGCCACTGGTGTTCGAGGATCCGCTTGCGCTGCCTATCCTCGGGCTGGAGCGGGTGCGCTGGCTGGCCGCCAACCTCGACCGCCAGCGCCACCCCTGGGCGGCCTCGTTGCGGGCCGCGCTGGTGGTGCGCAGCCGCGTCGCCGAAGATGCGCTCGCAGACGCCGTGGCTCGCGGCACCCGCCAGGCGGTGATCCTGGGCGCGGGCCTCGACACCCTCGCCTACCGCAACCCCCACGCGGGGCTGCGCGTCTTCGAGGTCGACCACCCCGCCACCCAGTCCTGGAAGCGCGAACGCCTGAGCGCCCAGGGCATCGCCGTGCCGCGCTCGCTCGCCTTCGTGCCGGTGGACTTCGAGACCCAGACCCTCGCGACGCGGCTGGCCGCTGCCGGGCTGCGCACCGACGCGCCGGCGTTCTTCTCGTGGCTGGGCGTCACCATGTACCTGAGCCAGGAGGCCATCGCCCAGACCCTGCGGTACGCGGGCGGCTGTTGCGCGCCCGGCAGCACCATCGTGTTCGACTACCTGCCTCCGGCGGCCAGCCTGCCCGCGGCGGCGCGTCGGGCCCGCGACATGCTTGCCGCCCGGGTGGCCGCCTCCGGCGAACCGTGGATCAGCGAGTTCGAACCGGCCGAGATCGAGGCGCTGCTGCGCGCGCAGGGCTTGCGAAAGGTGCGTGACCTCGACGCCGAGGCGCTGCAGGCGCGCTACTTCGCGGCCCGCCACGACGGCTTCTCCTTGTCCGGAAGCTCGCGGCTGATGATCGCCAGCGTCTAGCGATCCAGCGGAGCGCCGCAAGCGCAGGCCGTCTGGCCTATGCCCCCGGCGCGGCGCAGCCACGCGCAGCATCCCCCGTACCTGCGGTACCCTCGCGCCCGCGCCACCCGGAATCTCGATACGCATGGACGGACCCGCCGGCCGCCAGGCCGCGCCCCACGAGGAACTCGACACCCAAGCGCCGCAACGCGCCGCCTCCGGCCGCCCGTCGGCCGCGGCGCCGGCCGACGGATTACGGCAGGCCCGGGCGATCCTGCGCGAGGTCTTCGGCCACCGTGACTTCCGCGAGCCGCAGGCCGAGATCGTCGATCACGTCGCCGGCGGCGGCGACTGCCTGGTGCTGATGCCCACGGGCGGCGGCAAGTCGCTGTGCTACCAGGTGCCGGCGCTGATGCGACGCGGCACCGCCATCGTGGTGTCGCCCCTGATCGCGCTGATGCACGACCAGGTCCAGGCGCTGCGCCAGAACGGCGTGAGTGCCGGCTGCCTGAACTCCAGCCTCGACGGCCAGGAATCCCGGGCGCTGGTGCGCGCGCTGCTCGCCGGCGAACTCGACCTGCTCTACGTCGCGCCCGAGCGGCTGGTCGGCGAGGGCTTCCAGGGGCTGCTCGAGCGCCTGGCGGCCGGCCCGGGCATCGCGCTGTTCGCGATCGACGAGGCGCACTGCGTGTCGCAGTGGGGCCACGACTTCCGGCCCGAGTATCTTCAGCTTTCCATCCTGCACGAGCGTTTCCCGGCGGTGCCGCGGATCGCGCTGACCGCCACGGCCGACCCCCAGACCCGCGAGGAGATCCGCCAGCGCCTGGGGCTCGAGGACGCGCGCATCTTCATCTCGAGCTTCGACCGCCCCAACATCCGCTACACCATCGTCGACCGCGACGAGCCGCGCAGTCAGCTGCTGCGCTTCATCCGCGACGAGCACGAGGGCGACTGCGGCATCGTCTACTGCCTGAGCCGGCGCAAGGTGGAGGACACCGCACAGTGGCTGGGCTCGCATGGCGTCAACGCCCTGCCCTACCACGCCGGCCTCGACGCCGAGGTGCGGTCGGCCAATCAGGCCCGCTTCCAGCGCGAGGAAGGCGTCGTGATGGTCGCGACCATCGCCTTCGGCATGGGCATCGACAAGCCCGACGTGCGCTACGTCGCGCACCTCGACCTGCCGCGCAGCATCGAGGGCTACTACCAGGAGACCGGCCGCGCGGGCCGCGACGGCGAGCCGGCCGACGCCTGGATGAGCTACGGCCTGGCCGACGTCGTGCAGCAGCGCCGGCTGATCGAGGACTCCGAGGCCGACGAGACCCACAAGCGGGTGAGCGGCGCCAAGCTCGACGCGCTGCTCGGGCTGTGCGAGACCGCCGGCTGCCGCCGCGTGCGCCTGCTCGCCTACTTCGGCGAACACGGCGAGCCCTGCGGCAACTGCGACAACTGCCTGGCGCCGCCGCGCACGCGCGACGCCACGCAGGCCGCGCGCAAGGCGCTGTCGTGCGCCTTCCGCACCGGCCAGCGCTTCGGGGCCGGCCACCTCATCGACGTGCTGCGCGGCCGCGAGACCGAGCGCACGCGCCGCTGGGGGCACCAGTCGCTGTCGGTCTGGGGCATCGGCGACGAGCTCGACGAGGGCGGCTGGCGCAGCCTGTTCCGCCAGTTGGTCGCCCTGGGCCTGCTGCACGTCGATCACGAGGCGCACGGCGCGCTGCTGCTCACCGAGGCGGCCCGCCCGGTGCTGCGGGGCGAGCAGGCGGTCACGCTGCGCGAGCGCGCGCGGGTGCCCGCAGGCGGCGGGCGCTCGGGCCGTCGCCGCGGGGCGACGGCGCCCGCGGCGGCGCAGGCGCTGGCCGACTCGCCCACGGCGCTGGCGCTGCTCGAGCGGCTGCGCGCCTGGCGCCGCGAGCAGGCGCGCGAGCAGGGCCTGCCGGCCTACGTGATCCTGCACGACGCCACCCTGGAGCGGATCGCCGCGGAGTGCCCGGCCGACGAGGCCGGGCTGGCCGCCGTTCCCGGAATCGGCGTGCGCAAGCTGGAGCGCTACGGAGAAACCCTGCTGGAGATCGTGGCATCGGCGCGGTAAAATTCACCTTTCGTCGGCCGGGGTCTTCCACACAGCGCCCCGACGAGCGTACGGCAACGCGGCCAGCTGGCCAGCAGTCCATCATCGGTTTTCCCCGGCTTCATCGATCAGGTCAACCCATGGCCAGTTCCGTTCAGCGCGTCATCCGCGACCCCCGCTTCGCACGCGGCGCGGTCACGCCGGCGCGCCCGCCTTCAGCACTGCGCCAGCCGCCGGCGCTGCCCAACGACACCGAACTGCTGATCGAGGCCCTCGACACCTTCGAGTCGCTGCTGCGCATCGGCAGCCACCGCGCCGCGCCCAACGTGACCACCCGCGCCCAGGCCCAGGCCCTCCAAGACGAGCTCGACAGCTCGCGCCGGGCGCTCGCGCAGGCCCGCGCCTGGCTGGCAAGCCACGGGGCCGACGCCCTGTTGCGCGGCCAGGCCGGCGCCGAGATGCTCGATCTTGCCCGCCGGGCGCTTGCCTGCCACCTCGAGCCGCTGCAGGCCTCGGCCGAGATGCAGCTCGCCTGCGAATTCGGCGACGTGGTGCTGGGCCAGTCCGACGAGTCCCTCGACGCGCTGGCGCGCCGCATGGACCCGCGCTTTGCCGCCGCCCGCGACCTCCACGCCAGGCTCGCCCGGGCAACGCGCTCCCAAGCCTCCTGAGGGCAACGCCCGGTCGCGATCGCGCCACCGGGCCCACGCAAGGCGGGCCCGGCCACGGGCCCGGCGCTCAGCCGATCGCGCCGGCCGACCCCACCTTCGCGCGCAGCACGTGCTTCTGGATCTTGCCTGTGCTGGTCTTGGGCACGACCTCGAAGCGCACCTCCCGCGGGCACTTGAAGCGGGCGAGCAGACCCCGGCAGTGCTCGATCAGCTCCTGAGCCAGCGCCTGCGCCGCCTCGGGCGTGGCCGGCACGCTCTCGGGGCGCAGCTCCACGAAGGCGAGCGGGGTCTCGCCCCACTTCTCGTCGGGTTTGGCCACCACCGCGCAGGCGAGCACCGCCGGGTGCTTGTAGAGGGCGTCCTCGACCTCGATCGAGCTGATGTTCTCGCCGCCCGAGATGATGATGTCCTTGGCGCGATCCTTGAGCTTCACGTAGCCATCGGGGTGCAGAACGCCCAGATCGCCGGTGTGGAACCAGCCGTCGCGGAAGCACTCCGCGGTGGCCGCCGGGTTCTTCAGATAGCCCTTCATGACCACGTTGCCGCGGAACATCACCTCGCCCATCGTCTCGCCGTCGCGCGGCACCTCGGTCATGGTGGCCGCGTCCATCACGGTGAGGCCCTGCTGCAGCGGGTGGCGCACGCCCTGGCGGCCGTTGCGATCGACACGATCGGCCAGCGACAGCTCGGCCCAGTCGTCGTGCTTGGCGCACACCGCGGCCGGCCCGTAGACCTCGGTAAGCCCGTAGACGTGGGTGACCTCCCAGCCCATGCGCTCCATGCCCTCGATCATCGCGGCCGGCGGCGCGGCGCCGGCCACCATGCACTTCACCGGCCAGTCGATGCCGGCCTTGAGATCGGCCGGCGCGCTGATCAGGCCGCTGTGCACGATAGGCGCACCGCAGTAGTGGGTGACCCGGTGCTCGCGGATCAGCGCGAAGATGGCCGCCGGCTCGACCTTGCGCAGGCAAACGTGGGTGCCGGCCACCGCCGGCAGCGTCCAGGGGAAGCACCAGCCGTTGCAGTGGAACATCGGCAGCGTCCAGAGGTAGATCGGATGGCGCGGCAGATTCCAGTCGACGACGTTGGCGATCGCATTGAGGTAGGCGCCACGGTGATGGACGACCACGCCCTTGGGGTTGCCGGTGGTGCCCGAGGTGTAGTTCAGGCCGATCGCATCCCATTCGTCCCCGGGGTAAAGGCAGATGCCCTGCGGATCGCCGCCGGCAATGAAGCTCTCGTAGTCGATGGCGCCGATCCGCTCGCCCGGGCCGGCGTACTGGCTGTCGTCGACGTCGATCACGAAGGGCAGCGGCGCGCCGGCGGCGGCCATCTCGGCCAGCGCCGCGCGGGCGGTGGCGCTGAACTCGCGATCGGTGATCAGCACCTTCGAGTCGGAGTGGCGCAGGATGAAGGCCACCATCGAGGCATCGAGTCGGGTGTTCAGGCTGTTGAGCACCGCCCGGGTGAGCGGCACGCCGTAGTGCGCCTCGAGCATCTCGGGGGTGTTGGTGAGCATCACGGCCACGGTGTCGCCCTCGCCGATGTCGCGGGCGGCCAGGGCGCTGGCCAGCCGGCGCGCCCGCTCCCAGGTTTGGCGCCAGGTGCGCCGCAGGCTGCCGTGGATGACCGCGCACCGATCGGGATAGACGTCGGCGGCCCACTGCACCAGGCTGGTCGGCGTCAGCGGAACATGGTTGGCGGGGTTGCGGTCGAGTCCCTGACGATAGGGGTTCGGATGGGTGGGCACGGCGGTCTCCTCGGCCTGACGGTTTGCGACCGCGAGGATACCGCCGTCGTCGCCCCGGTTTGCGGCAAGATGCGCGGATGAATCCTTTCGCCCCCTCCCTGCTGCGCAGCCTGGCGCAGCGCCACGGCACGCCGCTGTGGGTCTACGACGCGGCCACCGTGCGCGCGCGCGTCACCGAGCTGTCGGCCTTCGACACCATCCGCTACGCGCAGAAGGCCAACGCCAACATCCACCTGCTGCGCCTGCTGCACGCGGCCGGCGTGTCGGTCGACGCGGTCTCGCTCGGCGAGATCGAACGCGCGCTCGCCGCCGGCTACCGGGCGGGCACCCACGAACTGGTGTTCACCGCCGACCTCTTCGACCGCGCCACGCTGGCGCGGGTGGTGGCCGAGCGCATCCCGGTCAATGCCGGCTCCACCGACATGCTCGACCAGCTGGGCGAGCGCTCGCCCGGCCATCCGGTGTGGCTGCGCATCAACCCGGGTTTCGGCCACGGCCACAGCAACAAGACCAACACCGGCGGCGAGCACAGCAAGCACGGCATCTGGCACGCCGACCTGCCGCTGGCGCTGGCAGCCATCGATCGCCACGGCCTGGTGCTCGAAGGCATGCACATGCACATCGGCTCCGGGGTCGACTACACCCACCTGCAGCAGGTCTGCCAGGCGATGGTCGATCTGGTCGCCCGCGCCGGCCGCCCCGTGCCGGCCATCTCGGCGGGTGGCGGTCTGTCCATTCCGTACCGGCCGGGCGATCCGCGCATCGATACCGCCCACTACTACGGTCTGTGGGACCAGGCCCGACGCACCATCGCCGCGCGCCAGGGCAGCCCGGTCAAGCTCGAGATCGAGCCCGGCCGCTTCCTGGTCGCCGAGGCGGGCGTGCTGCTCGCCGAAGTGCGCGCCACCAAGTGCATGGGCGGCAACCACTTCGTGCTGGTCGATGCCGGCTTCAACGACCTGATGCGCCCGGCGATGTACGGCAGCCACCATGGCATCGAGGTCCTGGCCGCCGACGGCCGCACGCTCGAGGCGCCGGTCGGCACGGTGGTGGCGGGCCCGCTGTGCGAGTCCGGAGACGTCTTCACGCAGGGCGAAGGAGGCGTGGTGCTCAGCCGCGATCTGCCGCCGGCCCGGGTCGGCGATCTGCTGGTCTTTCACGACGCCGGCGCCTACGGGGCGTCGATGTCGAGCAACTACAACACCCGGCCGCTGGCCGCCGAGGTGCTGGTCGACGGCGGCGCGGCCCGGCTGGTGCGTCGGCGCCAGACGCTGGCGGAACTGCTCGCGCTGGAACTGGACACCGCAGCCGCGCCCGACGCTTGACAAGGCCACAGGCGCCAGACGACGCTCGTCGGGCTGCGCTCCCTGTCTCGCGAGGTCCGCCATGCCGCTCAGCTTCCGCCAGCTCGGCGCCTGTTTCGCCGCCGAAGTCAGCACGATCGATCTGCGGCAGGTGCACGATCCCGGGACCCTGGCCGAGCTGCGCGCCGCGATGGACCGCTACGCGGTGCTGATCTTTCGGGATCAGCCCTTCACGGATCAGGAGCAGCTCGACTTCGCCCAGCGCTTCGATGGCACGCTGCACGCGCAGACCTCGGCCGCCGTGCTGGCGAAGAACCGTTTCGGCAACGAGGCGCTCACCGACATCTCCAACGTTGGCGCCGACGGCGGCATCCTGCCGCCCAACGACCGCCGGCGCATGTCCGGCATCAGCAACCGGCTGTGGCACACCGACGCCTCGTTCGTCGACCCCGCAGGCCGCTATTCGATGCTGTCGGCGCGCGTGCTGCCGCCGGTGCGCGCCGACACCGAGTTCGCCGACATGCGTGCCGCCTGGGACGCCCTGCCCGACGACACGAAGGCCGGCATCGAGGGGCTGCGGGTGCACCACTCGATCGTGTACTCCCGCGAGGTGCTCGGCTTCCAGTTCGACGACGCGGAGCGCGCGCGGCTGCCGGGAGCCATCCACCCGCTGGTGCGCACGCTGCCCGCCACGGGGCGCAGATCGCTCTACCTGGCATCGCATGCATCGCGCATCGTCGACTGGCCGCTGCCTGAAGGCCGGCTGCTGCTGCGTGACCTCATCGAGCACGCCACGCAGCGCGAGTTCGTGTACCGCCATGCGTGGCAGCCACGCGATCTCGTCATCTGGGACAACCGCACCACGATGCACCGCGCGCGGCCCTTCGACGACCGGGCCCACCGACGCGAGCTGCGGCGCACCACCACCCTCGATCTGCCGCTGCCGGCGCAGGCCCGGGCCGGGGCTTGACGGCGGCTGCGCCATGGCGCAGCGTTGCGTTCGCAACCGGTCCAGGGAGCGCCGCACGGCTAACGGCCGGTTGCTTCTAGCCACCAACGAGATCCATCGGATCCAAGCTACCCCAGGAGACACGCATGCAGCGTCGGGACTTCGTCACCCATGGCGGGATGGCCGCCATACTCGCCACCGGCACCGCGCCGGCCATCGCGCAGACCCTCCCCGAAATCCGCTGGCGCAATGCCTCCAGCTTCCCCAAGAGCCTCGACACACTCTGGGGCGCCATCGAGTTCGTCTCGAAGCGAGTCGGTGAACTCACCGGCGGCAAGTTCCGGATCTCCAACTTCGCCGCTGGCGAGATCGTGCCAGGCCTGCAGGTGCTCGACGCGGTGCAGAACGGCACCGTCGAGCTCGGCCAGACCGCGATGTACTACTACTTCGGCAAGAACCCGGCCTTCGCCTTTGGCACCTGCCTGCCCTTCGGCCCCAACCAGCGCCAGCAGAACGCCTGGTGGTACCACGGCGGCGGCGAGCAGATGTTCAATGACTTCTGCAAGAACTACAACGTCTACTCGATTGCCTATGGCAACACCGGCTGCCAGATGGGTGGCTGGTTCCGCAAGGAGATCAAGACCGTCGAGGACCTCAAGGGCCTGAAGTTCCGCGTGGGCGGCGTGGCCGGCGCGGTGCTCTCGCGGATGGGCGTGGTGCCGCAGCAGATCGCCGCCGGCGACATCTACCCGGCGCTCGAGAAGGGCGCGATCGACGCGGCCGAGTGGATCGGCCCCTTCGACGACGAGAAGCTCGGCTTCTCCAAGGTGGCCAAGTTCTACTACGCCCCCGGCTGGTGGGAGCCCAACTCGATGGGCCACATGATCGTCAACCTGAAGGCCTGGGAGACGCTGCCCAAGGAGTATCAGTACGCCTTCCAGGCGGCCTGCGGCGAGTGCAACGCCTGGACGATGGCCAAGTACGACCACCTCAACCCGCCGGCGCTGCGCAAGCTGATCGCCGGCGGCTCGCAGCTGCGCGCCTTCCCGCGGGCGGTCATGGAGGCCTGCCACAAGGCCTCGCTCGACCAGTGGAAAGACTGGTCGGACAAGCACCCCGAGTTCAAGAAGATGTACGACTCCTACTGGAAGTACACCGCCGAGCTCACCCAGTGGTTCCGGGTGGCCGAGGGCTCGTACGACAACTACAAGGCCAACACCAAGCTCTGACGGCGCAGGCGGCCGCGCGCCCCCGCGCGCGGCGGTATCGATGCCGCGAAACGCCCGACGGCCCGTCGGGCGTTTTCGTTTCAGGCGCCGGGCCGGGGGCCGGGGGCCGAGGAGCGAAGGGCGGGGCCGGGCGACGGGTGGCCGGGCGCGCCTCAGGCGGCCGGCCGGCGGCGCAGCAGGTACTTCTGCACGCCGTCCATCACCAGTTCGCCGCGCTGGTTGTGCACCGTGGAGCGCATCACGAGCACGCCGGTCGTGCGGCCCGGCTGCAACTCGGCCACCTCGATAGCGCTGTACAGGGTGTCGCCCACATACACCGGCTTGAGGAAGCGGCTGCTCTGCTCGATGAAGGCCTTCAGCGAGTCCTCGACCAGGTGCGGAAACAGGCCGGCGCCGGCCGCCGTCTGGATGAGCACCTGAAAGCCGTGGGCCAGCATGTGCGGCATGCCGTGGCGACGGCAGAATTCGATGTCGTAGTGGATGGGATGGTTGTCGCCGCTGGCCAGCTGGAAGGCGGCGAACAGCGCATCGGTCATGGTGCGCGAGGGCATCGGGAAGCGCTCGCCGACGCGAAAATCCTCGAACCAGCGCTGCTCGACCAGCCGGTGCGACGCCTGCAGGGCCGCGGCCGCATCGGGGGCACCGGCTGCCGCGGCCGCAGCGCCGACGGCGCCGTCGCCGGTCGCCGCGCCGCTCATTGCGGCTTGATCCCGGCTTCGGCGACGATCTTCGCCCACAGCGCCATGTCCTGGCGCAGCGTGGCCGCGAACGACTCCGGCGTATCGCCCACCGGCACCAGCGTCTGTTCGTTCAGGCGCGCGACGACGTCGGGCATCTTCACCACCCGCATCACGTCGCGCGAGATCTTCTCGACGATGGGCCTGGGCGTGCCCGCCGGCACGAACATCCCGACCCAGCCCAGCGGCTCGTAGCCGGGAAAGCCGCTCTCGCCCATGGTGGGCACGTTCGGCAGCATCGGCGCGCGCCGCGGCCCGGTGACCACCAGCGGCTTGAGCTTGCCCGCCGCAATGTGCTGGGTGGCGGTGCTCACGTCGATCCACGACGAGGACACCTGCCCGCCGAGCAGATCGGTGACCAGCGGCGCGGCGCCCTTGTAGGGCACATGGGCCATGTCGAGGCCCTGGCTGCGCGCGAAGCGCTCGCCGACGATGTGCGAGCTCGAGCCGGTGCCGAACGACCCGAAGGTGTGCTTGCCGGGGTTGGCCTTGACCACGGCCGCGAACTCGCGCACGTCGCGGGCCGGGAACTCGGGCTTCACCGCGAGCACGAGGTAGGACAGGCAGATCTGCGAGATCGGCTCGAAGTCCTTGAGGGCATCGTAGGGGATCTTGGCGAACAGCGCCGGGTTCTGGATGTGGGTCGTGATGGTCACGAGCAGCGTCTGGCCATCGGGCGCGGCGCGAGCAACCTGCTCGCCGCCGATCATGCCGCTGGCGCCGGGGCGGTTCTCGACGATGACGGGCTGGCCCCAGAGCTCGGCGAGCTTGCCGGCGAGCAGGCGCCCGGTGAGGTCGGTGGCGCCGCCCGCGGGAAAGGGCACGATCATGCGGACGGGTTTGGCGGGAAACGCGCCGGCCTGGGCGAAGGCGGACGGCGCTACGGCAGCGCCGGCGGCCGACGCGGCGGCGGCGAGCGCGCCGCGAACGAGCAGACGGCGGGACGGGGTGGATCGGGTCATGCGTAGTCTCCGTGAAGGACGCCCGGCATCTTAGCCGCGCTGCCGCCAGGCGGTGAGCGCTGCGCCGGCCAGACCGAGGCTTGCGCCGGCGAGCAGGGCGCCGGGGGCGCCCACCCAGGCGCCGAGCTGGCCGAAGGCGAGGCTGCCCAGCGGCGTGGCGCCGATGAACATCGCGGTGTAGATGGCCATGACCCGGCCGCGCTTGTCGTCGTCGACCCGCTGCTGGATGGTGACGTTGGTCGAGACCGCCTGGGCGATGGTGCCCAGGCCCACCAGCACCATCGCGCCCATGGACAGCGCGACCAGGTCGGTGCGGCTGAACACCGCCAGGCCGATCGCGGCGGCGAGGTTGCCGGCAAGCGCGATCGCCTGCAGGTTGCGGCTGCCGCGACGCGCCGCCAGCGTGATGGCCGCGATCATCGCGCCCGCGCCGGCGCTCGACAGGAACAGCCCCACCAGCTCCGGGTGCGCCCCGTGCAGCGCCGAGACCGCCGCGGGCATCAGATGAGCATACGGCCCGACGCCGAAGCCCAGCGCGAAAACGCCCACCAGCATGCGCGCGACCACCGGATCGTCGAACGCGCAGCGCCAGCCCTCGACGAACTGCTGCATGAACGAGCCAGCCGGCTTGGGCGTGACGCGCGGCTGCGTGCGGATGCGCAAGAGCTGGTAGAGCGTGGCCATCAGCAGGCAGGGGTGCAGCAGGAAGCAGGCCGCCTCGCCGGCCCAGCCGATCAGCACGCCGCCGATCGCCGGGCCGATGAAGCGCGCGGTGTTCAGCGCGCTCGAATGCAGCGCGACCGCGTTGGGCAGCACCGTCCGGTCGTCGATCAGGTCGACCAGGAAAGCGTGGCGGATGGGAATCTCGATCGCGAACAGCAGCCCGCGCACGAAGGCGAGGATCACGAGCAGCGTTGCGTTCATCCAGCCGGCGGCGGTGAGGGCTGCAAGGAGCAGGCCGGTGAGCGCGACGGACGCGAGCAGGCCGATGAGCATGAGACGCCGCGGATAGCGGTCGGCGAGCAGCCCCGCGAAAGGCGACACCAGGAGCGCCGGCGAAAGCTGCGCGAAGCCGACCACGCCCAGCAGCGCCACCGAGCCGGTGAGCCGATAGGCCAGCCAGGCCATGCCGACGTTGTGGGCGAAGCCGCCGATCAGCGCGATTGCCTGACCGGCGAAGTAGCGCCGGAATTCGGGGTGCTCGAGCGCCGGGAAACGGGTCATCGGGGGCGGGTCGGCGAGCCGCGCGGCGGGCCTCTTCGTGGCGCCGCGCAAACCCTTTACAGTACGGCTCGCGGCCTGCCGGGCCCGGCCGCAGCAAAAACTCGAACGATCATGGAGACTACACGATGTACCCCGGACACCATGCCACCGCGCATCCCGATCGGGCCGCCTTCATCATGGCGAGCACCGGCGAGACCGTCACTTATGCGGAACTCGAGGCGCGCGCCAACCGCCTCACGCACCTGCTGCGCGCCCACGGCCTGAAGCGGTTCGACCACTTCTCCATTTTCATGGAGAACAACAACCGCTATCTCGAGTCCTGCGCCGCCGGCGAGCGCGCCGGGCTCTACTACACCTGCGTGAACTCGTACCTGAAGGCCGACGAGCTCGCCTACATCCTGAACAACAGCGAATCGCGGGTGCTGATCACCTCGGCCTCGCGCAGCGAGGTGGCCCGCGAAGCGCTGAAGCAGTGCCCGAACGTCACGCTCGCGCTGATCGTCGACGGCCCGGGCAACGACCCCGTCTTCCAGGAGTACGCTGGCGCGGTGGCGCGGCATCCGGCCACCCCGATCGCCGATGAGCGCCTGGGCACGCCCATGCTGTACTCGTCGGGCACCACCGGACGGCCCAAGGGCATCGTGCGGCCGCTGCCCGACAACCCGCCGAGCGAGCCGCTGCCGCTCTTTCACTTCCTCAACAAGCTGTGGCGCTACCGGCCCGACATGATCTATCTGTCGCCGGCGCCGCTCTACCACTCGGCGCCCCAGGCGGCCGTGTCGCTCACCATCCGCAATGGCGGCACGGTGGTCATCATGGAGCACTTCGACGCCGAGCAGTATCTGGCGCTGGTGCCGCGCTACAAGGTGTCGCACAGCCAGCTCGTGCCGACCATGTTCAGCCGCATGCTCAAGCTGCCCGAGGAGGTGCGCACGAAGTACGACCTCTCCTCGCTCGAGATCGCGGTCCACGCCGCCGCACCCTGCCCGGCACAGGTCAAGGAGCAGATGATCGCGTGGTGGGGCCCCATCATTCACGAGTACTACGGCGCCACCGAGGGCCTGGGCTTCACGGCCTGCGACAGCGCCGAATGGCTCGCGCACCGCGGCTCGGTCGGCCGGGTGCTGCTGGGCGACCTGCACATCCTCGACGAATCGATGCAGCCCTGCCCCAAGGGCGTGCCCGGCGAGATCTGGTTCAAGACCGCCACGCCCTTCGAGTACTTCAACGACCCCGAGCGCACCGCCCAGTCGCGCTCGGCCGACGGCGCGATGAGCACGGTGGGCGACGTCGGCTACGTCGACGACGACGGCTTCCTGTACCTCACAGACCGCTCGACCTTCATGATCATCTCGGGCGGCGTGAACATCTATCCGCAGGAGTGCGAGAACCTGCTGATCACCCACCCCAAGGTGGCCGACGCGGCGGTCTTCGGTGTGCCCAACGAGGACCTCGGCGAGGAAGTGAAGGCGGTCATCCAGCCCATGCCCGGCGTGCCCGCGGGGCCCGAACTGGCGGCCGAGCTCATCGCCTTCTGTCAGGCCAACCTGTCGCGCCAGAAGGTGCCGCGCTCCATCGACTTCATGGACGAGCTGCCGCGGCTGCCCACCGGCAAGCTCTACAAGAAGGGCCTGCGCGACAAGTACTGGGGCGACCGCAAGAGCCGGATCGTCTGACGGCGGGGCTGCAACTGGGGCGGCGCCGCGGTCTGGGCCGCCTGGCCCGGGGGGCGTACGCGGGCGCTGTCGCGCGGCCTCGGGGGCCCTGGGCCCTTCTCAGGCGCGGTCGGGGTGTTCGAAGGCAGCCAGGAAGGCCGTGAGATTCTCGGCCAGCCCGGGGCCGAGATAGCCACCTTCCTGCACCAGCACGGTGGGCAGGCCCAGCCCGGCGACGAGCCTGGCCATGCGCGCGAAACCTTCCGTGGTGATCCGCAGGCCCTGCAGGGGGTCGTGCTCCGAGGCATCGAGGCCCAGGGCGAGGACCAGCACGCTGGGCGCATAGCGGTCGATGCGCTCGAGCGCCTGCTCGCCCGCGGCGAGCCAGGTCTCGTCGCCGCTGCCCAGCGGCAGCGGCAGGTTCAGGTTGTAGCCCTCGCCCGCGCCCTCACCGCGCTCGTGGGCGTGACCCCAGAAATAGGGATAGTAGGCATCGGGGTCGGCGTGCACCGACACCGTGAGCACGTCGCGCGAGTCGTAGAAGATCGCCTGCGTGCCGTTGCCGTGATGCACGTCGATGTCGAGGACGGCAACCCGGCCGTAGCGGCGGGCCAGGCGCCGCGCGGCGATCGCGGTGTTGTTCAGGTAGCAGAAGCCGCCGGCCATGTCGGCGAAGGCGTGGTGGCCCGGCGGGCGGCACAGCGCATAGGCCTCGGGCGCGCCGGCCAGCACGTGATCGGCCGCGGCGATCGCCACCTGCGCCGCGGCGCGCGCCGCCTCCCAGGTGCCGGGGCCGATCGGCGCGCCGGTGTCGGCCGCGTGCCAGCCGGCCCGGCCGACGATACCGCGCGGATACGACGCGGGCCTGCGCCCGGGATGGATATTGGGGATGACCTCGTCGCTTGCGCCCGGCAAGCGCGACCACTCGCGGTGGGCCACCTGGAGGTAGTCGAGGTACTCGGGCGTGTGCACGTCGGCGATGGGGGCCAGCCCCTGGTCGGAGGCCGCGACCACCTCGTGGCCGGCGGCCTGCGCGGCGGCGAGCAGGATGCGCGCGCGCTCGGGCTGCTCGACCGCATTCGAGGCGCGCCCCCGGACGAGAAAGAAGCGGGGGTCGTGCTGCGTGTGCTTTTCGGTGTGGAAGACCCTCATGCAGACAGTCTCCGTCGAGTGGCGTTGATGACGGGCCCGGCAGGCGCCGGGCGCACCGGCTCAGTTGCCGGATCGCGGCGCCGGCCGGCCCTGCAGCTTGCCCACCTGCCGGCCGCCGTCGACGCGCAGCAGCTGACCCGTCACCTTGCTGGCCGACAGCAGCCAGACGATGGCATCGGCCACATCCTCGGGCGTGAGCACCTGCTCGAGCGCCGCCCCGTCCTTGTAGGCCTGGCGGCTGGCCTCGTAGGCCTCGCCCAGGCCGGCCTGCAGCCAGCCGGTCTCGATGAAGCCGGGCAGCACCGCGTTGACCCGGGCCTGCGGGCCGAGCACGCGGGCGAGCGCGATGGTGAGGGTGTTGAGGGCGCCCTTGGAGGCGGCGTAGGCGATGCTCGAGCCCTGCCCTTCCTGGCCGGCGATCGACGACACGTTGACCACCCCGCCGCCGCTGGCGCGCAGGGCGTTCTCGCACGCGCGCACCATCTGGAAGACGCCGATGGTGTTGACCGAGTAGATGTCGTGGAAATCCTGGGCCGACAGGCCGCCCAGCCGGTTGGCGGCCACGAACTTGGTGGTGCCGGCGTTGTTGACGAGGTAGTCGATGCGGCCCCAGCGGTCCTGGGCGGCCTGAGCCATGCGGCGGCAGTCGTCGTCGCTGGCCACGTTGGCGCTGACCACGAAGGCGTCGGCGCCGGCCTCGCGGCACTGGGCGGCGACGGCCTCCGCGGCCTCCTGGCTCTTGGTGCAGTTGACGAGCACCGAGGCGCCGCGGCGGGCGAGCATCAGCGCGGTGGCCGCGCCCACACCGGCCGACGAGCCGGTGACGATGGCGCACTTGCCTTTCATGTCCATGGGGTCTCCTGGGGAAGATGCATCGCGGTGTGACGGGGAAGAAGGGGCGAGCGGGACGCTGGCGGCGGGCGCATGCACCCCCTCAGGCAGCTGCCATCGCGGCCAGGCCGGCTTCGAGGTCGGCGATGAGATCGGCGCTGTCCTCGAGGCCCACATGCAGGCGCACCAGCTGGCCGCCCGCCCAGGGCCGCACGGTGCGCAGGCCGTTCAGGCGTGCCGGCATGATCAGGCTCTCGTAGCCGCCCCACGAGTAGCCGATGCGGAAGAAGCGGCGCTTCTCGACCAGCGCCGCCAGGGCGCGCGCGGCGCGGGCGGGGTCGTCGCCCAGCGCCTCGGGGCGCAGCTCGAACGAGAACAGGCCGCTGGAGCCGTTGAAGTCGCGCCGCCACAGCGCATGGCCGGGATGCGAAGCCAGCGCCGGATGCAGCACCGAGGCAACCTCGGGGCGGCTCTGGAGCCAGCCTGCGACCTCGAGCGCCGAGCGCTCGTGGTGACGCATGCGCACCGCGGCCGTGCGCATCCCGCGCAGGATGAGAAAGGCGTCGTCGCCCCCCACGCAGATGCCCATCTGGCGCACCGTCGCGTGCAGCTTCGGCCACAGCGCCTCGCGCACCACCACGGCGCCCATCAGCACGTCGGCATGCCCGCTCCAGTACTTGGTGAGCGGCAGCAGCGACATGTCGACGCCCCAGTCGAAGGGCCGCGCGAACATCGGCGAGGCCCAGGCGTTGTCGATCATGCTGACCAGGCCGCGGCTGCGGGCGAGCGCGCACAGCGCCGGCACGTCCTGGATCTCGAAGGTGTAGCTGCCCGGGCTCTCGAGGTAGAGCACGCGGGTGGTGGGCTCGATGAGCGCGGCCAGGCCCTCGGCACCGATGGCGGGGTCGAAGAAGGTGGTGCGCACGCCCATGCGGGCGAGCAGGGTGCCAGCGAAGGTGCGCGCCGGCCCGTAGACCGAATCGGCCATCAGGACGTGATCGCCGGTGGCCAGCACCGACAGCAGGGCCGCCGCGATGGCCGTCAGGCCCGAGGGCATCAGCGCCGCACGGCAGGCGTGGCCGCCGCCCTCGATCTCGGCCAGCGCATCCATCAGGGCGAAGGTAGTGGGCGTGCCGGCCGTGGCGTAGGTGCTGGCGTGGCGCTCGCCGGCGACCGCGCGCGCGCCGGTTCCCCAGGCCGCCTCCAGCGTGTCGAAGAAAACCGACGAGGCCCGGTACACCGGCAGGTTGGCGGTGACGATCGGGGTGTCGAAGCTGCGCGAGACCTCGGTGACGAGGCTGCCCAGCCCGGCGGGGCTGTGGGGGGCGGTCATCGGCGGATTATAGGAAGCGACGACACCGCGGCGGCGAACTTTCGGACCGGTCACGTCTCGGCTTGTGTCACACCGACCGCTACATTGGGACGTGTCCACCGCGCGCGTCGCCTCAGGCGAGCGCGGGTGTCGACCAACGAAACCGGACCCCGCCCGAGGAGACCATCGATGACTTCCGCCAAGGACCCCAACGCCCACGGCACCGGCGGCGTGCCCGACGTCGCCTGGCTGGCGCGCCAGGCGCCCGAGACCATCCTCGAGCCCGATCTGCCCATCGTCGACCCCCATCACCACCTGTGGGACCGGCCGAAGCACCGCTACCTGCTCGACGAACTGCTCGCCGACACCGGCAGCGGCCACCGGGTGGTGGCCACCGTGTTCGTCGATTGCCGCGCCTACTACCGGGCGGGCGTGCCCGAGCCCATGCGCCCGATCGGCGAGACCGAGTTCGCCAACGGGGTGGCGGCGATGGCCGCCAGCGGGGTGTACGGCGCCACCCGCGCCTGCGCGGCCATCGTCAGCCATGTCGATCTGCTGCTCGGCGCGGCGGCCCGCGAGCCGCTCGAGGCGCACCTGCGCGCCGGCAACGGGCGCTTCCGCGGCATCCGGCACGCCGGCGGCTGGGAAGCGAGCCCGATGATCAACAACAGCCACACCAACCCGCCGCGCGGGCTGTACGCGATGCCGGTCTTTCGCGAGGGCTTCGCGCAGCTTGCGCCGCTGGGGCTGTCGTTCGAGGCCTGGCAGTACCACACGCAGCTGCCCGAGGTCGCCGATCTGGCGCGCGCCTTCCCAGACACCGCGATCATCCTCAACCACGTCGGCGGACCGCTGGGCGTGGGCCCCTACGCCGGCCGCGCCGACGCGGTCTTCGCCGACTGGAAGCGCGGCATGACCGAGCTGGCCGCCTGCCCCAACGTGACGGTCAAGCTGGGCGGGCTGGGCATGCGCATCGGGATGTTCGACCACTACGCGCGCGCCACGCCGCCCACCTCGGCCGAGATCGCGCAGGCCTGGAAGCCGTGGGTCGACACCAGCATCGAGCTGTTCGGCGCGAACCGCTGCATGTTCGAGAGCAACTTCCCGGTCGACAAGGTCTCGAGCGGCTACGCGGTGCTCTGGAATGCCTTCAAGCGGATGGCGGCCGGCGCGTCGGCCAGCGAAAAGACCGACCTGTTCAGCGGCACCGCGAGCCGGGTGTACCGGATCGAGGGCTGACGCGGCGAGCGCACGACGAGGCCCGCCGGCACCCCGGCGAGCGCGCGTCGCACACCGATCAGGCCGTGGCGGGCTGCGGCCGCTCGGTGGCGCTGGCGCCACCGAGCACGAACTCAGCGGGATCGAACGCGCGGGTCATGGTCCAGTAGTCGAGCAGCCGCCACGGCGAGGTCACGGTCAGGCGGTTGCGCGCGTTCTTGTACCAGCTGCGCACGCCCTCGTGGGTCCAGACCATGTCGCGGGCCTTCGCGTCGAGACGCTCGTTGTAGCGCTCGTGCACCTCGGGCCGGACCTCGAGCGTGCCCAGCCCGCGCTCGATCATCAGCTGCAGCGCCTGCATCACGTAGCGCACCTGACACTCGGTGTGGAAGATGATCGAGCCACCGTGCGCGAGGTTGGTGTTCGGGCCATAGAGCACGAACAGGTTCGGGTAGCCGGGAGCTGTCATGCCGAGGTAGGCGCGCGGGTCGTCGTCGCCCCAGTCGTCGCGCAGCGTGCGCCCGCCACGGCCACGGATGGTCATGGGCCAGAGCATCTTCGAGGCCTGGAAGCCGGTGGCGTAGACGATCACGTCGGCCTCGTGGCGGGTGCCGTCGGCCATCACGATCGCATCCTCCTCGATGCGGGCGATGGGGTCGGTCTCGAGCGCCACGTTGTCACGACGCAGCATGCGGTACCAGTGGTTGTCGCGCAGCATGCGCTTGCCGTAGGGCGGGTACGGCGGGATGCACTTGGCGAGCAGCGCCTCGTCGCCGCCAAGCTGCTCGCGCACGTAGGCGACGATGGTCTCGCGCAGCTTGTGGTTGGCTTCGTTGAGCGAGACCGCCGGCTGCGACCAGGCCGGGTCCTTGTGCAGCGAGGCATGAAAGCCGTCGGAGCTGGCCCAGAACTGTTGAAAGCGCAACCAGTTCGAGTAGTACGGAATGTGCGCCAGCGCCCAGCGGTGTCCGGGCGTGGTCTCGAGGTGGTAGTTGGGATTGTTGACGGCCCAGTGCGGTGTGCGCTGGAACACCCGCAGATGCGCCACCTCGGGGGCGATGCTCGGGCCGGCCTGCATGCCGCTCGCGCCGGTGCCGATCATGGCCACGCGCTTGCCGGCCAGCGGCACCGAGCCGTCCCACTGCGCGGTGTGGAAGGCCGGGCCGCGGAAGCGCCCGATGCCCGGGATGGGCGGGAAGGCCGGGCGGTTGAGCTGACCCACCGCCGTGATCAGCGCGCGGCAGCGGCTCGTCTGCGTGCGGCCCTCGCGGTCGCGCCAGCTCACCACCCACTGGCCGGCCGCCTCGTCGAAGGCGGCCTCGGTCACCTCGACCCCGAAACGGATGTGCTCGCGCAGGCCGTGTTCGCGCACCACGTCGTTGATGTAGCCCAGGATCTCGTCGCGGCGCGAGAAGTGCCGCGTCCAGCCGTCATTGACCTGAAACGAGTACGAGTAGAAGTGGTTCGGGGTGTCGACCGCGCAGCCGGGGTAGCGGTTCTCGAGCCAGGTGCCGCCGACGTCGTCGTTCTTCTCGAGCAGCGTGAAGGGGATGCCGAGCTGCTTCAGGCGGATGGCCGCGCACAGCCCGCCGAAGCCCGCGCCCACCACGATCACCGGGAAGCGCTCGCGCGCGCCCGACGCCGGCTCGCGCGCCCAGCGCACCGCGCGGGTGTCCTCGCCGCCGAAGCTCATCTCCTCGAGCAGCAGCGGGATGTACTCGGCGGGGACCGGCTGGCCCACGCCCGCGCTCATCATCTTCTGCAGGGCGTCGGCCTGCGGGCGCGCGGGCGGCGGCGCATCGCTCGCGGCGCAGGCCTTCAGCGCCTGCACCATGCGCTCGATGACCGTGGCGCGCAGCGCATCGGGCACGTCCTGCAGGAAGCTCCAGGGGCCGTGGATGTGCGGGGCGACCTGGTCCATCAGGTCGAGATCGCCGGTGAGCTGCACCACCGACATCAGCAGCGGCGCGATCTCGGCCTGCGAAAGCGCCTGGCGCAGCGCGGTCTCGTCGCGGACCGCCTCGCGGACCGTGGCGCGGAAATCGGGGTTCATCAGGGAGGGCTCCTCGAAAACAGGTTGGCCGGCAGCACGCCGGCCGCGCGGAATCTCAGACGGTGGTGTAGCCGCCGTCGACCGGCATCGCCGTGCCGGTCATGAAGCGGGCGCGATCGCTGCACAGGAAGACCACCGCCTGCGCGATCTCGTCGGCCTCGCCCAGACGGCGCATCGGCACGTTGCCCAGGATCTGCTCGCCGCGCCGGGCCATCGCCTCGCCGATCATCGGGGTGTCGATGTAGCCGGGGCAGACCGCATTGACGCGCACGCCGGTGGCGGCATGGTCGATCGCGGCGGCGCGCGTCAGGCCGACCACGCCGTGCTTGGCCACCACGTAGGCATTGGAGCCGGGCAGGCCCACGAGGCCGGCGACCGAGGCGGTGTTGACGATGGCGCCGCCGCCGGTGGGCTCCATGGCGGCGATCTCGGCCTTCATGCACAGGAACACGCCGGTGAGGTTCACGGCGAGCATGCGGTCCCAGGCCTCGCGCGGGGTGTCGCCCATGCGCCGGCCGCCGGAACCCACGTGCATCGCGGCGATGCCGGCGTTGTTGAAGGCGCAGTCGAGGCGCCCCCAGGCGGCCAGCGCCGCAGCGACCATCGCCTGGACCTGAGCCTCGTCGGTGACGTCGGCCTCGAAGGCCACCGCCCTGCCCCCCCCGCTCGCGATCAGCGCGGCGGTTTCCGGCGCGCCGCAGCCGGGCAGGTCGGAGACCAGCACCCGCGCGCCCTCGCGGGCCATCGCCAGGCTGGTGGCGCGGCCGATGCCCGAGCCGGCGCCCGTGACCAGGGCGCTGCGCCCTTCGAGCAGGCCGCTCATGGGGCGCTCGCTGGGTACAGCCAGAACATCGTTGGGATTCCCGTCCAGTCCGGGCCGGCCGGTTGTATTGGCGACCCTTGTCGCCCCGGCGCTTCTCGAGCCCGGCAGCTTGCGCGTCTTTTCAGCGTGAAGGTTCGAAGTCCATCGGATACCCCAGTAGATCGCCCGCATCGCCCCTTGGGCGTAGGCATTCACGGTGCCATCGGCGAGGTTTTCGCCGGAGTCCTCCAGTGCACGGCGGACGGCACGGGCCGCCCTCATCGCGCACTGAAGGTCGAGGGTTTTGGCGCCTGCCGTGCGGGCCTGGTCCAGCAAGTGGTTGATGAAAGCGGTCCGGCTCTGCTCGTCAGTGAGGACCCCTGAGGCATGCGAAATAGGCGGCTGGTGCATCGCGGGCTCCTCGATCACAAGTCGTCAACCATGGTAAGGCGCTGGGTGGAGCGTGGCCGCAGCGCTGCGCGGGAATCGGTCCGGAGCCGGCGGTCTTCAGTTCGCGGACCGGTGGCCCTCCAGGGCCATCCGCGCGATGAACCCCGAGCGACTCTCGCCCGAGGCACGCGCCAGGGCATCGAGTCGGTGCAGCACACGGCGCGGCAGACTGATGTTGACCCGCTCCAGCGTGTCATCGAGCACCGCGGGATCCACGGTGACGACGGCCCACACCCATGCCCTCCACTGCCTGTGCTGCCTGCGCAGGGCATCGACACTCGAAGGCGGAGGAATGTCCCGCCCCGCATCGAGGGCAGCTTCGATCCAGGCAACGACGGCTTCCTCGGCATTCGCCATCGCCTCTTCCAGGCTGTCTCCCGCCGAGAAACACCCGGGGAGATCGGGAATGACGACGCCGAAGGCCTCGGTTTCGGTACCGGGTTCGATGGCGACGGGATAACGCATGGTGCTGCCTCCTGGCTCAGATCCCGGCTTGCTGCCGTATGGCCTTCACTAACCCCTTGCCCAGATCCTTCCTGGGGTGGGGGACGACCACGATGTCCCCGCGGTGCGGATGCGTGAAGACATGATGGGAACCCTTGACACGGCTGAGTCGCCAACCGGCTGCCCTGAGTTCATGCATCAGGTCGGAACTGCTCATGTGTGTATGATACACACGACAATGAGCTCCGCAAGGCTGCCGAGGGCGGGCCGCCGCCGCGGCGCCGCGCGGGAATCGGTCCGGCCGGCGCGCGCTCGGCTACCATCGCCGTTTTCCCCACGCTCAGGCCGCCGCGCCCGCCTCGCCGCCATGAAACGCAGCTCGCAGCGCATGGATCGGGTCGACACCCCGATCATCCCCACGATCGCCGCGCTGGTGCGCGCCAACCCCGGCACGATCTCGCTCGGCCAGGGCGTGGTCAGCTACGGCCCGCCGGC
>JBILUW010000004.1:0-43583 GCA_044370795.1 Burkholderiaceae bacterium
TGGGCGAGCATGCCCTGCTGATCGTCGGCTGCCACGATCCCGCGCAGCTCGCCCTCCCGGCCCACCACGGGCAGGCGGCGCACACCGTGCTCGCGCATGCGCGCGAGCACCGACATCAGGTCGTCCTCCTCGCGCGCCAGCGCCGGCGGGCACGACATGATGTCGGCGGCGTTCAGCGCGCGCGGGTCGATGCCGAAGGCGACCGCCTCGATCGCGATGTCGCGGTCGGTGACCATGCCGGTGGGCACCCGGCGCCCGTCGCGCTGCTCGACGATCACCAGGCTGCCAACGTGCTCGTCGTGCATCAGTTGCGCGCAGCGGCTGAGCGGTGTGTCGGGCAAGGCGGTGACAACCTCGCGGATCCGCCAGCCGGCGAGGGCGCTGCGGGTGGGGGTGTCCATCGGCGGCTCCGGGCGCGGCGGGGGCTGGCGGCTCGTTGCCGCTCAGGCCGCCTTGATGTCGATGCGCCGCGGCTGCTTCTTCTGTGCCTCGGCCGTCTTGGGCAGCGTCAGTTCGAGCACGCCGCGCGAGAACTGCGCGCTGATGCGGCTTGCATCCACGCCGGAGGGCAGGGCAAAGCTGCGCTCGAACGCCCCCCACTCCCGCTCGCACAGTTCGTAACCCTGGCTGCGCTCCTCGCGGGCGTGCTTCTTCTCGCCGCGGATGGTCAGCATGTCGTCGCTCGCGGTGACCTCGATATCCTTCTCGTCGATGCCCGGCATCTCGGCGCTGATGCGGTAGTCTTTCTCGGATTCCTCGATGTCGACCGGCGGCAGATTGGCCTCGGTGAGCCCTTCGCGCCAGGCGCTCGGTTCCATCATGCGCGGCTCGAAAAGTCGCTGGTCGAGCATGCGCCGGCCGAAGGGCCACTGGCTCAAGGCTCCGGCGAAGTCGTCGAACAGGCGATCGATCTCGCGCCGCAGGCTGCCGATGGGATGGCGCAGGGCTTGCGCAGGTTCGGTGGTGCTCGCGCGCTTGACGGGGAGTTGGGTGACGGATGGCATGCTGGCTACCTCGCAGGTGTCGTGCTTTCGAGGGCCGGCGACGCCGGCCCGTGGCTGGCTGGCCGGATCATGGATAGCCACGAAGGCGATCTTGCCTGCGTCCGCCCGTTGCCTGCTTGCGTCGGCGCAACGGCGCGTGGCTCCCGTCCTCTGTCGATTGGGACCAGAATGCGGCGATCGGAAGGTTCGGGCGTGAAGGGCGCGCCGCCGGGCCAGCCATCGTGCGGGAGGCAACGGTGAGGGCAGGGCACGCAGAGGTTGCATGGCGGATCGCGGGCGCCGCGACGAGGCGCGCGTTTGCCGGGTGGTTGCTCCTGCTCGTCGTCGTCGTCTGGACAGCGGCCGCGCGCGCCCAGCAGGCGGCGGTCGCGCCCGTGCCGGCGGCCGCCCTCCCCGGGCCGGAAACGCTGCGCGTGCTCAACCGCGACATCGTCACCTTCCGCGCCGATCTCGGCGGTGCCAGCCCGCAAGCCCGGGTCGAGCGGGCGCGCCAGCGCCTGCGGGCATTGCCCGAGCGCGCGATCGACGAGCCGCTCACCGTCGTGCCGTTCTCGCTGGGCAAGGCGCGCGGCGTGCAGTTCCTGGTGCGCGGCGAGGTGCTGTGGTCGCTGGTCGAGGACGATGTCGATCCGCAGGGTGGCCAGGACTTCGCTGCGCTCGTGCGCGACACGCAGGCTCGCGCCGAGGCCCTGCGCGAGGCCTGGCATCGCAGCCGTGACGGACCGTTGCTCGCCCGCGGCGTCGCCAGCACGCTGCTGGCGAGCTTGCTGCTCGCCCTCCTGATCTGGGCGATCGCGCGCGGCGCCCGGTACGCGGTGGTCTGGCTCGAGGGCGTGCGCGACCGCATCGCCGGCCGCGCCGCGCTGGTCGACTGGCGCGAGTTCCTCGCGCGTCTGGCCGCGGGCACGATGCGACTGGTCCAGTGGCTGGTGCTGCTCGTCCTGGGCTACGCCTGGCTGCGCTTCGTGCTGTCGAGCTTCGTGGCCACCGCGCCGCTGTCGGACACCCTGGGCGAGTGGCTCTGGGGCAAGGCCGCATGGGTTGGCGAGGGCATGCTCGGCGCGATCCCGGGGCTGGTGTCGATCGTCATCGTCGTCGTCGTCACCCGCGCCATCGTCGACGTCCTGGGCTATGTGTTCGACGCGGTCCAGCAGGGCCGCCTGCGGCTGCCGATGCTGCACCGGGAGACCACGGTGGCGACGCGGCGCATCGTCACGCTGCTGGCCTGGGGTTTTGGCATCGCGGTTGCCTACCCTTACCTGCCGGGGTCGAGCAGCGACGCCTTCAAGGGGCTGTCGGTGCTGTTCGGCCTGATGCTCACGCTGGGCAGCACCGGCGTCGTCACGCAGGCAATGAGCGGGCTGGTGGTGGTGTACTCGCGCGCACTGCGCAAGGGCGATTTCGTCCAGGTCAACGGGGTCGAGGGCGTGGTCGCCGAAGTGGCCGCGCTGGCCACCAAGATCGTCAACGTGCGCAACGAGGAGATCACCATCCCGCACTCGGTGCTGATCGGCAGCCCGATCCACAACTTCTCGAAGCTCGCCGGCGCCCAGGGCACGCTGATCTCGACCCGCGTGTCGATCGGCTACGACACCCCGTGGCGCCAGGTGCACGAGCTGCTGATCGCCGCCGCCCAGGGCACCGCCGGCGTCCGTCCGCATCCGACGCCCTTCGTCTATCAGCGCGCGCTCTCCGACTTCTACGTCGAGTACGAGCTGTTCGCCAGCATCGACCGGCCGCTCGAGCGGGTTCCCATCCTGTCGGCGCTGCACGGCAACATCCAGGACCGGTTCAACGAGCATGGCGTGCAGATCATGTCGCCGCACTTCCTGTCGCAACCCGACTCGCCGGTGCTGGTGCCGCCGTCGCGCTGGCAGATGGGGCCGGCTGGCGGCGCAGGGGCTCAAGTGGGCGCATCCAGCGCCGATATCGTGAGTGGGAGGACGCCAGAGGAGCCCCGACCATGATCACCAGTCCGTTGCCCGATCTGGCTGCCTGGACGAACGCCTTTCGCGTCCTGGGCATTCCGGTGTTCCGGGAGAGCGCGCAGGGCATCGCCGAGATGATCGAGGACGAGGATCGGGCCTCGGCGATCGCGATCGGCCGGCTCGCGCAGCGCGACCCGCTGCTCACCCTGCGCATCCTGTCGCTGGCCGCGCGCCACCGCTCGCGGCGCGCCGTGACCGACACCGAGACGGCAACCACGGGCGTGGTCATGATGGGGCTGGGCCGGGTCTTCGAGGACATGGCCAGACCCGACGTCGTCGAGGATCTGCTCGCCCGCGATCCCGATGCGCTCGCCGGCCTGAATGCGGTCATCGATCGCAGCTACCGCGCGTCGGTGTTTGCGCTCGGTTTCGCCGTGCATCGCCTCGACACCGATGCCGAGGTGATCCAGGAGGCGGCGCTGCTGCACGATTTCGCCGAGATGCTGCTCTGGTGCCACGCGCCGGTGCTGGCGCGCGAGATCCGCGAGCGGCAGCTGGCCGACCCGACGCTGCGCTCGGCGCAGGCCCAGCAGGATGTGCTCAACATCCGTCTGGAAGATCTGCAGCGCGCGCTGATGCAGGCGTGGCGCTTGCCCGAACTGCTCGCGCAGATCACCGATCACACGCAGATGGCGCTTACCCGGGTGCGCAACGTCGTGCTCGCGGTCGATCTGGCGCGGCATTCGCAGCGCGGCTGGGACAACCCGGCCATTCCGGACGATCTCGCGGCGATCGGGCGGCTGCTCAACCTGAAGCCGGAGTCGGTGCTCGAGAAGGTTCAGGCGCTCGACGACTGACGGCAGGCGCACGCCCGGCAGCGGGCGCCGCGCTGTTTCAGACGCGACGCTGCACGCCCTCGCCGACCGCCATCGCGGCGCGGTGCTCCTCGCCGCCGAAGAACGGATGTCCGGCGATGAGGCCCATCGCCATGTCGGTCGATTCGAATCCCCACACCCGCTGGCCGTCGATCAGGCAGGTGGGCACCCCGAAGATGCCGGCGTCGATCGCGGCGCGGGTGTCGTCGCGCAGCGCCTGCTTGACCTCCTCGCGTTCGATCTCCTCGGGCGCCACGCCGAGTTCGTCGAGCAGCGCCTGCCATGGGCCGGCGTCGGTGGGCAGGTGCCCCTCGACCCAGACATAGCGGAACAAGCGCACGACCACGTCCATCGGGGCGTCGAGCAGGATGGCCAGCCGCAGCAGCGGCAGCGGATTGAACGGATGGACGGGCGGGAACCGCAGGGCGATGCCGCTGCGTTGCGCGAGCCAGGCGACATGCTCGTAGGTGAATTGGCGCTTGGTCGGGATCTCGGCCGGGCCCTTGTGGCCATGGTGGGCGAGCAGGCCGGCGAACAGCACCGGCTGGCAGCGCACCACGATGTCCTGCGCGAAGTCGGCGAGCCGCGTGCTCTGCAGGTAGGCGTACGGGGAGATGAAATCGAAGTACCAGGTGAGCGTTCTCATGGCAGGCCTCGCAGGGGCATCGGACGCCGGCAGGGGCGCGCTGCATGATAATCGGGCGCCGCTGTCCGGCATCGCCATGACCCGATCCCCAACCCCTCCTTCCGTGCGCCCGCCGCTCTTCGCGCTCTCGTGGCGGTTCCTGGTGCGCGACTGGCGCGCCGGCGAGCTCGGCCTGCTGATCGCCGCGCTGCTGGTCGCGGTTGCCGCGATCGCGGCGGTGGGTTTCTTCGTCGATCGCATGCGGCTGGCGCTGTCGCTGGAGGCCCGGCAGCTGCTGGGTGCCGACCTCGTCGTCGCCACCGACCGGCCGCTCGAACCGCAGTGGCTTGCCCGCGCCGAAGCCGGCGGTCTGACGGTGGCCCGCACGGTCGGCTTTCCGAGCATGGTCGCGGCTGGCGGCCGTCCGCAGCTCGCATCGGTCAAGGCAGTGTCCGAGGGGTATCCGCTGCGGGGCCGGCTGCGCGTGGCGGCAGCCGCGGGCTCGCCCGACGAGCCGGCCGACGGGGTGCCCGGCCGCGGCGAGCTGTGGGCCGATGCCCAGCTGCTGCAGTCGCTCGGCGCGCGCACTGGCGATCAGGTCGAGCTCGGTGAATCGCGTTTCACGATCACGCGCGTGATCACCGTGGAGCCCGACCGCGGAGCGAATTTCGTGAATTTCGCGCCGCGCGCCCTCATCCGCCTCGACGAGCTCGAAGCCACCGGTCTGGTCCAGCCGGCCAGCCGCGTGTCGTGGCGACTGCTGCTCGCGGGCGAGCCGGCGGGGGTGGCCGCGTGGGAGGCCTGGTTCCGGGCCCGCGGCGAGCGGGCGGCGCGCATCGAGACCCTGGAGAACGGCCGACCCGAACTGCGCATCACGCTCGAGCGCTCGCAGCGCTTCCTGTCACTGGTGGCGCTGCTCACCGCCCTGATCGCCGCGGTTGCCGTTGGCCTGGCCGCGCGACGCTTCGCGCAGCGTCATCTCGATGGCTGCGCCGTGATGCGGGCGATCGGTCTGCGCCAGCGCGATCTCGCCGCCATCCTGCTCCTCGAACTCTGCTGGATCGGTCTGGCCGGCGGCGTGGCTGGCGCCCTGGCCGGCTGGGCGCTGCATTTCGGGCTGGTGGCCGCGGTTGCCCCTCTGGTGCGTCTGGCCCTGCCCGAGCCCTCGGCGTGGCCGGCCCTGCAGGCGCTGGCCGCCGGCGCGGTGCTGCTGCTGGGCTTCGGAGCGTGGTCGTTCCTGCGGCTGGCCGGCACGCCGCCGCTGCGCGTGCTGCGCCGGGAGATCGGTGGCCGTACGGCTTCGCCCTGGATCGGCGCGCTGCTGGCGCTGGTCGCGTTCTCGGGCCTGCTGCTGTGGCTGGCCGGCGACGTCCGGCTGGCGCTGGTTGCGCTCGGCGGATTCGCGGCCGCGGCCGTGGTGTTTGCGCTGGCCGCGTCGCTCGCCGTGCCGATCGCCGGTGCGCTGCGGCGCCGGCCGGCGCTGCTCGCCGGCAGCCCTGCGCTGCGCCTGGCGCTGGCCTCGTGGTCGCGCCGCCGCACGGCGGCGATCGTCCAGACGGTGGCGCTGGCCATCGGCATGATGGCGCTGATGCTGCTCACCGTCACCCGCACCGACCTGCTCGCGAGCTGGAGCAGGGCCAGTCCGGCCAACGCGCCCGACCGCTTCGTCATCAACATCCAGCCGGCGCAGCGCGACGACGTGCTCGCGGCGCTGCGCGGCGCCGGCGTGGCCCGTCCCGAAGTCTGGCCCATGGTGCGCGGGCGGCTGGTGGCCGTGAACGGCCGGCCGGTGCGGCCCCAGGACTATGTCGGCGATCGTGCCCAGCGCCTGCTCGATCGGGAATTCAATCTGTCGTACGCGGCGCAGCTGCCGGCGCACAACCGCGTGATCGCGGGGCGCTGGTTGGACCCCGGTGCCGCGGAGGTGTCGGTCGAGGTGGGCATCCTCGACACCCTGGGACTGACCCTGGGCGATCGCCTCGCTTTCGACATCGCCGGCCGCGAGGTCGAGGCGCGGGTGAGCAGCGTGCGCAAGCTCGACTGGGACTCGATGCAGGTCAACTTCTTCATGATCCTGTCGCCGGCGCTGCTCGAGTCGGCGCCCCAGACCCTGATCACCGCTTTCCGCGAGCCGGGGGGCGCCACGCCGGTGGAGCAGGCGCTGGTGGGGCGCTTCCCGAACCTCACGATCTTCGATACCGGCAATCTGGTCCGGCAGGTGCAGGCCATGCTGTCGCAGGTGGTCGTGGCCATCCAGCTGCTGTTCATGCTCACGCTGGCCGCCGGCGTGGTGGTGCTGTACACGGCGCTGGCATCGTCGCGTGACGAGCGGCTGCGCGAGGCGGCGCTGATGCGGGCGCTGGGCGCGTCGCGTGCGCAGCTTGCGCGCGCGCAGCGCTGGGAGCTCGGGCTGTCGGGGGCGCTGGCGGGCCTGCTGGCCGCCGCCGGGGCGCTGGCCACCGGCTGGGTGCTGGCCGCGCGGGTGTTCCAGTTCGACTATCAGCCGCGCTGGGAGAGCCTGATCGCAGGTGCCGTTGCGGGCGCGGTGGTGGCGCTTGCCGCCGGCTGGCTGGGTCTGCGCGGCGTGCTGCGCAGCCCGGCGCTCGCGAGCCTGCGCGAATGAGCGACGCCGCGCGTGACGATGAAGGCCGGCAGCAGCGCAGCGCCTTCGATCTGCTCGGTGGCGAGGCGCAGGTGCGCGCGCTCGTCGATCGCTTCTACGACCTGATGGAACTCGACGAGCGTTTCGTTGCGCTGCGCGCCCTGCATCCGGTCACGCTGGAGGGCTCGCGCGAGAAGCTGCACATGTTCCTGTGCGGCTGGCTTGGCGGGCCGCCGCTCTACGAGGCGCGCTACGGTCACCCCCGGCTGCGCGCCCGCCATCTGCCGTATCCGATCGGGTCACGCGAGCGCGACGACTGGCTGCTGTGCATGGCGCAGGCGATGGCCGATATCGGCGTGCCCGAGGCGCTTTTCGATCGCCTGCTGGGCGCGTTCCACGGCACGGCCGACTGGATGCGCAACCGCCCCGACGATCATCCCCGCGTCTGATCTGCCAGAGCGCGCGGCTGGGCAGCCCGATCCGCCTTTTCTCCATGTGAAAACATAATTTCGCATGGTGGTAAGCGATAGGTGCGCTGCCGCACGGGCATTTTTCATGACGGAATGCGGCATTTTGCATCGTGGAAAAAAGTATGCAAACTATTGTTTTGTAGATGCAATTTTTCCTGAGGTTTTTTGTCAGGGCGGGTGTTGCCATGCACCAAGGTACGGTACCTTTTCGTGCCCGCTGCAATCTCGCGCGCGCCACTTCCGTCGGCAGCCCGCACGCATCTCGCAGCACCCGGATCTCCCCCTCCCATCCCGATAAAAGGAGCCTCTCATGTCCTCACGCGAACTCGAAGCCCAGAAACTGCAGAAGGAGTGGTCGGAAAGCCCCCGCTGGCGCGGCATCAAGCGCGGCTACACGGCCGAAGACGTCATCCGCCTGCGTGGCTCGGTCGCGGTCGAGCACACCCTGGCAAGGCGTGGTGCCGAGAGGCTGTGGCGCCTGATCAACGACGAGCCATTCGTCAACTCGCTGGGCGCCCTCACCGGCAACCAGGCGATGCAGCAGGTCAAGGCCGGCCTGAAGGCCATCTACCTGTCGGGCTGGCAGGTTGCCGGTGACGCCAACCTGGCCGGCGAGATGTACCCCGACCAGTCGCTGTACCCGGCCAACTCGGTGCCGTCGGTGGTGCGCCGCATCAACAACACGCTTACCCGGGCCGACCAGATCCAGTGGATGGAGGGCAAGAACCCGGGAGATTCCGGCTACGTCGACTACTTCGCCCCGATCGTGGCCGACGCCGAGGCGGGCTTCGGCGGCGTGCTCAACGCCTTCGAACTCATGAAGGCCATGATCGATGCCGGCGCCGCCGGCGTGCACTTCGAGGACCAGCTCGCCTCCGTCAAGAAATGCGGCCACATGGGTGGCAAGGTGCTGGTGCCCACGCGCGAGAACGTGGCCAAGCTGGTGGCTGCGCGCCTGGCGGCCGACGTGATGGGCGTGCCCACCATCCTGCTGGCCCGCACCGACGCCGAGGCGGCCGACCTCGTCACTTCCGACGTCGACGAGAACGATCGCCCCTTCCTCACCGGCGAACGCACCGTCGAGGGCTTCTACCGCACCCGCAACGGCTTCGACCAGGCGGTGTCGCGTGGTCTGGCCTATGCGCCCTATGCCGACCTCATCTGGTGCGAGACCGGCACCCCGGATCTGAAGTTCGCGCGTGACTTCGCCGAGGCGATCCACAAGCAGTTCCCGGGCAAGATGCTGTCGTACAACTGCTCGCCCTCGTTCAACTGGAAGAAGAACCTCGACGAGGCCACCATCGCCAAGTTCCAGCGCGAGCTCGGCGCCATGGGCTACAAGTTCCAGTTCATCACGCTGGCCGGTTTCCACAGCCTGAACTACTCGATGTTCAACCTGGCTCACGGCTACGCCCGCAACCAGATGAGCGCCTTCGTCGAGCTCCAGGAAGCCGAGTTCGCGGCAGCCGAGCGCGGTTTCACCGCCGTCAAGCATCAGCGCGAGGTCGGCACCGGCTACTTCGACGCCGTCACCACGACGGTCGAGCGCGAGGCCTCCACGGCCGCGCTGAAGGGCTCGACCGAAGACGAACAGTTCTTCGACAGCCACGGCCAGCGCAAGGCGGCCTGAGCGGCGCGCCAGCCGGCGGGTTCGCCCGCCGGGCTGCGGATCGGCCCGCGGGCCGATCCGCCTCCGACCCGGGTGCGTCTCGCCCCGGGTTTTTTCATGCCCGGTGGCGGTGGCGGACTACACTGAACGGTTGGCCGAACCTTCCGGGACGGCGACGACCAGCAAGCCCGACGCCATGACCGATTCCGAACGCGATCGCGCGCCGCCGCCTGCGGCGTCCGTGGCCGGCGCCGCCGTCGGCGCGCATCCGGAGGCCGTGCACGGCGAATCGGTGGTGCTGCGCGCGCTCGCGCTGGCCTGGACGCCGCGTCATCGCAAGTGGGTGATCGACCTGCTGCGCCGACTCGATCTGCGGACTTCGCGCGGCGGGTTCTACGGGCAGGCCGAGGTCGACGAGTGTCTGGCGGCGCTCGCCGGTCGCGGGCTCGTCGCGCGCTCGGAGCAGGGCTGGCAGTGCGCGCCGGAAACCCGGATTGCGATGTTTCGCGCGGCGCTCGCCGAGCCCGAGTTCCGGCGCTGGCGCGAGGCGGTGCTGCAGGCCGACGGCATGAGCATCGAGCGCGGCTGGTTCCACTTCACGGGCGCCGCCCCGGCGATCACCGCGGCGCGGCTGGTCTTCTACGGCGGCGAGGCCGTCGAGCGCTGGCACCAGATCGAACAGGCGGGGCGGCAGCTGCCCGAGTGGCCGGCGGTGATCGACCAGATCGCGCTGTCCGGGTTCGACGCCGACTCGTTCCGGCGGGCCGACCCCTCGCTGGCCGCCTCGATGCTGGCCGTGGCCATCGATTACGGTCTGCGGGTGCTGCATCCCGCCCTGTCGGCCGTCCTTGCGCACGCCCTCGAGCGGCTGGCCGGCCCGCCGGCCCGCGGTAGCGACGGTCTGCGCGTGCGTGCCGCGGCGGCGCTGGTGCTGGCCGGTCGCGGCGAGCAGGCGCGGGCGCTGCTCGAGGGCCGTGACGACGGGCAGGCGCGCGGATTGCGGGCGGCGATCCTGGCCACCGAAGGCCACTGGGAACAGGCGGCGAGCGCCTTCGAAGACGCGCTTGCCACGCGGCGCAACGAGACGGGCCAGCGCAAGCGCCTGCTCGACGACACCTACGCCTGGCTGTACCCGATGTGTCTGTTCGCCGGCCGCGATCCGGCCCGGGTGGCCGCGGCGCGGCGGCACTGCGCCGGCGAGGCCGGGCCGCGCAAGGCCGCCGACGATTCGATCTGGGGGCGCTGGGTGCGCGCGGCCGACATCCGCCTCGGCGACGAGCCTGCCGATCCTGCCTTCGGCGAGCTGCACGCGTGGTTCGGCACCCGGCCGCAACTGACGTGGGCGCAGCGCCTGATGCTGCGCGCCTGGCTGCTCGGCACCGAGCCGCCGGTTGCCCCCGTCGAGCATCCCGCAGGCGCGGGGCGCGATCCCGCGCTGGCGCGCGCCGCCGCCCGTGCCGCCCTGGGGCGGGCGCTCGAGCAGACCGGACTCGCATGGCTTGCCGGCCAGGTGCGCAGCGCCGAGCAGGTGCTCGCTGGCCTGCCGCCGGGCGAGCCCTTCTTCGTCGCCGGCGCCGGCGAGGCGTGGCGCGATGCGCTGGCTGCGATCGCCGCTCTCGGCAGCGACCAGGCCGACGCAGCCGCTCCCCAGGTCGTCGCGCGCGTGCTCTGGGCCATCCACCGCGACGCGGGCGGACGGGTGACCGCCATCGAGCCCCTCGAGCAGAAGCGCGGCGTGCGCGACTGGAACAAGCCGCGCGCGATGCCGCTGTCGCGGCTGGCGCGCAACCCCGACCTGCCGGCCGACGATGCCCGGGTGGCGCGCGCGGTGCGCAGCACGCGCGGTTACGCGGCCACGCTGGCCATCGACATCGGCGCGGCTGCCGCGGCGCTCATCGGTCATCCGCGCGTCGTGATGGCCGAGTCGCCCGAGCGCTTCGTGCAGCTGATCGAAGACCAGCCCGAACTGCGCTTCGAGCAGGTCGACGGGCACTGGCTGCTGCGCTTCGAGCCCGACCTGATCGTGCTCGGCACCCAGGGGCCGGGATTCGAGTTCGATGCCCATGGCGCCGTGCGCGGCGGCGGGGCGCCCCTCGAGGGCGCGGTCTTCGTGCTGCCGGGCGACGGCGAAGGCCAGGCGCGGCTGATCCGCGTGAGCGCCGCCCATCGCCGCGTGGCAGCGCTCGCCGCTGGCGGTCTGAAGGTGCCCCAGACGGCGAGCCAGGAGCTGCAGGCGGCGATGCCGGCGCTGTCGGCCCACTTCCGGTTGCGCGCCGAGCAGGCGCCGGGCGCGCGCTCGGTGACGGCCAGCGCGGGGCTGCGCGCCGAGCTGGCCCCGGCGGGTGCGGGGGTGCGCCTGCGGGTGGTCAGCGCGCCGCTGGGGCCCGCCGGGCCGCGGCTTGCGCCGGGGGTCGGGCGGACCGACGTGGTCGCGCCGATCGATGGCGAGATGTGCGCGGTGCGTCGCGATCTCGCGCGCGAGCGCGAACTGCTGCGCGGCGTGCTCGATCGCTTCCCTGCGCTGGAGCCTCCGGAGGACCGGGCCCGGGTGCCGGAGTGGTCGATCGACGACCCCGAGCAGGCCCTGGCGATCATCGAGGCGCTGCCTGCCCAAGCGGGCATCGACGGCATCGACTGGCCGCAGGGCCGCAGGATGCATGTCGTCAGTGCCGGCGCCGAGGGAGTGAAGGTACGGGTGAAGCGCGATGGCCGCTGGTTCGCGATCGACGGCGAGCTGCGCGTGGACGAGGACCGGGTGCTCGATCTCGCGCAACTGCTCGAGTGGGCCGGCAGCCGGCGTTCGCGCTTCGTGCCGCTGGGCGAGGACCGCTGGCTCGCCCTGACCGACCGGCTGCGCCAGCAGATCGACGATCTGGCGGCGGTTGCCGAGCCCGGGCGCGGCGCGGCGCTGCGCGCGCCCGAGCAGGCGGCCGAGTGGCTCGACGACGCGCTTGCCGACACGCGCCGCGACGACGAGGCGCTGCGCGACCGTCTGGCGGCGCTGCGCTCGGCGGTCGAGTCGCCGGTGGCGCTGCCAGCGGCGCTGCAGGCCACGCTGCGGCCGTATCAGGCGCAGGGCTACGCATGGATCGCGCAGCGCGCGCAGGCCGGTTTCGGCGCCTGTCTGGCCGACGACATGGGCCTGGGCAAGACGGTCCAGGCGCTGGCGCTGCTGCTGGCGCGCGCCAGCCTGGGCCCGGCGCTGGTGGTTGCGCCTACCTCGGTGTGCGCCAACTGGATCGACGAGGCCGGGCGTTTCGCCCCCGGGCTGCGGGCTCGGCTCTACGGCGCCCCGGGTGGCCGCGAGGAGCTGCTGCGCGAGGCGGGACCGGGCGATCTCGTCGTGGTCTCGTACACCTTGCTGCAGCAGTCGGTCGAGGCTTTCGCCGGGCTGCGCTGGGCCACGCTGGTCGCCGACGAGGCGCAGGCGATCAAGAACGCCAGCGCCAAGCGCAGCCAGGCGGTTCGCGAGCTGGATGCCGACTTTCGCCTCGCGCTGTCGGGCACGCCGATCGAGAACCGGCTCGATGAGCTGTGGGCGATCATGAACTTCACCAACCCCGGTCTGCTGGGCAGCGCGCAGCGCTTTGGCGAGCGCTTCGTGGTGCCCATCGAGCGCGACCGCGACCTGCGCGCGCAGCGCACGCTGCGCCGGCTGATCGCGCCTTTCGTGCTGCGCCGTCTCAAGTCCGAGGTGCTCGACGACCTGCCGGCGCGCACCGAAACCGTGCTGCACGTGAGCCCGGAGCCCGACGAGGCCGCCCACTACGAACTGCTGCGCCGGCAGGCGCTTGCGACAGCGCTGGGCGCGGGCAGCCGCGACCGCATCAACGTGCTCGCCCAGCTCACGCGCCTGCGCCGAGCCGCCTGCGACCCGCGGCTGGTGAGCCCCGAGCTGGGCATCGTCGGCGCCAAGGTGGGCGCCTTCGTCGAGCTCGCGCAGGAGCTCGTCGCCAACCGCCACAAGGCGCTGGTGTTCAGCCAGTTCACCGACTTTCTGGCGCTGCTGCGCGAGCCGGTGGCTGCCGCCGGCATCGCCAGCCAGTACCTCGACGGCAGCACGCCGGCGGCCGAGCGCGCGCGGCGCATCGCCGCGTTCCAGGCGGGCGAAGGCGACCTCTTCTTCATCAGCCTGAAGGCGGGCGGCTTCGGGCTTAACCTCACTGCCGCCGACTACGTGGTCATCGTGGACCCGTGGTGGAACCCGGCCGCCGAGGATCAGGCCAGCGGCCGCGCGCACCGGATCGGCCAGAGCCGCCCGGTCACCGTCTACCGGCTGGTCACGCGCGGCAGCATCGAGGAGCGCATCGTGGCGCTGCACCACGACAAGCGCTCGCTCGCGCAGGGCATCCTCGAGGACATCGACGCGACCGCGCTGCCCTCGATGCAGGAGCTCGTCTCGCTGCTCGACGACGACCCGCTCACTGGCCCTTGAAGGCCGGCTCGCGGCGTTCGGCCATCGCCTTGACGCCCTCGGCGAAGTCGGCGGTGCGGCGCTGCCAGTCCTGCTCCTGGCTCTCGCGGTTGACCGCTGCGGTCACGGCCTCCACCAGCCCCTGGCGCAGCGTGGCGCGGGTCGAGACGACGGCGAGCGGCGCCGAGATCGCGATCTCGCGGGCAAGGTTGAGCGCGGCCGCGCGCAGCTCGTCGCGTGGCACGAGCAGGTCGGCCAGTCCGATCGCGTGCGCCTCGTCGCCCGGGATGCGTCGGCCGGTGTAGAACATCATCGCGGTCTTCTGCTGCCCGATCAGCCGCGGCAGCGTGGCGGTGAGGCCGAACCCCGGGTGAAACCCCAGCCGGTTGAAGTTGGCGCTGAAGCGCGCCTCCGGGCAGGCGACGCGGAAGTCGGCCGAGATGGCCAGCCCCAGGCCGCCGCCCACCGCCGCGCCCTGCACCGCGGCAACCACCGGCTTCTTGCAGGCGAACATGCGGATCGCCTCGGTGTACAGCGGGTTGAGCACGCCGGGGCGGCGCGTGGCCGCGTCGTCGTCGCGCTTGGAGAAGTCGGCGCCGGCGCAAAACGCGCTGCCCTGCGCGCACAGCAGGATCGCGCGGCAGGCGGGATCGGCATCGAGCGCCTCGTAGGCGTTGGCGATGCCCTCGATCAGGCGCAGGTCGAAGAAGTTGTGCGGCGGGCGGCGGATCTCGACGATGGCGACGTGGCCGTCGAGGTCGACG
Source organism: Burkholderiaceae bacterium (assembly GCA_044370795.1). GTDB lineage: Bacteria > Pseudomonadota > Gammaproteobacteria > Burkholderiales > Burkholderiaceae_E > Quisquiliibacterium. The sequence goes on from JBILUW010000004.1 coordinate 14,292, forward strand.
CCGATGTCGGCGGGGACGTTGGGAATGTTCATGGAAGCCTCGGGTGCGTTGGGAGTGCCGGTTCGGCGGACGGAGTTCTCGAGGAAGGTTGCGTGCGCAACGATCGGGCCTGGTGCCCGCTCAGCCGAAGCTGCGGGCGGTCATCGCCGGCCAGAAGCCGGCGGCACGCGCGCCGATCGCGGCGCGGCCGAGCCGCTCGGCCCACCACGCGTCGGCGCCGAACTCCTCGCGCCACGCCCACAGCCGGCGCGTGGCGAAGTGCAGCGCGTGCTCGTGCGTGAAGCCGATCGCCCCGTGCACCTGATGGGCGATCGCGGTGCCGCGGGTGGCGGCCTCGCCCACGCGAGCCTTGGCCGCGGCCACGCTGAAGAAGGTTCGCGCGGCGTTGGTGTCGCCGGTGGCCCGCGGCGCATCGGCGGCGGCCACCAGCGAGGCCACCTTCGCCGAGGCAACGTCGCCGGCGAGCAGCGCGAGCGGCTGCTGGATCGCCTGGTTGCGGCCGATCGGCTTGCCGAACTGCACGCGGTCGTTGGCGTACTGCACCGACTGCTCGAGGATCCACTCGAGCGCGCCGACCATCATGATCGAGCGCGCGAGCGCGCCCAGGGTGAGCGCCGGCTGCGCCAGACCGGGCAGCCCGCCGTCGGCGGCCTGCGCCGGCGCCTCGGCCAGGGCGAGGTGGTCGGCCGGCAGACGCGCCTGGTTGAGCCCCGGGTCGATGCGCACCGCCGAGCCGGCCTGCAGCGCCAGCAGCGCCATGCGACCGTCGGCCAGCGAGACCGCGGCGTGGCTGCAGTGTCGCGCCCATGCCACCCGCGCGGCCCGGCCGCTCAGGCGCGGAGCGCCGGCGGGCCCCTCGGCGCGCAGGTCGTTGTCGTGGCCCTGCTCGATGAGCGCGATCGGCCCCTCGGGCACCGGCAGCCCGGCGCGCGACAGCAGCAGGCCCGCGGCCAGCGTCTCGGCCAGCGGCAACGGAACCTGCCAGTAGCCCAGCCCGCGCAGCAGCGGCCAGGCGTCGTCCCAGCCCAGCCCCAGACCGCCGGCCGACTCGGCCGTGAGCACCTGCGTGTAGCCGTTGTCGAGGGCGAGCTGCCACAGCGCGCGGGGGAATTCGCCGCGTTCGGCGGCGTCGCGCACGGCCTTGTCGACGTTGTCGGCGAACAGCCGGGCCGCGCTGCTTTCGATCAGCGAGTCGGTCATCGGAGATCCATGCCCTTGGCGATGATGCCGCGCAGGATTTCGCGGGTGCCGCCGCGCAGCGAGAAGGAAGGCACCGCCAGCGTGGTGTAGTGCATCGCCTGCTCGAGCGTCGAGCCCGGCTCGGCGCGCCCGCCGAACAGGTCGTGGGCGATGTCGGGCATCGCCTGCTCGACCAGCGCGCCCTGATCCTTGACGGCGGCCGCCGCCAGCGCCGGGTTCTCGCCGCGGGCGAGCATGCCGGCCACGCCCATCGACATCTGGCGCAGCGCCGCGTAGCGAGCGACGACGCGGCCGAGCTCGGCCGCGTGGCGGGGGTTGTCGGGGTCGGCGGCATCGAGCATCTCGAGCAGCAGCTGCGAGCTGCTCAGGTAGCGCTCGGGGCCCGAGCGCTCGAACGCGAGCTCGGTGCCGACGTTGCGCCAGCCTTCGCCCTCGGCGCCGAGCAGGTTCTCGTGCGGCACCAGCACGTCGTCGAACGTGACCTCGTTGAAGTCGTGTTCGCCGATCTGGTTGACGATCGGGCGCACGGTGATGCCCGGCGTCTTCATGTCGATCAGGAACTGCGACATGCCGGCGTGGCGGTTCTCGCCGCGTTCGCTGGTGCGCACCAGCGCGATCATGTAGTGGCAGCGGTGGGCGCCGGAGGTCCAGACCTTGCGCCCGTTGATGATCCAGCCGTTGGCCGCGAGCGTGGCCCTGGTGCGGATCGAGGCGAGGTCGGAGCCGGAGTCGGGCTCGCTCATGCCGATGCAGAAGAAGGCCTCGCCGCGCGCGATGGCCGGCACGATGCGCGGCGCGAGCACGTCGGGCGACAGCCGCATCAGCAGCGGGCCGCTCTGGCGGTCGGCGGTCCAGTGCGCGGCCACCGGCGCACCGGCGGCGAGCAGCTCCTCGAGCACCACGTAGCGCTCGAGCGAGCTGCGCTCGTGGCCGCCGTAGGCCTTGGGCCAGGTCATGCCGATCCAGCCGCGCTGGCCCAGCTTGCGGCTGAACTCGGGGTCGAACCCCTGCCAGTTGCGCACGCGCTTGGCCACCGGATAGTCGGCCAGGTGCTCGGCGATGAAGGCGCGCACCTCGGCGCGCAGCGCTTCGACCTCGGGAGGGAGGTCGCCAGGGACGATGTTCAGGACCTGCATCGGCAGCCTCGAAGGACGGGCCCTTGCGACCCGGATTTCTGTGGATGAAAACAAGTGTCGTGTGCCACGGGACGCGGCGACGCGGCGACGCGGCGACGCGGCGACGCACCGATTCTCGGGGCGCACGCCTCGTTGGGCAACCTGGCGCGTGCTGGCGTCCGGCGCGCATCGCGCGGGCCGGTTCCGTTTCCGGCAAGCCCGTCGGTGCGCGCCAGCGTCGGTCGGCCGGGTTTCTTGCGTGAAACGCCGCCGGCCGGGCGAGGCGGCCGGCCTAGACCCTCCGCGCAATGGCGGGACAGGGTTGCGCGGCGTCCAATGGATCCCACGCGCCATGCGTGACAAGGAGCCCTCCATGACCATCCCTTCCCCGATCGTTTCGCCGCTCTCCCGCCGCCGCTGTGCCGGCCAGGGCATGACCGAATACGTGATCATCGTCGCCCTGGTGGCGGTGGCCGCGATCGGCATCTACACCCTGTTCGGCCAGACCCTGCGCAACCAGACCGCGGGGCTCGCGCTCGAGGTTTCCGGCCAGGACGCCGGCAACGCCATCGGCAACGCCCAGAACAACGCCATCACCGCCGACACCCGCGCCAACCAGCGCCGCGGGCTCGACAACTACAACGCCGGCAACCGCTGATCGGCGACGGTCAGGCCTGGGGCGGCCATGGGCACGCGCGCCAGCCAGCCTTCGCGCCGGCGCCGGCAGACCGGCGCGGTCCTGTGGCTGTGCTTCGGGCTGCTGATGGCCGGCGCGCTCGGCCTGCACCTGCTCGCAGCCGGCGGGCAGGCCTTCGCAGCGCGCGAGCGGCTCGACAACGCCGCCGACGCCGCGGCCTACAGCGCTGCGCTCTGGCAGGCGCGGGTCCTCAACTATCAGGCCTACGCCAACCGCGCCATCGTGGCCCACGAGGTCGCCATCGCCCGCGCGCTGGCCATTGCCTCCTGGGCGCGCCATTTCGCCGCCTTCGCCGGCACCGCGCAGTGGATGGCCGCCGGCTGGCCGGGCGCCGCCGCCGCCTTCGCGGCCCTGGTGCCGGCCGCCGATGCCGCGCGCGATCTCGCCGAGCAGGCCGGTGGCGAGGAGATCGCCGGCCGCTCGGCCGACATCGCCCAGCTCGTCGCCGGCCAGGAGCTCCTGCAGCGCGCCATCGGCGCCTTCGCCGCCGCCGCGGTCGCCAACGAGATCGCCCGCGGCGCCGATCCGCGGCTGTTCGCCTTCGCGCTGGGCGGCGCCGACACCGCGCCGGCCAGCCGCCGTCACGCCGGCGACGACCGCGCCCGTCTGGCCGATGTCGTGCGCCGCTCCCTCGACGGCTACACCAGCGGCCCGCGCGGCCTCGAACTCACGCTCGTGCCCATCCCCAGCCTGTGCTTCGGTCATCCGCTGGCCGGCCCTCAGGCCTGGTTCACCGAGCTGCACAAGCGTGGCGGCACCGTCCTCGCCGATGGCCTCGATCGCTGGGAGAGCGCCGACACCGCCTCGCTGCACACCTGGGTGCCGATGCGCGGCCTGTTCGGCGCCTTCCTGGGGTGCCGCCGGATCGAGGCGCTCGCGTTGGGTTGGGGGGCCACCGAGGCCGGTGGCCAGACCGGCTGGGGCCTGCGGCAAGACCCGGGCGGCACGCGCTTCAATGCCTGGGCGAGCGCACTGGCCGAGTCGGTCATGACCGCGCAGCCGCTCGCGGGGCAGGGCGCCTGGGCGGGCATCGCCTCGGTACGCGATCTCGATCTTCCCCGTCTTTCCGATCCGCGTTTTCCGGTCGCCCGGGTGGCCGTGCTTGCGCGCGACGAGGGCTCGGCGGTACGCAGCCCCGCTGGCGCGATGCGCGGCCGCCTCGCGCTTGCCGACCATTACGCCGGCGGTCGGTTGTGGTCGCTGTCGGCCGCCGAGGTCTATTTTCGCGCTCCGCCCGGGCAGCCCGGCCCTGTCGAGTACGCGAGCCTCTACAGCCCGTACTGGCAGGCGCGGCTGGCGGCTCCCACCGCCCTCGAACTCGCTCAGGCTCGCAGCCATGTCCGCTGACCGTCGCCAACACGGCCAGGCGCTGGTCGAGGCGCTGGTGGGCCTGCTCGCCCTGGTGCCTCTGCTGCTGGCGCTCGTCTGGCTGGGCAAGGTGCTCGCACTGCGGCAGGCCACCGCCCATGGCGCTCGCCTGGCTGCCTTCGAATGCGCCGCGCGGCCCGCCCTTTGCGCCGATGCGGCCGGGCAGGCTCGTCTTGCGGCCGAAGTGCGCGAGCGGGCCTTCGGCCGATCCGACGCGCCGATACGCAGCGGCGCGGCCGTCGCCCACGCCGCGCAGGGCGCGTCCGACCCCCTCTGGACCGACGCTGCCGGCCGTCCCATGATCGCCCGCCCCACCGACGTGACCCTGTCGGTGGCCACCCGCCGCTTCGACGCCGGCCTCGCGGTGGCTCTGGGCGAGGCCGCCGACTTCCTTCCCGACCGCCTGGGGCCGGCCCGCTTCGGACTCGAGCCGACCGGCGGCCTGCATGTGCTCACGGTCCAGGCCGCCATTGCCCCGGCCACCGGGGGCGCCATCGCCTGGCCGGCCCTGCGCATGCAGAGCCGGGTGGCCATACTCGCCGACGCCTGGAACGCTAGCTCCGCGCTCGGCGCGCAGCACGACACCACCGAAGCGCGGGTGCGCCGGGGCGCGCGCCCCGATCCGCTCTGGGAGGCCAGCCTCGAGCTGCGTCAGGCGCCGGCGATCGGCTTTCTCGGCGTGATGGGCGCCATCGGGCTCGAGCCGCGGGCGCCTCAGCTGGGTGGACGCGATCCCGATGTCCGCATCCTGCCGCCCGATCGGCACGGAGCGACCCGTTGAGCCCTGGCCTCGCACTGGTTGGGGCCGCTCTCGTCGCGGCGGCGGCGGCTACCCAGGCAGCGGCTACCCCGGCGGCGCATCCGCAGCCCGCGGTGCATGTCCCCCCCGATGCGCAGCCGTGGCTGCCGCCGGGCGCGCATGCAACCCCGCTCCTCGAGGGCCGCATCGACGGCCAGGGCGCCCGGATCCTGGCGCTCGGTGCGCCCACCGATTGCCCATCGCTGCTGCTTGCCGTCCGGGCCGCGTGGCTGGCCTCGGCGGGGCCGCCGCCCGTCGATGGTCGCGCGGGGCCGTGGCTCACGCTCTCGGCGCTGCGCGAGGAGGGCCTGCGCGTGCTTCAGGTCCGAGCCTCGCCGGCGGGCGCCTGTGCCGGCCTGTTCACCTTGTGGCCCGCGCCGGCCGAGCACCCGCCCAGCGCCGACCCGCCGGGCTGGCCGGCTGCCGTGCGGGTGCTGCGCCGGCTCGAAAGCCGCGAGACCGGGCAGCGCGAGCTCACCGTGCTTGCCACCACGACGCTGCCGCCTGTTCAGGCGCTGGCCAGTCTCGAACGCTTTCTCGCGCCGGCCGGTCTGCGCTTGCGGCCGGCGGCATCGGCCCGGCTGGCCGGCGCTGGCTCCGCAGGCCGCGCCTATGCGGCCAGCGCGCCCGGGGCCCAGGCATCGCTGTATCTCGAGCCCCGCGACGGGGCCACCAACCTCATCCTGATCATCCAGGGAGAACGCCCATGACACCACGCCTCCTATGGCCGCTGGTCGCCCCCGCCGGGCGCCCGCGCGGCGGCCCGGCCGCGCCTCGCGCCGGCGGCCAGGGTTCTGTCGAGTACCTCATCGTGCTGGCGCTCGTGGGCGTCGGCCTGACCGCTGGGGCTCACAGCCCGCTGGGGCGTCTGCTCGGCGCCATCGCCGACCACCACGTGCGTCTGACCGACGCCGTGTCGCGGCCATGAGCGCCGCAACCCCCTCGTCGGTGCCCTGGACGGCCCACGACGCCGAGCCGCGTCGCCGGCGGGAGGCGCTTGGCGCCTGGTGGCGGGCCCGCCGACAGTGGCTGCTCCTTGGCGGCGCGCTGTGCCTGGGCGGGCTGGCCGCCATTGGCGCGCGCAGCTGGATCAGCGAACAGGTGGCCGTCGAGCGCGAGCGGCTGCAGCCGCGGCAGGCCATGGTATCCATCGTCGTCGCCCGCCACGACCTGCCGCGCGGCGAGGTCATCGGTCAGGCAAGCATGGCCGTGCGCGAGATCCCGAGCGAATACCTGGCGCCCGGCACCATCGTTCCCGAGCAGTTCGACGGCTACGCCGGGGCCCGTCTGACGGTGCCACTGCGCGCCGGCGAGCCGCTCCTCAAGACGGTCCTCGAGGGCGCTGACGCCGGAACCTTCGCCGCCCGCGTGCCCGCTGGAGTGCGCGCCTTCACGGTCATGGTCGACGAGGTCAATTCGCTCTCCGGCATGCTGCAGCCAGGCGATCGCATCGACCTGCTGCTGTCGGCCCGACCGCCGTCCACCGGCACGATGCCGCACCCGCCCGAAATCACCCGGACCCTGCTGCAGGGCATCCGGGTGCTCGCCACCGGCCGCCAGGTGCGCCCCGGCGCCGACGAGCGCGGCGGGCGCGGCTATGGCGCCATCACCGTCGAAGTCACGCCCGATCAGGCGCAGCGCCTGGTGGTCGCGCAGCGTATCGGCCGCCTGACCGCGATGCTGCGCAATCCCGACGACCGTTCCCCCGTGAACGCGGCTCCGGTCGATGCCTGGACGCTGCTGGGCGTGCCCGCTCCGGCCGTGGCCGCGCCGGCGCCGGCGGCGCGCGTCACCGAGCTCATCGTCGGCGGGCAGGGCGCCCTGCGGTCGGCCGCGGCGCAGGCTGCGCCGTCGGTCGCCGCGCCGCTTGCTTCGCCTCTCGCGCTCGCGGCCGAGGCGCTCGCCGTCGCGGCGGGGCCGCAGGCGGCTACCCCCCCGGGAGGTCTGTCCGCATCGCCCGGGCCTGCCGGCTTGCCCGTGGCCGCTCCCGTTCCCGCAGGCAGGCAGCCATGAGCGCCCGCCTGCTGACCGCGGTCTGCGCACTCGGATTCGCACTGGCGGTTCCGGCTGGTGCCTTCGAGGCTCATGGGCGGGGCGAGCAGCCGCCACCCGAAGATCTCGTTCTGTACGTCGGCCAGGCCCGGGTGCTCGACGAACCCGACGTCCGGCGCATCGCCATCGGCAACGGCAAGGTGGTGCAGGCCACCGCCCTCGACGCGCGCCAGGTGCTGCTCATTCCGGAAGCCCCCGGCCAGAGCACCCTGCACCTGTGGAGCGAGGGACGGCCGGAGCGGCAGTGGCTCATCACCGTGCTGCCGGCCGACGCTGCGCGCACGGCGGCCGAAGTGCGCGCCCTGTTCGCCGACGCGCCCAATCTGCGCATCCGCCCGATCGGCGACAAGCTCGCCGTCGAGGGCACCAACCTCACCGAGGAGCAGGCTGCGCGGCTGGCCGAGGTGGCGCGCCGCTACCCGCAGGTGCTCAATCTCACCGGCAAGGTCGGCTTCGAGCGCATGATCGCGATGGACGTGCGGATGGTCGAGATCCGTCGCGACCGGCTCGAGAACCTCGGCGTGCGCTGGAGTGGCAGCGCGGCCGGCCCGTTCTTCGGCGTGGTCGGCGATCTCAAGCGCAGCCAGGCCCTCACACCCGGCGGCAGCGCCAGCGGCATCGACGGCATCGATGTCCGCGCGCGCGTGGCGCCCATGGCCTCGATGTTCGGTCTGGCGACCTCCATCGCCTCCGTGATCAACCTGCTCGTGCAGCGCGGCGACGCGACCATCCTGGCCGAGCCCAGCCTGTCGTGCCGCAGCGGCGGGTCGGCGCGTTTCGTGGCGGGCGGAGAACTGCCGATTCCCTACGCCAGCGGATTGGGCGCCACCAGCGTCGTGTTCAAGGAATACGGCGTGCGCTTCGACGTCAGTCCCACGGCCAACAGCGCCGGCATCATCGCCGCGAAGATCGCCGCCGAGATCTCCGCGATCAACTTCGACGTCCAGGTCAAGGACATCCCCGGCCTGTCGAAGCGGCGTGCCGAAACCGAGGTCAACCTGCGCGAGCACGAGACCCTGGTCATCGCCGGCCTGCTGTCCGAGGAGAGCACCCGCAGCATCGATCAGGTACCGGCGCTCGGCGACCTGCCGGTGCTGGGCAATCTGTTCCGCTCGCGCGCCTTCCGCGATCGCCAGACCGAACTGGTGGTGTTCGTGACCCCGCGCTTCGTCGGTGGTGCCGACGAAGCCGCGCAGCGCCAGGCCGCCGCCGAGGTGGCGGCGGCGCGCGAAAAGGTCGAGGCGGTGCGCGAGCGCGGCGAGCGCGCCCGCGGCGCCTCGCGCTTCGTGGAGTGAGCCCATGTTCATGATTGCCGTTGAGGCCGACGGCGAACCGCCGCGCCGCGTGCCGGTGCACCGGTTGCCGTGCCGCATCGGTCGTCGCCGCGATGCCGAGGTCGTGCTCGACAGCTGGCGGGTCGCACGCGTTCACGCCGAGATCCTTCCCGTCGAACACGGTCTTCGCCTCGTCGATGCGGGCGCCCTGTCAGGCACCTGGGTCAACGGCGAGCGCATCGTCGAGTTCGGTCCGCTCGATCCGGCCGACGAGATCGTGATCGCCGGGTTCCGGCTGCGGCTGCTCGGTGCCGTGCGCCTGCCTGAGGCTGAGGCCGAGGGCGCGGGCGCAGGCGCAGGCGCAGACGTGATTTTCAGCGCCACCGGGCCCGACGGTGTCCCGATCCCTACCGCCGCCATGGCAGCCGAAGCCGGCGCGCCGTCGGCACATGGGCCGCTGACCGAGCCCGGCGCCGTGATCGACGCCGCTGCGGCGTCGGCCAGCGCGGCTCAGGCGCGGGGCTGGCGGGTGCTGCTGCATCAGCGGCTGCTCCAGACCATCGATCTGCGGCGCAAGGACGTTCGCCGCCTCTCGAGCGCGCAGCTGCGCATCGAGGCCCGCGCGATCCTCGAGGAACTGATCGCCGGCGAGCCCGACCTTCCGGCCACGCTCGAGCGCGCCCGCCTGATCGAGGAGTGTCTCGACGAGGTGGTCGGCCTGGGGCCGCTCGAACCCCTGATGGCCGATCCCGCGGTGAGCGAGATCATGGTCAACTGCGCCACCGAAATCTACGTCGAGCGGGCCGGCCGGCTGCAACCCACGGGCCTGAGCTTCAGCAGCGAGGCCTCTGTGCGCGCGGTCATCGAGCGCATCGTCGCGCCGCTGGGCCGGCGCATCGACGAAAGCTCGCCGATGGTCGATGCCCGCCTGCCCGACGGGTCGCGGGTCAATGCCATCATTCCGCCGCTCGCGGTCAAGGGCTCGGCGCTCACCATCCGCCGCTTCGGCAGGCAGCGTCTGCAGCCCGCCGACCTGCCCAGGCTCGGTTCGGCCGACGCGCGGATGGTCGCGTTTCTGCATCAGTGCGTGCAGGCTCGCCGCAACATCGTGATCGCTGGTGGCACCGGCTCGGGCAAGACCACGCTGCTCAACCTGCTCGCCGGCTTCATCGCCGCCGACGAACGCCTGGTCACCATCGAGGATGCCGCCGAGCTCGCGTTCGCGCACCCCAACCTCGTGCGTCTCGAAGCCCGGCCGGCCAACGCCGAGGGGCGTGGCCTGGTCGGCATCCGCGATCTGCTGCGAAACGCGCTGCGCATGCGCCCCGATCGCATCATCGTCGGCGAATGCCGCGGCGGCGAGGCTCTCGACATGCTCCAGGCCATGAACACCGGTCATGAGGGCTCGCTCACCACGGTGCACGCCAACAGCGCGCGCGACGTTCTCGCGCGGCTCGAGACCATGGTCCTGATGGCCGGGATGGATCTTCCGCTGGCGGCGATCCGCGAGCAGATCGCCTCGGCCATCCAGATCGTCGTGCAGCAGGCCCGCTCGCCCGATGGCTGCCGGCGCATCGTCGAAATCGCCGAGATCACCGGCACCGAGGGCTCGCGCATCCTGATGCAGCCGCTGTTCCGATGGCGCCGCGGCGCCTTCGAAGACTGCGGCAACGTGCCGCAGTTCTTCGAGCGACTGGGTCTGCCGGCTGGCGCCTTTCCCGGCCGTCTCGAGGTGCGGGCATGAGCATCGATCTGCAGGCCGCCTGGCTGCCGTCGTCGTGGCTGGCCTGGCTTGCGGCCCACGACGCCCGCCCCTGGGGCTACGCGATCGCCGCCGGCATGGCTGCGGTCGCCGCGGCGGTGTTGCTCGCGCGGGCGTTCGGTTTCCTGTGGCCCAAGTACCAGCGCCGCTTCCTGCACGGCGTGGCCCGCCAGTTGCAGCGCGCGCACATCTACGTCGACGCATCGCGTCTGCTGGCGCTCAACGTGGGCCTGGCGGCGGCCGCCACCGGCCTGGCGTACATGCTCTCCGGCGCGCTCGTGCTCACGGTGGCGGTCGCGCTCGCCTGCGGCTGCCTGCCCAGGGTGCTCCTGTGGTGGCTGCGTCACCGGCGCGTCGGCGCGCTGCGGCTGCAGCTGCCCGACATGGCGATGCTGCTGGCCGGCGGACTGCGCGCGGGCATGAGCCTGAACCAGGCGATTGCGCAGGCCGCCGCCGAGATGCCGGTGCCGCTGCGCCAGGAGCTCGAACTGATGCTGCGCGAGCAGCGGCTGGGGGCAAGCTTCGAGACCGCGCTGGCCGGGCTCGAGCGGCGCATTCCGCTCGAGGAAACCACGCTGTTGTGCGCTGCGCTGCGCATCAGCCGCCAGACCGGCGGGCATCTCGTCCAGACCCTCGAGTCGCTGGCCGACGCCCTGCGCCGCAAGATCGCGCTCGAGGGCAAGATCCGATCGCTCACGGCTCAGGGCAGGCTGCAGGGCTGGGCGATGGGCCTGCTGCCGCTGCTGTGCGGTCTGGCGCTCGCGGTCATCGAGCCCGAGGGCATGAGCCTGCTCCTCACCACGCCGCTGGGCTGGGCAACCTGCTCGGTGCTGGTGCTGATGCAGGGCGTGGGCCTGCACTGTCTGCGCCGGGTCGTCCGGATCGACGTATGAGCGCGCTCGCCCATCCCGAGTTCGCCGTGGCCGCCTCCGTGCTCGCCTCGCCATCGCCGCCGGCCTGGTGGGCCGGCGACGCTCTGGTCTGGGTGATTGCGCTATCGCTCGGCGCGGCTGTGGCGCTGGGCCTTGCCTGGCTGGTCACCCTGCTGACGCCGGCCGAAGCGCCCGGGCATGCTCACGCGCCGAGGGCGCCGGCGCTGTGGCGCTGGGCCGCGCGCCTCATCGATCCCCTGGCTTCGCAGCTCGGCCCCTGGCTGTCGGCCGGCGCGCGCTTCGTGCTGCTCGATCGGCTGCGCCGTGCCGGCCTCGAGATCAGCCTGAATGCCGAACGTTTCGTGGCCGGTCGTGTCGTTGCGGCGGCACTGGGCGCGACGGTCGCCGCCATGGTGGGGTTGCCCGTCGGCGGCGCGCCCTGGCCGCTGGTGGCCGCGGCGGCCGGTCTCGGCTGGCTGGTGCCGGGCACCTGGCTGCGCGACCGCATCGTGCAGCGGCAACGGGCGGTGCTGCGGGAGCTGCCGTTCTTTCTCGACGTGATCACTCTGGCCGTCGAGTCGGGGCTCAACCTGGCCACGGCCCTGGGGCACGCAGTCGACAAGGGTCCGCCCGGCCCGTTGCGCGAGGAGTTCGAGCGCGTGTTGCGCGAGATCCGCGCCGGCCGACCGCGCCCCGAAGCCTTGCGGGCGATGGCCGAGAGGCTGGCCCAGCCGGGCGTGGGCGCCCTGGTCGCCTCGCTCATCGTGGCCGAGCAGCAGGGCGGGGCGCTGGCACCCATCCTGCGCGCGCAGGCCGAGCAGCGTCGCAACGAGCGCTTCCAGCGCGCCGAGAAGCTCGCGATGGAGGCCCCGGTCAAGATGCTCCTGCCGCTGCTGGTCTTCATCTTTCCCTGCACCTTCGCGGTGCTGCTCTTTCCGGTCTTCGCCCGGATGCTCATGGAGGGCTGGCTCAGATGACGATGCACATGGCAAACAATTTCGGCAGCCGCCTGGTCGGCTGGATGGGCAGGCGGCGTCTCGATCCCGACGAGGCGCTGTGGCTGCGGCCCTGTCGGGCCGTCCACACCTTCGCCATGCGCCTGCCGATCGACGTGGTGTTCCTCGACAGCTCGGGCATCGTGCTGCGCGTGGTGCCTGGCCTGCGGCCCTGGCGTGCCTGCGCCGACCGACGCGCCCGCTCGGTGCTCGAGTTGCCCGCCGGAGCGGCGATGGCGCGCGGGCTGCACGCGGGCAGCCGGATCCGCCTGCCGGTGGCTTCCTGCCGCCCGCCCCCGACGCACCGCGCCGGGCGCATGCGCCGCCTGGCCATCGCACTCGGCGCGGCGGCGCTCCTGGCGGCGGCCTGCCGGGTGGCGCCAGTGCACGCGGGCGCGCCCCTGATCGACGAACCGGCAGCGCCCGATGCGCCGGTCACCATCGTCTTCCAGACCGAATGGACGCCCGATCCGCGGCGGCTCGTCGAGGATGCGATGCCGCCTGAGCCCGATCGAACGCCCGCCCGCACGGGCACGAGCCGGTGGTTCTTCAGCGGTGCCGCAGCCGGCACGGCATCGTTGCCGATCCGGGCCGCCGGCGCGGGGCCGGCGCATGCCGGTGGGGCCGCCACGCCGGCAACCCCCGGGGCCAAGGCAACGGCTGCGCCAGCTGCGGTGGCCATCGCCGCGCCGGTGCATCTGCCGGGCGCGGCTGCACTGCCGGCGGCGCTGCCGACGCACGGTGCGGGCGTGGCGGGCGCGCCTGGCCTGCCGGGTGCAGCGTCGCTCGCCGCCGCAGGCTGCCCGGCGTCGCTGCTGCCTCCGATGGCACTGTTGCGTCCTTTGGCGCCCGACACGCTCGCGCGCGCCGTCGAGGAAGCCGACGGCATGTATCACGCGAAGCACTGGGGGCGCGCTCTCGAGGCCTTCTGCGGCCTGGTCGAGATCGATCCCGTCAACCGGCTCGCGTGGCTGCGCATCGGCAATCTGCAGCATCAGCGCAACCGTCTGCCGCCTGCGGCCGAAGCCTACCGGCAGGCGGCTCGTGCCGCCGACGCGGGCGACACGACCGAGCCCACCCCGGTGCGCGCCCGCGCGCTTGCCAACCTCATGGCGGTGGCCCTCGAGCTGGCGCGCGATTCGTTCGGCGAGCTGCGTCAGCTCAACCTGCCGCCGCAGGCATCGGCGATGCAACTGGTCGAGCAGGTCGGCATCGAACTGCGCGCGCTCGTGCCGGATGGCGCAAGGCCGGCCGCGGCCGCGCGATCCGGCGTCGAGATCCTGGGCGCGCGCCCGGCGCGCATCGCCGAGCCCGCTCGCTGATGCATCCGGGCCCGCGCAGCCGCACCGCCGGGATGGCCGCGGTCGAAACCCTGCTGGCCCTGCCCGCCGTGCTGCTGGCCGGCCTGCTGGCGCTGCAGGCGGGTCTGGTGCTGCACGCGCGGCAGGCGGTCGTGCACGGCGCGATCGAAGCGGCGCGTGCCGGCGCCGTCGGTCACGCCGAGCCGGCGCGCATACGCCGCGGCTTTGCTCGCGGGCTAAGCCCCTGGTTCGTGGGCTCGCGCGATGCGGCGGGTCACGACCGCGCGCTCGATGTCACCCTTGCCCACGTCGATCAGGGCATGGCCGTGGGCTGGGTGCGATGGCGTCAGCTCTCGCCCACCGAGGCGAGCTTTCGCGATTGGGCCGTACCGGTGCTCGACGAGCAGGGGCTGCCGCATCCGCATCTGCGCGAGATTCCCACCGACAACCTCGTGGCGCGCGTTCGCGGGGCCGCCGATGCGGTGGGCGACGGTCCGGTGGGGCCGGCATCGGGCCAGACCCTGGCCGATGCCAACCTGCTCAAGGTCGAATTTACCTACGGCGTGGCCCTGACGGTCCCGTTGGCTGCCACGGTGCTTGCCCGCACGATGCGGCTGATCGACGGCTGCCCGGGCTCGGGCATGTGGCGCTGCGCCTTCCACGACGCGCGTGATGCCGCCGGCCGGCCCCGGCCGCGCTGGCCGGTGCGGGTGGCGGCGATCGCCCGCATGCAGCAGCCGGCGCGGCATGCGGGCGATGCCGCGGCCGTGGGCCCGGGCGCCGGGTCAGTCGAACAGGTTGGCCAGGCGCTGCTTGATCTGGTCGGCCACGTACAGGGCGATGGCCTGGATGGTGGAGGTGGGGTTCACGCCGCCCGAGGTCACGAACACGCTGCCATCCACGATGAACAGGTTCTTCACGTCGTGGCTGCGGCCCCAGCCATTCACCACCGAGCGCTCGGGGTCGGTGCCCATGCGGGCGGTGCCCAGCAGGTGCCAGCCCGCCATCGCCATCGGCGCCTCGGTGACGATCTCGCGCGCGCCGGCCGCGCGCAGGGCCTCGCTGCCGCGGGCGAGCGCATGGTCGAGCATGCGGCGGCTGTTCTCGCTCAGGGTGTAGCTGATGCGCGGCGCCGGGATGCCGTCGCCGTCCCTGAGCTCGGGATCGAGCGTGACCCGGTTGTGCGCCTCGGGCAGATCCTCGCAGATGCCCATCACGCTCGCGCTGTTGCCGAAGTGGGCGCGAAAGGCGCGGTGGTGGTCGTCGCCCCAGGGGATGAGCTCGTTGTTCATCCCGGTGAGCGCGGCCATCACCGGCGCCTGTCCGCGGTTGAACTGGAAGGTGTAGCCGCGCACGTAGCCGCGCGCGGGGTCGGTCTCGTAGAACTGCTGGCTCCAGATCGAGATGCCCGGTCCGTGGAAGCCGTCGAGCGGATCGTCGAACCATCCGCGCACCAGCGCATAGGGATGGAACATCAGGTTGCGGCCCACCTGATCGCTGGAGTTGGCCAGCCCGTTGGGAAAGCGCCCGCTCACCGAGTTGAGCAGGATGCGCGGCGTGCCCACGCCGTTGCAGGCCATGATGACCACGCCCGCGGGCTGGAAGTGCTCGACGCCCTCGGCATCGAGGTACACCGCGCCGCTGGCCATGCCATCGGGGCCCACCGTGATCTCGCGCACCCGCGCCCGGGTGCGCAGCTGCACCCGGTTGCGCAGCGCCTGCGGCCAGTAGGTGATGTCGGTGCTCGCCTTGGCGCCCTGCGCGCAGCCGCCGATGCAGTGGCCCAGGTTGATGCACGGCGCGCGGCCTTCGTATTCGCGGGTGGCCATGGCGGTGTCGGCGGGCCACCAGTGCCAGCCCAGCTCGTTGAGGCCGCGGCCCACCCGGCTCGCGGTCTTGCCCAGCGGGATGGGCGGCATGACCGGCTGCTTGTCGGGGTAGGCGGGGTCGCCGGCCAGCCCCGAGATGCCCATCATGCGATCGTTGAGGGCGAACCAGGGCTCGAGGGTGGCGTAGTCGATGGGCCAGTCATCGGCCACGCCATCGAGGCTGCGCACCCGGAAGTCCGACGGATGTAGCCGCGGGAAGTGGCCGGCGTACAGGATGGTGCCCCCGCCCACGCCGTTGAAGTTCACCACCTTGATCGGCGAGGCCTCGTCGTTCACCGGATAGTCGGCGGGTCGGCGCCGCACGTTGGGGCTGATGTGGAAGTCCGACAGCTGGCGGGCTTCCCAGTCGCGCCCGTTGCTGGGGTAGTCGGTGGGCTTTACCCAGTCGCCCTGCTCCAGGCACAGGATGCGCATGCGGGTGTCGGCCAGGCTCCA
Organism: Burkholderiaceae bacterium; assembly: GCA_044370795.1. Taxonomy (GTDB): domain Bacteria; phylum Pseudomonadota; class Gammaproteobacteria; order Burkholderiales; family Burkholderiaceae_E; genus Quisquiliibacterium. The sequence goes on from JBILUW010000004.1 coordinate 30,051, forward strand.
GGCCACCGCCGCGCCCGAGGCGCCGGCGCCGATGATCAGGACATCGACCGGTTCGTTCATCGCGGCCCGCCCTCCCGCGCGGCCCGGGTGCGCCACCGCCCGCTCACGACGTGCGCCGGTGCATCAGGCCGTGCACCTCGATCGGCGGGTAGTTCGCGATGGCCGCTTCGTTGGGCTCGGTGCCCCAGCCGGGCCGCTCGGGCATCACCAGATGGCCGTTCTCGTAGTGCGGCACGTGGGTGAAGATCTCGTGATCCCACGCAATGCGGTCGATGTCGACCTCCATGATGCGCAGGTTGGGCACCGCGGCGCAGAAGTGCGCGTTCATCATGGTGCACAGATGGCCGTAGAAGTTGTGGCAGGCCACGTTGACCTCGTGCGCCTCGGCCGCCGCCGCTATCTTCATCGACTGCCACACGCCGTTCCAGGGGGTGTCGACGATCGCCACGTCGATCGCCTGCTCGCGGAAGTAGGGCAGAAACTGCTGCAGGCCGATGAGGGTCTCGCACGAGGCGATCGGGTGGCGGCTCTGCGAGCGGATGTAGGCGAGCGCGCGGGGGTCGCGGGTGTCGATCTCGACCCAGAACATGTCGAGATCCTCGATGGCGCGCAGCACCTTCAGGTAGCCCTCGGTCTTGGCGTTGAAGTTGAGGTCGAGCAGGATGTCCATGTCGGGCCCCGCCGCCTCGCGCATGATCTGCAGGTGTTCACGCACGCCGTTGGCGATGCGCCGCTCCATGTTGAGGTCGGGCAGGTTGGGATTGCCGAAGCCCGGCGCCCAACCCTTGATCTGGCCGTTCTCGTAGCGGTAGATGTTGGTCTTCAGGCCCGTGAAGCCCTTCTCGCGCACCTCGCGCGCCAGCGCCCGCACGCCTTCCACGTCGGTGATCTCGGGCTGGTAGTGCGGCCGGCGCGAGGCGCGCCAGGTCACGCAGTGCGACCAGTACACGCGCAGCCGGTCGCGCATCTTGCCGCCGAGCAGTTCGTAGCAGGGCACGCCCAGGGTCTTGGCCTTGACATCGAGCAGCGCGTTCTCGATCGCGCCCAGGGCCTGGCCCACCACCCCGCCCGCGCCGGGCCGGGTCACGGCCATCAGTTCCTCGCGGATGCGCTCGTGGTCCATCGCCGACTGGCCCACCACCCGCCGAGCCAGGGTCTCGATGACGGCGCCCACGCCTGGCGAGCCGAAACCCTCGTCGAACTCGCTCCAGCCCACCACCCCGTCGGCGCTGGTGGCCTTCACGAAGTAGTAGTTGCGCCACGCGGCGCTGCACGACAGGGTCTTCAGTTCGATGATCCGGGCTTTGTTCGCCATGGCTTGCCTCGCGTCGGGGGAGGGCCATTATTCACCGGATGCCGGCGGCCGCGAGACCGCCGCGCGGTCAGCGCGCCGCGGCGAGTTCCGCGATCCGATCGGCGAGCCATTCGATCGCCGCCTGCTCGTGCGAGGGGTCGCTCAGGCTGTGATCGGCGCCCGGCAGGCGCAGCAGCCGTTCGTGTCGCGCCAGACGCGCGCGCCAGCGCGCATCGCCGGTGAGCAGGGCCTCGGTCTCGGCAGCGGTCAGGTCGGCGCCGCCGAGCACCGTGAGCACCTCGCCCTCGAAGTGGTCGAGCCGGTCGATCAGGGCCTGCGGCAGGCTCGGGCCCGCCGCGGCCACACCGGCAGCCGCCGAGCCTTGCGCCCCGGCGTCCGCCGTCGGCGCCCCGGCGGGAACGGGCCCGCCCGACCCGCCCGGTGCCTTGCCCAGACCCAGGCGTGCCGCGACGTAGCGCAGTGGGTCGACGATCAGATGCCGCCAGGGCACCTGCCCTCGCGCCAGCCTTCCCCAGAAGGCCGGGTCGGCGAGGCGTTGCGCGTAGTAACCGCTGAGCATCGCCTGCGCCAGGGTGGCGTCGCTGCGCACCCACGGATTGAGCAGGCACAGGCCGCGCGCCGGCACGCCCGCGCGCTGCAGCTCCGGCAGCGCGAGGGTGAGGGCGCTTGCGCCATCGCACAGTCCGAACAGCCAGAGCGGCGCCTGCGGCAGGCGCGCCCGCAGGGCCAGGGCCGCTGCAACGATATCCTCGCCGGCGGTCTCGAAGGGGCGCGCGCTGCCCAGGCTGTCGCCCCAGCCGCCGATGTCGATGCGCAGGCTCGCGATCCCCCGCGCCTGCAGCCCCGCGGCCAGCGTCACGAACATCCGGTGCGCGCCCACGCGGGTCTGGGGCTGGCCGGGCACGATCAGGACCGCGGCCACCGGCGTCTCGGGCGTGCTGGCCAGTGCGCCCACGAGGTCGGCCTGGCTGCCGGCGATCACCATCGGTTCGAAGCGCGGCAGTGGGGGCCGGCCACGAGGCGCCGCCTCGCTGGGGAGTCCGTCATCGGTCCCGGTCCCGGTCCCGGGCGCAGGCGCGGGCGCAGGCGCGGGCGCAGGCGCGATCGCAGGGCTGGCGGGGCTGCCTTGCAGCCCGCTCAGCGCCGCCAGCGTGCGCCCGGTGAGTGGTTCGGGGTCGCAGGCGTCCATGGCGCTCCACCAGGGCTCGCCGGCCACCAGATCCACCCGCGTATCCCAGCCCGCAGCCTGCCAGGCGGGCAGGGCGGCCGCGATCGTTGGCGGCGCTGCCGGCGCCTGCGCGAGCACCCGCTGGGTGTGCACGATCGCCAGCCGGGCGCCGGGCGGCGCGGCAGGGACCGGCGCATCGAGACGCAGCCCGCGCAGCGCCTCGACCAGAGCTGGCTGCACCGGCCAGCCCGCCAGCCGAGACGGCGCGGACCCTTGTCCCCTGGCGGCTGCGGCTTCGGGCAGAGCCAGTCGCTCGAGCCGTCGCAGCGGGTCGATCAGCGCCGCACCGGTGGCCGGAGGGTTCCAGAGCACCAGCCCCGCCGGCGCGCAGGGCAGCCGGGCGGCCAGATCGACGGCGAGCAGCGCCCCCATGCGCACGCCCAGCAGCGCCAGCGGGCCGGCCGCAGCCCGTGCTCTCAGCATGCCCGCCGCCGCCACCAGATCGGCCCGCCAGCACGCCAGGCTGGTTTCGTCGTGCCAGCCGGCCGAATCGCCGGTGCCCCAGGGGTCGATCACCAGCGCCGTCCAGCCCGCGCCGGCCAGCCGGTGCAGCGCGTGCGCCAGCATCCGGCGCGACAGCGCCTGCTCATCCAGCAGGGCCTGCACGGCCAGGATGGCACCCGCCGGCGGTTGCGACGGGGGCGGCAGCGCCCACAGCCCCCAGCGCGGTCCGTCGGCAAAGCCCGCGAGGCTTACGGGCAGCAGCGCCGGCTGCCCGGGGTCGCGCATCGCCCCCCGCGAGCCGCCCACCGCGTTCAGCCGGCGAGCTTGCCGCGCACGAAGCGCGCGAGCGCGCCGAAGGTCTCGAACAGCTCGGCGCTGATCTCGTCGTCGGCGATCGCCACGCCGAGTTCGTCCTGGACCTGGGTGAGCATCGCCAGCACCGCCATCGAGTCGAGTTCGGGAATCGCGCCCAGCAGCGGCGTGTCATCGTCCAGTCGCGCCGGCATGGCACGCTGGCCGATCGCCGATTCGAGGATCGCGCGCAACAGGCTGTCGACGGGGTCGCTGGACATCAGGAGGGCTCCGCAGGTTTGCGTCGATTCTATCCGGCGGCCGACCGACGGTCCGCAGGTGGCGCACGCGCCGGCTGCGGCGATAATCGCGAATGCGGGCACATCCCGCCACGAGAATCCAGCATGCGCCTGCGAAAAGCGGTCTTTCCGGTGGCCGGCATGGGCACACGTTTCCTGCCCGCCACCAAGTCCATCCCCAAGGAGATGCTGCCCATCGTCGACCGGCCCATCATCCAGTACGCGGTCGACGAGGCGATCGAGGCCGGCTGCGACACCCTGATCTTCGTCACGGGGCGCAGCAAGCGCGCCGTGGAGGACTACTTCGACCGCGCCCCCGAGCTCGAGGCCGAGCTCGAGGCCAAGGGCAAGACCGAAGCCCTGGAAGCGGTGCGCAACATCGTGCCCGCCCACGTCAAGGTGGTGTTCGTGCGCCAGCCGGTGCCCCTGGGCCTGGGCCACGCGGTGCTGTGCGCGCGGCCCATGATCGCCGACGACGAGCCCTTCGCCGTGCTGCTGCCCGACGACCTCATCGACGGCCACCCGCAGGGCGTGCTCAGCCAGATGCTGCCGATCGCCGAGCAGACCGGCGCGAGCGTGGTCGCGGTCGAGCAGGTGCCGCGCGCCGACGTGAGCAAGTACGGCATCGTCGACCCGGAAGCCGCATCGGGCACCGCCATGAAGCTGCGCGGCATCGTCGAGAAACCGTCGATCGAGGCCGCCCCGTCCACGTTCGCCGTCGTCGGTCGCTACATCCTGCATCCCGGTGTGCTCGCGACGCTCGAGACCCAGCCGCCCGGCGCCGGCGGCGAGATCCAGCTCACCGACGCGCTAGCCGGCCAGATCGAGACCCCGGGGCTCTACGGCTTTCGCTTCAGCGGCAAGCGCTTCGACTGCGGCAGCAAGCAGGGTTTCCTGACGGCGAACATCTACTTCGGTCTGCGTTGAGCCTCGCACCCGGCGCCCGCGTGCTCGTTTATTCGAGCCTGTTTCCCAGCCCGGTGGCGCCTGGCGCCGGGCTGTTCATCCGCGAACGCATGTTCCGGGTGGCCGCGCGCCTGCCGCTGGCGGTCGTCGCGCCGCAGGCCTGGTCGCCGTTCGATGCCCTGATCCGGCTGGCCCGGCCGGGTTTTCGCGCCCCGGCGCCGCGCTACGAGCGCATCGACGGCATCGAGGTGCACCGGCCGCGCTTCCTGTCGGTGCCTGGCCTGTTCAAGCGCTTCGACGGCTGGCTGATGGCGCGCGGCAGCGAGGCCTGCGTGCGCCGGGTGGTTGCCGCGCTGGGCGCCACCGTGATCGACGCGCACTTCGGCTATCCCGACGGCGCGGCGGCGGTGCGCCTGGGCCGCAGGCTGGGCCTGCCGGTGGTCGTGAGCCTGCGCGGCAGCAAGGACCGCTCCCTGCTGGGCGGCTCGCGCGAGGCCGGGCTGCGTGCGGCGCTTGTCGGCGCCGCGCAGCTGATCGCGGTCAGCCGCTCCCTCATCCGCGACGTCGGCGAGCCGCTGGGCCAGCCCGCCTCGCGCTTCGAGCTGGTGGGCAACGGGGTCGACACCGCGCGCTTCGCGCCGGTCGACCGCGCGCAGGCCCGCGCCCGGCTGGGCATCCCGACCGATGCGCCGGTGATCATCGGCGTGGGCAACCGCATACCGCTGAAGGGCTTCCAGCGCGTGATCCCCATCGTCGCGCGGCTGCGCCGGCGGCATCCGGGTCTGGTCTATCTGATCGTCGGCGGCGGCTCCGACCAGGGCGATCTCGGTCCTGAGCTGCAGCGCCAGGCCGCGGCGCTGGGGGTGGCCGATGCGGTCCGGCTGTGCGGCCGGCAAGCGCCCGAGGATCTGTGCTGGCACTATGGCGCCGCCGACGTGTTCGCGCTGGCCACCGAGTACGAGGGCTGGGCCAATGTCCTGCTCGAGGCGATGGCCTGCGGGCTGCCGGTGGTGTGCACCGATGTCGGCGGCAACGCCGAGGTCGTCACCGACGCCTCCCTGGGCACGCTGGTGCCCTGGTGGGACGAGGCGGCATTCGAGAGCGCGCTCGCGGGCGCGCTTGTCACGCGCTGGAATCGCGAGCGCATCCGCGCCCATGCGCTGGCCAGCGGCTGGGACGCGCGGGTCGAGCAGCTGGTTGCGCTCTTCGCGCGCGTGAGCGCCGCCGGCGCCGCGGCCACCCCCGGTCGTGGCCCCTACTCCGAGGAATCGACATGAAGGTTTCCGTCATCGGCACCGGCTACGTGGGTCTGGTCACCGGCGCCTGCCTGGCCGACATGGGCAACGAGGTGCTGTGCCTCGACATCGACGCGGCCAAGGTCGCGATGCTGCGCGAGGGGCGCATCCCGATCCACGAGCCCGGCCTCGAGCCCGTCGTGCGGCGCAATGTCGAGGCCGGCCGGCTCAGCTTCACCACCGACGCGCGCGAGGCTGCCGAGTTCGGCCTGGTGCAGATGATCGCGGTGGGCACGCCCCCCGACGAGGACGGCTCGGCCGACCTGCGCCACGTGCTGGCCGCGGCCCGCGCGATCGGCCGCCACATGGACGGCTGGCGCGTGGTCGTCGACAAGAGCACGGTGCCGGTGGGCACCGGCGACCGCGTCGCCGAGGCCATTGCGCAGGAGCTCGCCGCGCGCGGGGTCGACCACGGCTTTGCCGTGGTGTCCAATCCGGAGTTCCTCAAGGAGGGCGCCGCGATCGACGACTGCATGAAGCCCGACCGCATCGTGCTGGGCCTGGACGATCCGCGCGCCGAGGCCGTGATGCGCGAGCTCTACCAGCCCTTCCAGCGCAACCACGAGCGCACGCTCGTGATGAGCCGGCGCGCCGCCGAGCTCACCAAGTACGCGGCCAACGCGATGCTCGCCACGCGCATCTCGTTCATGAACGACCTCTCGCGGCTGGCCGAGGCGGTCGACGTCGACATCGAGGACGTGCGCCGCGGCATCGGCGCCGATCCGCGCATCGGCTGGTCCTTCCTGTACGCCGGCACCGGCTACGGCGGGTCGTGCTTTCCCAAGGACGTGAAGGCCCTGATCCGGACCGCGCAGGAGCACGATGCGCCGCTGCGGCTGCTGCCCGCGGTCGAGGAGGTCAACGAGACCCAGAAGACCGTGCTGGTGCGCAAGGCCCGCGCCCGGCTGGGCAGCCTCGCCGGCCGGCGTTTCGCGCTGTGGGGCCTGGCCTTCAAGCCGAACACCGACGACATGCGCGAGGCGCCCTCGCGCGCGGTGCTCGAGGCGCTGTGGGCCGAGGGCGCCACGGTGGCGGCCTACGATCCGATCGCGGCCGACGAGTGCCGGCGCCTGTACGGCGAGCGTGCCGACCTGCTGCTCGCCGCCTCGCCGCTGGAGGCGGTGCGCGGCGCCGACGCGCTCGTCATCGTCACCGAGTGGAAGGAGTTTCGTTCGCCGTCGTTCGACGAGATCCGCGCGCGCCTCAGCCATCCGCTGATCTTCGACGGGCGCAACCTCTACGATCCGGCCGTGGTGGCCCGCCACGGTCTCGAGTACCACTCGATCGGCCGGCCGGTTCCGCCGGCCGCGAGCGGTCGCTGAGCCGGCGCGCGGCGGTACGGAGCGCCTGATGCGACACCTGATCCACCTGGTGGCCGGGGCGCGGCCCAACTTCATGAAGATCGCGCCCATCGTGCGCGCGCTGAGCGAGCGCGCCGACGCGTTCGACTGGCGCATCGTCCACACCGGGCAGCACCACGACCGGGAGATGAGCGAGGTCTTCTTCGAGGAGCTGGGCATTCCGCCCCCCGATCACCGGATGGCCGCCGGCGGCACGGGCCACGCCCAGCAGACCGCGCGCATCATGCTCGCCTACGAGCCGATCGCGCTCGCCGAGCGGCCCGCCTGCGTGGTCGTGGTCGGCGATGTCGATTCCACGCTCGCCTGCGCGCTGGTCGCCGCCAAGCTGCGCCTGCCGGTGGCCCACGTCGAGGCCGGCCTGCGCAGCGGCGATCGCGCGATGCCCGAGGAGATCAACCGGCTCGCGGTCGATGCGATCAGCGACTGGCTGTTCACCACCGAGCCGGCCGCGCTCGAGAACCTGCGTCGCGAGGGCCATCCGGCCCAGCGGGTGTTCGAGGTCGGTCATGTGATGATCGACAACCTCTTTCACCAGCTCGCGCGGCTCGAACGCGACGGGCTGCCCGGTGCGCCGTCACCGCGGCCCGAGGGGCGTTACGGCGTGGTGACGCTGCACCGCCCCGGCAACGTCGACGACCCGGTCGTGTTGGCCGGCATCGTGACGGCCCTGGGCGCCATCGCGCGGCGCCTGCCGCTCGTGTTCCCCGTGCACCCGCGCACCCGGGCGAGCCTGCAGCGTCACGGCATCGCCCTGCCGCCGGGCGTGCGGGCGTGCGAGCCGCTGCCCTTCATGCCCTTTCTGGCCCTCTGGAAGGACGCGGCGATGGTGCTCACCGACAGCGGCGGGCTGCAGGAGGAGACCACCGCGCTCGGCGTGCCCTGCGTGACCCTGCGCGACTCCACCGAGCGCCCCGTGACGGTCGACGAGGGCAGCAACGTGCTTGCCGGCACCGACCCGGCGGCGATCGAGCGCGCCGCTGCCGTCGTCCTCGAGGGCGGCGCGCGCGCCGGCCGCCGCCCGGCACTCTGGGACGGCCATGCCGCCCGGCGCATCGTGGTGCACCTCGAGCGGCTGCTCGGCGAGCGCCCGGGCGCGGCCGCGCCGACGCCACCGTCGGGCCCGGGCGGAGCCTCGACGGCCGCCGCGGGATCGCCGTCGTGACGCCGCTGGCCGCTCCGGTCGTGCGCTTCCGGCGGCTGCAGCCCATCCCGCCGGCGCATCCCCGGCCCTGGTTTCCCACCCTGCCGGTGATCGGCCGGGCTGGCCACGCCGATGCCGCCTACCCGGTGGACAGCCGCTTTCTCGCGCCCGACGCCCTGCTGCTGCCCTCGGGCAAGGTCGCCACCTACTGGGCGCTGCGCGATGCCGGGGTGGCGGCCGACGACCGGGTCGCGGTGCCGGCCTACCATTGCCCGACGATGATCCACCCCATCGTCGCGTTGCGCGCGCGGCCGCTGTTCATGCCGGTCACCCCGGAGCTCGAGATCACGCCCGACGCGGTCGAGCGGGCGCTGGCCGCCGGCGTGCGGGCGCTGGTGCTGCCGCACTACTTCGGGTTCGTGCAGCCGGCCATCGAGGCCATCGCCCGTCGCTGCCGGCAGGCCGGCGTGGCGCTCATCGAGGACTGCGCGCATGCGCTGTACGCGCGTCGCGGCTCGTCGCTGCCCGGATCGTGGGGCGATTACGCGATCGCCTCGACGCGCAAGTTCGTCGCGGCCGCCGAAGGCGGAGCGCTCGCTGCCAACGGCCGCCGGCTGGCCCATCCCGCGTGCGAGCCGTCGTGGCTCGACGAACTGCGCGGCCTGCGCCTGCTGCTGGCCGAGGCGCGCGACTACGGATCGCTCGTGGCCGGCGCGCATGCGGCGCATCGCGCGCGCGGCGAGGCCATCGGTCCGCCCGACGAGCGGGCCGCGCTTGCCGAGGCGCAGCCCGCGCCGGCCGCCGACGCCGAGGTCGATGCCGCCGCCAGCCCCCGTCTGGCGCTGCGCTCGGTGCGCCTGCAGGTGGCCCGCGCCGACCACGCCCGGATAGCTGCCGTGCGCCGCGCGCGCTACGCCCGCTGGTCGGAGGCGATCCGCGATCTGCCCGACGTGCGGCCCTTCGCCCCCGGGCTGGCCGCCGACCAGGTGCCCTATGTCTTTCCGGTGCGCTTGATGCGCCCGCCGGCACAGTTCCGCTCGTTGAAATATCACGGTATCGCGGTGTGGCGCTGGGACCAGCTCGCCGAGAGCGACTGCCCGGTGAGCCCGCAGCTTGCGCTGTCGCTGGTGCAGATGCCCTGCCAGCACAGCATGGACGACGCGGCCTTCGAGCGCCTGTTGCGCGAGTTCGCGGCGGCCCTCGAAGTCGCCTGAGCGGCCGTGCGCGCCATGCCCGTCTCCGCCGCCCCCGCCGCATCCACAGGCTGGACCATCACGGCTTTCGATCCTGAATCGGACGATCTCGCGCGCGACTGGAACGCGCTGATCGCGCGCTCCGACGGCAGCCCGGTGCAGCGCGCCGAGCTGCTCTTCGCGGCGGCCCGCCACTACGCGCCGCCGCGGCTGCGGCTTGCGACGATGCGTCGCGACGGGCTCGTCGTTGCAATGGCGCTGATCGGCGCGCATCGGCTGCTGCCCGAGGTGTTCGTCGCCAGCCAGACCCCGCTGGGGGCGTGGGTGCAGGCGCCCGGCGAGGATCTCGTCGGACTCGCGCGCGCGCTGCTCGCGCGGCTGCCGTTCGCGCTGCGGCTGGGCGTGCCGCAGCTCGACCCGCGCCATGCCGCGCCGCCGGCGGCGGGCGACAGGCTCGCCACCGTGGCGCTGCTGCCCTACATCCGCACGCCCTGGCTTGCGATCGAAGGCGATTTCGCCTCCTACTGGGCGGCGCGCGGCCGCAACCTGCGCGCCAACCTGCGCAAGCAGCGCGAGCGCCTGGCCGCACGCGGCGAGAGCCTGCGCATCGAGATCCTGCGCGAGCCTGCCGACATGGGCCGCGCGGTGGCCGACTACGCGGCGCTCGAGGCGCGCGGCTGGAAGGCCGGGGAGGGCACGGCGCTCTTGCCCGGCCAGGCGCAGGCGCGCTTCTACACCGACGCGCTCGAGCGGCTGGCCGCGGCTGGCGTGGCCGAGGTCTGGCGCGGCCTGGTCGGCGAGCGCCTAGTGGCCTGCGAGCTGTGCCTGCGCGAGCGCGGCGAGTTCGCGATCCTCAAGACGACCTACGACGAGACCATGGCGCCGCTGTCGCCGGCGGCGCTGATGCGCCTCGAGATGTTCGAGCGCCTGCATGCCGACGGCGACGTGCGGCGGGTCGAGTTCTACGGACCGCTGAAGGAGTGGCACTCCCGCTGGAGCCACGCCACGCGCGACGTCTATCACGCCAATGTGCACGCCGGTCGCGCGGCGACCTCGCTGCTGGCGGCGGCGCGTGCCATCAGGGCGCGGGCTGGCGGGCGAGCAGCCGCTCCAGAGTGATAAGCCGGGCGCGCAGCGCCGGCGCACGCAGGCGGGCCGGCTCGACGAGCAGGGCCATCCGCGGGAATTCGTCGTCGTCGCAGCGCGGCGGCGAGCGCTGCGCAATCCGTTGCGCGCGCAACCTTGCGCTGGCCTGGCGCAGCCATGGCGGGCGGCTGTCGAGCAGCGTGGTGGCGATCCGGCTCGGCAGCGCCGGGCCGCGTGCCGGCGTGTGGCCGTCGGCCAGCGGCAGCGCGCCCAGTTCGGGCGCCAGGCGCGCGATCAGCGCCCCCTCGAAGCGCCCGAACCGCTTCCAGGCAAGTGGCAGGCGCGCGGCATCGCGCACGATCTGCGGATCGAGCAGCGGCGTGAGGAAGTGGCCGCTGCGGGCGGCCATCGAATTGTTGCGGCTGGTCCAGTAGCGGCCGCGCAGCAGCGGGTAGACGAGCTCGATCTCCTGCCGCGAGAGTCTGCCGCCGTGGCCCAGTTCGGTTTCGATGGTCGTGGCCAGATGCTCGTCGAGCGCGGCCAGCAGCCCGGGCCGACGCAGCGCCGCCGGGTCGATGCCGCCCCAGAACACCCGCACCAGGTCGCGCGCCCGCATGCCCGCTTGCCTCAGGTGGAAGAAGTCGCGCAGCACCTCGCCGCCGCCGCCATTGAGCGCGAGCGCGCCGCCGGCCGACTGGGCGATCCGGGTTGCGCGGTCGGCGCCACGGTCGAGGATGCCGTCGATGGGCAGCCCGTCGAAGAAGTCGAGGTTGGCGTCGAGATCGGGCTGGCCGCCGTGCGCGCGATCGAGCGCGTCCTTGTCGATCAGGCGCAGTCCCAGCCCGAGCGCGCGGTCGACCGCTGCCGCGGTGCGCGCGTCGGCGCTGTCGGGGTGGCCGTAGACATGCAGCGCCGGGCGCTGTCCGGTGGCCCACGCCGCGGCCAGCAGCAGCCGCGAGTCGTAGCCGCCCGACAGCGCCGAGCGCAGCCGGTCGGGAAATCCGTCGGCCCAGCCGCGGGCAAGTTGCACCAGCCGTGCCTGCACCCGCTCGAGCGCCTGCTCGCGGTCATCGAGCAACGCGCCCGGCGCCCAGTAAGCCGGTCCGAAGCGGCGCTCGCGCAGACCACCCACCAGTTCGCGCACCTCGGCCGGATCGGCGATGCGCACCTGCTCGCAGGCGGTGCGGTTGCCGTGATTGGCGCCGTGAAACAGGTAGTCGAGCGCGCCGACCGGGTCGGGGTCCAGGCGCGGCTGCGCGTCGGCGCAGGCCAGCCACGAGGTCGAGGCCAGACGCCCGTCGGCCGACTCGTAGCGCTTGATCATGCCCAGCGGGTCGCCGAACAGCCATACCCGGCCGTGCTTGGCGAGCACGACCTGATACTCGCCGGCAAGCCGCGGCGAGGCGGCGCTCGCGCCGTCGGCGAAGTCGTGCCACAGGGCCTGCAGCGCCGCTGCGCCGGTGCGGCCGTCGTAGAACAGCGTGCCGACGCAGGCGACCAGGCCATCGCCAACCGGCAGCCACTGCGCGCGCGAGGCGGGTTCGCCGGGGGTTTCGTGCCAGCCCAGCTCGATGCCCGGCCAGCGGGCGGCATGCGCGTGCGGCAGGCCCTGGCGCGCCAGGCTCGCGCGCAACCTGCGGGCATCCTCGGCGCGCGCGTCGGGGTCCCGATCGAGGGCCAGCAGCAGCGCGCTCACCGGGCCGCCGCGCCACCTCGCGCCCGCGCGCGCTCAGCGGCGATCGCATAGGCGCGCTCGTAGCCGCGCACGCTGCGCGCCCACGTCCGCTCGCGCTCGACGAAGGCGCGTCCGGCCGCGCGCAGGCGCTGCGCCAGATCGCCGTCGGCGAGCAGCCGGATCAGCGCGGCCGCCAGCCCATCGCGCGCGCCCGCCGCGAACAGCAGGCCGGTGCGCTCGTGGGCGACGAGTTCGCGGTGGCCGCCCACGTCGGAGGCGACCACCGGCTTGCCGCGGGCCATCGCCTCCAGTGGCTTGAGCGGCGTGACGAGTTCGGTCAGGCGCATCGGCAGCCGCGGGAACGCGACCACGTCGACGGCGTCGTACAGCGCCTCGATGCGCTCGTTGGGCACGCGGCCGGTGAACACCACCGCTTCGCCCAGACCCAGCTGCCTGGCGCTGCGGCGCAGCCGCGCATCATCCTCGCCTTCGCCCACCAGCAGCACGCGAGCCCCGGGCTGCGCGCGCAGCACCTCGGGCAGGGCCTCGAGCAGCAGCGCCAGGCCCTCGTAGGCGTAGAAGGAGCCAAGAAAGCCGATCACCGGCCCGTCGCCCAGCCCGAGTTCGCGCTTGGCCTGGGGTTTCGTGGCCGGCACGTAGGCGAAGCGCTGCGCATCGACCGCGTTCGGGATCAGCGTGATCCGCTCGCGCGGCACGCCGCGCGTCGCGATCTCGTCGGCCAGCCCCTGGCAGATCGCCGTGACGGCATCGGCGCGGCGCAGCGCGAGCGTCTCGGCGAGCCGACTCGCCCGGTAGCGCAGCGCCCCCTCGCGGGTGGTGCCGTGATCGACCGCGGCGTCCTCCCAGAAGCCCCGCACCTCGTAGACCACCGGCAGGCCGTGGCGGCGGCCGGCACCGATCGCCGGCCACGCGTCGAGCACGGGCGAGTGCGCATGCAGCAGGTCGGGCCGTTCGGTGGCCACCAGTTCGTCGAGCCGCGCGCGGGTCGCGCGCATCTCGGCGAGGGGCCACAGGCCGGGTATTCCGGCCAGGCGCGAGCCCGGCTTGCCCGTGCGGTGGAACTCGAGTCCGCCGGCTACCTCGGGCGAGGGCCATCCCGGGTTGGCCCGCGGCGTGGTCAGGTGCACCGTCTGCCAGCCCAGCGCGCGCTGGTGCAGCACGATCTCGCGCGTGCGCAGCGTGTAGCCGCTGTGCAGCGGCAGCGAGTGGTCGAGGACGTGCAGGATCTTCATCCGCGTGTCGCCTCCCCGATCCGCGCGTCGATCTCGGCCAGCATGC
>JBILUW010000317.1:0-4015 GCA_044370795.1 Burkholderiaceae bacterium
TCCCACCGCCCAGCTGCACGGCAAGGTGCACGTGGCCGACGGCGCCTCGATTTGGCCGTACGTGGTCATGCGCAGCGAGATGGCCGAGATCCGCATCGGCGCCCGCACCAACCTGCAGGATTTCGTGATGGTGCACGTGGGCTCGAACACGCCCACCGTGGTCGGCGAGGACTGCTCGATCACCCACCATGTCACGCTGCACGGCTGCGAGATCGGCGACCGCTGCCTGATCGGCATCAACGCCACCGTGATGGACGGCGCGCGCATCGGCGACAACTCCATCGTCGCCGGCCACGCCATCGTCATGCAGAACCAGGTCTTCCCGCCCAACTCCGTGATCGCCGGCGTGCCGGCGAAACTCATCGCCACGCGCGACAACGGCGAGGCCAACCGCCGCAACGCGCTCTTCTACCTCGCCATCGCGCGCGCGCTCGCCGGCGGCGAGGAGCGCATCGCGCCCGAACGCGCCCGCGCCATCTACGAAACCGGCATCGATCCCGACGCCTGAACCGGACCCATCCCCGGACCCAACCATGCAGCCACGCCTGATCCACATCCCCGCCAACGGCATCACCCTGCGCGCCGCGATCGCGGGCGAAGGCCCGCTCGTGCTGATGGTGCATGGCTTCCCGGAGAGCTGGTACAGCTGGCGCCATCAGATCGGCCCGATCGCGCAGGCGGGTTTCACCGCCTGCGCGATCGATGTGCGCGGCTACGGCGGCTCCGACAAGCCGCCCGAGGTTGCCGACTACAGCCTCGAGCGCATCACCGCCGATGTCGCCGCGGTCGCCGAGGCGCTTTCGCCCGATGGCTCCGCGATCCTCGTAGGCCACGACTGGGGCGCGCCCATCGTCTGGAACACCGCGCTGGCCCATCCGCATCGGGTGCGCGCGGTGGCCGGGCTGTCGGTCCCGTGGACCGGCGTGCCGTCGGTGTGCTTTCTCGACGCGGTGCTCGCCGCCTACACCGCCAAGGGCCGCTTCTTCTACCAGGTCTATTTCCAGGACGAGGGCGTGGCGGAGGCCGAGCTGCAGGCCGACGCGCGCGGCGCGCTGCGCCGCTTCTACTACGCGATCAGCGGCGACGCGCCCGACGGCAGCTGGCCGCACAAGCCGCACGGCGCGCGACTGCTCGACGGCCTGGTCGACCCCGACCCCTTCCCCGCGTGGCTGACGAAAGCCGACGAGGACTTCTTCGTGGCCGAGTTCGAAGCCTCGGGCTTTCGCGGGCCGCTCAACCGCTACCGCAACCACCGCCGCGACTTCGCCTGGCAGCAGACGATGCGCGATCGCACCATCACGCAGCCGGCGCTGTTCATCGGCGGCGATCGCGACCTGGTGCTCAAGATGATCCCGGGGGTCGACGTGGTGGCGCGCATGGCGCCGCACCTGCCGGGGCTGCGCGGCGCGCACCTGCTGCCCGGCATCGGCCACTGGACGCAGCAGGAGGCGCCCGAGGCCGTCAACCGGCTGCTGCTCGACTGGCTGCGCGGGCTCTGAGGCAGCCCGCGCGGGGCTGCCCGCACCCGCCGACGGGCTCGCATATCGTTGCGCTCGCAACGATATCGCCAGCGCCGCGTCAGTCCTCGCGCGCGGCCGCCTGCTTCGCCCGCCGCGCTTCCCCCTCGGCGCGCAGCGCCGCGATCTGCTGCGGATCGATGCGCGCGTACACCTGCCGCCACGACTCGTCATCGCTCCAGCGCCACGGCGTCTGCACGGTGGTGCGCGGCAGCCGCGCCGTCTCGAGCAGATCGAGCGCATAGCCGACGGTGGCCCGCTGCATCGCGGGGTCATCGGGCTTGCCCACCGGATTGCCCAGCGGGAAGTCGGTGAACAGGAAACGCGCGACCCCGCACTCCTCGACGATGTCGCGCGCCGAGCCGAGCACGACGGTGGCGATGCCCTGCGACTCCAGATACCGGCTGACCAGACTCACGGTCTGGTGGCAGACGGGTCAGAGCGCAGCGAGCAGGACGGCGTCGACGCCGTCCTCGCGGCACATCGCCGCGATGGCTGGCGCGTCCTCGCCCGTGGTGCGCGACTGCGAGTACTCGGTGGGCACGCCGTAGTAGCGCCGGCCCACGCCGGCGATGCGGCCCTCGTCGGCGTAAGACTGCAGGTGGCCCAGGGGCAGGAAGGTCTGCACGTCGCGGGTATGCGTGCTCTCCTTGTCCCAGGCCAGGTTCTCGGTGTGCAGGCGCGCGGGCGGATGCGCGCTGTCGCCGGCCCATACCGGACGGCGCTCGAAGGGCCGCGGGCGCAGCGCCGGATCGTCGTGCCAGGGGCTCGCGGTGGTCACGAGCGCGATGCGGCTCTCGGCCAGCGGCCGGCGCAACGGCGCGAACGGAACCTCGGCGTGATGCGCGTACTGATAGGGCTTCGGATAACCGAGCGCCGCGTAGTACTCGCGGGTGCGGTCGATGTAGCTGACGGGGGTGCGGTGGGTGGTGCCCATGCGGGGCGCTCCTGGTCACACAACGCCGTCGATGATGGCACACGCCCTCGTCAGCGCCGCTCCCGCGCGCCAGCGCGCACCGGCGGATCGAGCTGAATCGGCACCGACGCGCCCTGGGGCACCGGCGGCTCATCGACGCGCGCGGGCTCAGCGACCACCCGCGGCTCCTCGAGCGCAATGCTTTGGGCGGCCAGCGCCGACAGCGCCCACGCGCCGGCGGCCTTGTCCCACTGCAGCCGGGCCACCACCGGCATGCCGCCGATCGCGCGCACCAGGCGCACCTCGGGCAGCGCGAGCTCCCGGGTCAGCACCCAGGCCTGCGGATCGGGTCGCCATGCGAAGCGCGCGCCGGCGGCTGGCGGGCGCGTGCGTCCGACATCGTCGGAAGGTGTGCGCGACAGTCCGACACCGAGCAGTTCCAGCCGCCCGGCGCCCATGGCCAGGCATGAGGGATGGGCGGGGTCGTACCAGCGCTGCAGCTCGGGATCGATCTCGTAGCGCGTGGCCGCACCGCGGCCACTGGCCGGATCGGCAGGCACGCGCGACTCGACGAAGGCGCCGGCACGCGCGAGCTCGGTCATCCGACCGCGCCACATCATCAGCGCCGCGCGGCGCGTCTCTCCGGCGGCTCGCGCGGCGGCATGATCGAAGGCCACCGCCAGCGGCTGCGCTTCGATGCTCACCCCGTCACCGGCCGACGGCAGCAGGATGCAGGCCCGGGAGGCCGCACCGCCCGCGCGAGCAACCATCGCCTCGACCTGCGCGGGTAGCGGAGGGGCCACCAGTGCCGGATCGGGCTCGACCGTCCAGCCGTCGTCGGTACCTCGCAGCCGGACGACCAGATCGGGCGGAGAGCGCAGGGCGTCGCGCCGTGACGCGTACTCGGGGGCGGCGAACGCCGGATCGCCGAGCCATGCAGGCCGCTGGTCGTAGGCCACCTTCGCCCGCACTTCTACCGTATGCCCGCCTTCGCCGCGGGCAACCGTGGTGTGTCGCTGCGAGACCTCGACGATGGACGGTGCGCCCACACGCAGGCAACCGTCGGCATCCAGCCGGTTCCATCCGTCGAAGCTCAGCGTGTAGGTGCGTCCTGGCAACTCACCGCGGCTGCCGGCATCGACCGGCCCGTCGGTGGCCGTGACCAGCCCGTTGCGGGCGAGCAGCTCGAAGACCGCGCTGTGCCGCGGCAACGCCCCCGCCTCGCCGCGCAGCAGCCCCACCGACGCGAAGCCGGCAACCGGCGCATAGGTCAGACCGGGCCAGCCGCGCCGGTCCTCCACCTCGGTGTGCATCGGCAGCGGCAGACAGGGCGGCTCGATCCGCGCGGCCACGGTACGGTCGGCGCGGAGAGCGGCAAGAAAGTTGCCGGGAACCGGCGCGCTCGGCGGCGGCTCGATCCAGTCGGACGGAATCAGTCCCTGGCGCCAGGCAAGCCATGAACCCGCCGCCAGCACGAGCACGCCAGCCAAGGCCACCAGAGCGATCACCCATTTCAGGCGCATGCGGGCTGCAAGTGGACAGCTTTGGACAGACAGGATCATAGGAGCGAACCCGCGAGCGC
>JBILUW010000318.1:0-4005 GCA_044370795.1 Burkholderiaceae bacterium
TGCCGCGCCGCTGCGCTTTGCCCGCTGGGTGCCGGGCCAGCCGCTCGTTGCCGGCCCGCTGGGCACGCGCGAGCCGGCCGATGGGCCCGAATGCCTGCCCGATGTGCTGGTGATTCCGTGCCTGGGGTACGACGAGGCCGGTTATCGCCTGGGTTACGGCGGCGGCTACTACGACCGCACGCTGGCCGCGCTGGCGCTGGCCGGGCGGCGGTTCGTGGCGATCGGCGTGGCGCGCGAGGACGCGGCGATACGCGGCTTCGAGCCGGGGCCGCATGAGCGGCCGCTCGACTGGATCCTCACGCCGTCGCGGCGGATTGCTCGGCGGGCGTCCGGTTGAAGGTACGCCACCAGGCGATGAATTCGCCCTGCGGCATGGGCCGGGCGAAGTGGTAGCCCTGAGCCAGGTCGCAGCCGAGTTCGCGCAGCGCGCTGGCCGAGCCCGCGTCCTCCACGCCTTCGGCCAGCGCGTGCATGCCGAAGGTGTGGGCGAGGTCGACGAGCGCCAAGACGATGCGCCGGTCGCTCGCGTCCTGGGCAAGGTTGCGCACGAAGCTCTGGTCGATCTTCAGCTCGGTGAGCGGGAATTGCCGCAGGTAGTTGAACGACGAGTAGCCCGTGCCGAAGTCGTCGAGCGCCAGGCCGCAGCCGCGCTCGCGGATCTCCTTCATGAACTGCATCGCCGACTGCTCGTGGCGCACGACGGCGGTTTCGGTGAGCTCGAGCGTCAGCCGGCTGGCGGCGATGCTCCAGGTGTCGAGCGCGTGGCCCACCAGGCTCGGAAACGCCGGGTCGGCCAGCGTCACCGCCGACAGGTTCACCGATACCCGTGCATCGATGCCCTGCGAGTTCCAGGCCATCAGGTGGCGCAGCGTGGTGTTCATCACGAACAGCGTCATCTGCGTCATCAGGCCGCGCTCCTCGCAGATCGAGGCGATCAGGCCGGGGTTCACGCGGGTGCCGTCGCGTCGGGTCCAGCGCACCAGCGCTTCGGCGCCGGTGCAGCGCCCGGTCTCGAGCGACACCTGCGGCTGGAAGTGGACGTCGAGTTCGTTGGCGAGCAGCGCCTCGCGCAGTTCGTGCTCGAGCTGCCGGCGGGCGCTGACCTGGATGCTCGACTCGGCCACCACGATCTTCACCCGGCTCTCGAGTTCTTCCGACTCCTGGCAGGCTTCGGCGGCTGCCGCGAGCAGCGTCATCGCATCGGTGCCTTCTCCGGCCGGCTGCCAGGCGCCGCCCACCGCCGGTTGCAGGCGCACCGGCGAGCTGCTGTCGCCCAGGGTCACGTGGATCGGGCGCGTGAGGTTGGAGCGCAGCGTCCGGCCGGCCAGCTCGGCCAGCGGCTCGCCGGGCGGGTCGACCAGCAGCACCCACAGCTCCTCGTGCGAGGCCAGCGCATACCGATCGGATGAGCGCAGCATGCCCTCGACGCGCCGCATCACCTCGCCGATCACCTCGCGCGACGAACGGGACTGCGCGAGAGCCGCGAGACGATCCGAGCGGTGCAGGCTCACGAGCAACAGCACGGTGCGCCGCCCGGCGAGCGTCAGCGCATCGATCGTCTGCAGCAACGCGGCCGGCGCCAGCCGCGGCGAACGTGCGCCGTAGGCGGGCATCTCCGGCCGCGCCGGCTCAAGCGGCCTGGTTGGATGCGAGGGCTTGATCGGCGTAGTAGTCATGCGGTTTCAGCCCGTAGGCTCCGGCAGGCAGGCCACGCTGGATGCGCAGCGGCTTGGCGCCCCGGACCGCAGCCTGCCTGAACAGGTCGCGTTCGAAGGGCTGCGGAATGGGGTTCTTCTGGGCGTCGGCCAGCACGATCACCCGCGGCTCGAGCCGGCGGGTGCGGTTTTGCGCGAGCACGACGGCAACCTCGCCATTGGACAGCTCGACGAGGCTGCCCACGGGGAACACACCGATCGACTGCACGAACTGCTCGACCAGCGGCGGGTGGAAGGCGGTGCCCGCCCACTCGTAGAGGCTCATCAGCGCATCCTGTGGCGCCATGGCCTTCGCGTACGGGCGCTCGGTGATCAGCGCGGAGAAACAGTCGGCGATGCCGGCGATCCGTCCCCAGATCGAGATCTGCGTGCCCTTCAGGGCGCGCGGATAGCCGCTGCCGTCAATGCGCTCGTGGTGCTCGGCGATGCCCGCCTGTACCTCGGGGGCCAGCGGCACCTCGGCGGCGAGCGCCTTCAGGCCCAGACGGACGTGGTCCTGGGCGATCTTGTATTCGACCGGCGTGAGCATGCCGGGCTTGTCGAGCAGTGCCCGTGGCAGGCGGGTCTTGCCGGCGTCGGCGAGGATGCCTACCTGACCAAGCGCCTCGATCATCTCCCTGGGCAGGCCTAGCGTGCGGCCCACGGCGATCATGTAGAGCGACACCCGCACGCAGTGCTGGTAGGTGTCGAGATGCGTCTCGCGCAACTGGGCGATCCACATGATCGCGTCGGGGTTGTCGAGCATGCTCTCGACCATGTCGCCGACGGCTTCGCGCGCCTGCTCGAGCGGCACGTTCGCTTGTCTGCCGATGTCCGCGAGGACGGTCTCGAGAGCCTCGACGCAGGTCTCGAAGGCCTTGCGCGCCCGGGGCATCTCCTCGGCGATGGTGCTGCGCGGCTGGTAGAACGTGCGCTTGCTGCCCGGAGGCAGGATCGCGTCGAGCTCGCGGTCGAGCTCGGCCTGTGCCTCGCTCACCCGGCGGCCGCGCCCTGGCAGATCGCGCTGCTCGATGTCCGAGGCATCGGCGTCGAACTCGAGCTTGCGTTCGCTCGCGCGCAGAACTTCGCCCTCGGCCACCACGGCCTTGCCGATGAGTTTCGAGTCGACATGCGTCGAGAGCTTAGGCGGCGGGCCGGCGGGTGCCCCGTCGGCGCCCGGCGCGTCGGCGCCGCGCAGTTGCCCCCGGATGGCGGCGAGCAGTTCCGCTCGCGTCAGGGGCTTGCGCAGCAGCTTCACCAGGTTGCCCAGCGTTGCGCCGAGCGCGGAGCGGGGCGGGCGCGACAGGCCGTCCCCGCCGCCGCCATGGCTGGCGGCCATCAGGCGCGGGCCTGTGCGGTGCGGCTGCGGAACGGCTGCCGCGGGGTTGCTGCCGGCGTGCCGCGCGCTCGCGGCGGACTGCTCGAGCGCCGACGATGGGCGGGACGTCGCCACGCCAGACGGGCCGTCGTCGACCAGTTCGAAGCCGGGAGCGGTGGCGGTGCCGGGCTCGGTCGCCGGAGCCGGGCCCTGTTCGGGGATGGCGTAATCGATGACCGCAAGCGGGTCGGCGTCGGCGAGCGCACCGTCGACGTCGGGAGCGGGTTGCGGCGCGCCGTCGTCGGCCGAGCCTTCGCTGCGTTTCGCGGGGCCCGTGGCTCGGTCATCGGGACCGAGCGCGGCGTCGAGCAGCTCGCGCACGTGCCGCACGGCCAGCGGATCGGACAGCGCGATGTCGATGTAGACGTAGGCACACAGCTCACGCAGCGTGTCCATCTCCTGCTCGCGGTCGATCAGGAATCCCTGCAGAAGGAACGGGGTGTCCAGCCAGGGCCGATCGAGGTCAGCGACGAACAGCCCGGTTCGCAGATGGCGCGCGGCCAGCCGCGGATGCCGAGTCATCGGCCCCGTCCAGGAACCCGTCTGTGCGCCGTCGTGCGCGTCCATCCTGTCGTGTGTCGGTTCGACCCCCGCGGGGGGCCAGGCTGGTCCGGTAGGCTGCCCGCGCTCGCGCTCGGGAAAAACCCGGCACGGAGCTCGCGCGACCGGAACGCGCCAGGAATCTATCGGAGCGGGCCCGGGCGAGCCCAGCCCCATCCGCCCGACGGCGCCGCCGCGGGCGCTAGCGGCGGCACGCGGCCCACAGCGCCAGGCTGGGGGCCGACGGGTTCATCGTGTAGAAGTGCAGCGCCGGCACGCCACCGGCAAGCAGCCGCTCGCACAGGGCGGCCACCACGTCGTGGCCGAGGCCGCGGATCGATTCGAGATCGTCGCCGTAGGCGGCCAGGCGCGCGCGCCTGCGGATGCATCTCG
>JBILUW010000319.1:0-3999 GCA_044370795.1 Burkholderiaceae bacterium
GAGCGCGCTGCAGGCCAACGGCTTCTTCGGCCCCGACGCCTGGTACATGAACGGCGCGGCCAACATCGCCCACGCGCGCCGCGCGCCCGACGGCGGCCGGCTGTCGATGCCGGTGCTCTTCTTCCACGGCCTGCACGACGCCACCTGCCTCACCGTCGGCACGCGCCTGGCCGACCCGATGCGCGCCCACTGCGCCGACCTGCACGAGATCACCCTGCCCACCGGCCACTGGATGGCGCAGGAGCTGCCCGAGCAGGTCAACGCCGGCCTGGCCGGCTGGATCGCGCGCAGGCTGCCGCAGGCCTGGCCGTGCGCGCTCCCTGGCCAGGGGTGATAGCTGGCGTTGTCATTGACAACAACACCTTTCGTTGTCATTGTTCACAACATGAAGGCCGTGGAGCTCTTGCGGCGGCGGATTCCCTACACCGAGACCGCGTTCGCCGAACTTGTGCTCTGGCGACTCGCAACGCCCCTGCCGGGGTCGTCCCACTCCTTCAAGTACCGTCTTGCGTATGTGATCGATGGGGTATGCGTGCTGCGATACGACAACGAGGCTGGCAAGGGCGATCACCGACACTGGAGGGGGAGAGAGTCGCGGTACGTCTCCGAGAGCGTCGAAGGTCTCCTCGACGCCTTCCAGCGCGACATCGAGAGGATTCAACGTGAAGACCGTGATTCTTGACGTCCGTCCGCCGTCGGATTCGATGGCCGATTTCGCCCGCGCGTGGAGGACCGGCAAGGCGTCGCGCACGGACAGGATCTCTTTCGCGAGCCCGGAGCTCCTCTGGAAGGTGCTGACGGCGAAGCGGTGGGCGTTGCTGAAGGCCCTGGCCGGCGCCGGCCCGATGACTGTTCGGGAGGCGGCGCGGCGCGTCGGACGCGACGTCAAGGCGGTCCACACCGATATGACAGCCTTGCTTGCGGCAGGCGTGCTGAACCGGACGCAGTCTGGTCAGGTCGAGTTCCCGTACGACGCCGTGAAGGTCGAGTTCCTGCTTCAGGCCGCCTGACGGGCAGGCGCGCGGCGGCTCCGTTCGCCCCTGTCGAACGGGCGCAGCCCCACCCCTACAGCCACGCCGAAATCGCCTCCAGCGGCTTCTTCACGCCGCCGTGCACCGGCACCTGGCAGCCCGGCTTCGGGTAACCCACCACCAGCAGGATCACCGGCTTCTCGCTGGCGGGGCGCCCGCAGAGTTCGCTCAGGAAGCCCATCGGGCTGGGGGTGTGCGTGAGCGTGGCCAGCCCCGCGTGGTGCAGGGCGGCGATCAGGAAGCCGGTGGCGATGCCCACGCTCTCGGGCACGTAGTAGTGGCTGAAGCGCGAGCCGTCGGCGCGCACGCCCCACTTCTGCGCGAAGATCGCGATCAGCACCGGCGCCTCCTCGAGGAAGGGCTTCTCGGGATCGGTGCCCAGCGGGCTGAGCGCATCCAGCCATTCCTGCGGCGCGCGCCCGCCGTAGAAGGCGCGCTCCTCGGCCTCGGCGGCCTCGCGGATGCGCCGCTTGCGCCCGGGGTCGGTGATCACGCAGAAGAACCACGGCTGCTGGTTCGCGCCCGAGGGCGCGGTTCCGGCCGCGCGCAGGCAGTGCTCGATCACCTCGCGCGGCACCGGCCGGCTGTCGAAGTCGCGCACCGTGCGCCGGCGCGCGATGTCGGCATGGAACTCGCCGGCGCGCCGCAGCATCGCCTCGGGCGAGTGCTCGCGCCAGCCGCGCAGCGGCTCGAGGACGAACGGCGGTATCGGGTCGGGTTGCATGGTCGTTCACCTGGTCGCGAAACGTCTTTCGGGCCTCCGGATGGCGCCGGGCAGGCGGCCGGCGTAGCGCAGCCCCTCGCGGGTCAGCCGACTCATGCACGGCCCTCGCGCCAGGCCTCGCGCAGCAGCTCATGGAAATGCCACACGCCGCGCTCCTCGAAGGGATTCAGCCGCCCGGGCGTCCACGAGCCGCTGGCCAGGCCGCGCTGCACCGCCTCGCAGATCGCGGCATCCTCGGCCTGCACCGTGTCGCTGAAGGCGAGGTCGGCCTCGACCCGCGCCGCGGCGGCCGCGCGCCCGGCCTCGTCGCCCTCGCCCGGCGCCCGGCCCTCCCCCTGGCCCTGCGGATACGCGTAGTCGAACACCACCGTGCATCGCCCCGGCCCCGCCGGCAGCACGCGATTGGTCTGCAGCCGCCCCGGCAGCGCATTGATCATGGTGTTGGGCCAGACGAACGCGTACACCGCCTGGCCGGCGCCGTACAGCCCGGCGTCGCTGGCGATGGGGCTGGCCTGCACGCTGTGCCAGCGCGCAAGCGTGGTGGCGTAGGCGCGCGCATCGAGCAGCGCCCCCAGCCCGGGGTGCACCCGCGCGACGTGATAGCCCTCGAGGTAGTTGTCGACATAGACCTTCCAGTCGCAGGCCACCTCGTAGACCACCCGCCGCGCAAAGCGCATCGACGCCAGCCCGGCGCCGGCCAGCAGGGCGTCCAGCCCGTCGACCACCTCGACGAAATCGGGCGCGGCTTCGTCCAGGCACGCGAACACCAGCCCCTGCCAGCGCGCCACCCGAGCATGCGGCAGCCGCACCTGCGAGGCATCGAAGCCCGGCGCGCGCCCCATCCCGGGCGCGCCCAGCAGCGCGCCATCGAGCGCATAGGTCCAGCCGTGGTACTGGCAGGTCAGCCGCTGCAGCCCCCGCCCGGCGCAGCTGGCCAGCGGTCCGGCCCGGTGCCGGCAGACGTTGTGCAGCGCGCGCAGCGTGCCGGCCTCGTCCACCACCAGTACCAGCGACACGCCGGCGATCTCGGCCACCGCGTGATCGCCGGGCCCTGCAAGCAGGTGTTCGTGCGCCACCAGCTGCCAGCCACGCGCGAGCACCGCGCGACGGTCACGCTCGAGGGCGGCCTCGCCCAGATAGCAGTGCGCAGGCAGCGCCAGCGCCGTACCAGATGGTTGCGCTTGCAACCAGTCTTCGGTCGCGATCCGCGCGGATGCGGTCATGCGCGGCGCACGGCCATAGCCTCGCGGCGCAGCAGTTCGCGCTTGCGCTCGATGCCCCAGCGAAAGCCGGCCAGGCTGCCATCACCGCGCACCACCCGATGGCAGGGCACCATCACCGCGAGCGGATTGGCTGCGATCGCGCCGGCCACCGCCCGCACCGCGCGCGGCACGCCCAGGCGGCGGGCCAGCTCGGCGTAGCTCACCGGCGCCCCCGGCGGCAGCGCGCGCAGCGCCTGCCACACCCGCTGCTGCAGGGCCGTACCGGGCACGTCGACGGGCAGGTCGGCGAGCTGCTGCGGGGCCTGCGCCGGCTGCTCGAGCGCGACCAGCAGGCGGGCCATCAGCTCCCGGCCCTGGGGCTCGGGCTCCATCACCAGCTCGACCCGCGGCCAGCGGGCGCGCAGGGCCTCGCGTGTCGCGTCCGGGTCATCGCCCAGCCACAGCGCCCGCAGGCCGCGCTCGGTGCGCGCGGCCAGCACGGTGCCCAGCGAGCACTCGCCCAGCGCACAGCGCAGCACGACGGGGCGCTCGCCCGAGGTGCCCGCGAGCCGGTCGCTCGAGCCCATGCCGCTCATGACCGCACCGCCCGCCGCGGGTAGGTTGCGACCCCGGCTCAAGCGCCCACGCGGGCGAGGGCCTGGGCGAAGTCCGCCTGGAGGTCGTCGTAGTCCTCGATGCCCACCGACAGCCGGATCATCGACTCGCCGATGCCCATCTGGGCGCGCTGGGCCGCGCCCATCTCGAAGAAGATGGTGTGGGCGACGGGAATGGACAGCGTGCGGGTGTCGCCCAGATGGCTCGACTTGATGACCACCTGCAGCGCGTCGAGGAAGTCGAAGCAGTCGAGGCCCTCGCGCAGCTCGAACGCCAGCAGCCCGCCGAAGCCGCGGAACAGCCGTGCGGCACGCGCGTGCTGCGGATGATCGGCCAGACCCGGATAGGCCACGCGGGCCACGCCGGGCTGCGCCTGCAGCCACTGGGCCAGACGCTGCGCGTTGTCGCAGGCGCGGCCCATGCGCAG
>JBILUW010000320.1:0-3997 GCA_044370795.1 Burkholderiaceae bacterium
CGCGCGATCCGGGCGCGAACCCGTTCGCGTCGTCATGGCGCAACTCGCGCATCTCGATAGGCGTTTCGTCGCATCGCGCTCGGCGCGGCCCCGCGCTGCGGCACATTCGACGCCATCGCCCCCCGCATCCCCCCAGCCGAGGCCGCCATGCAGATGACTCCCGTGATCGCCATCCACCTGAGCGCCTCGCTCGCCGCGCTTGCCATCGGCCCGGTGGCGCTCTGGGCCCGGCGGCGTGGCGCCCAGCGGCCGGTGCTGCATCGTGCCGCAGGCTACGGCTGGGTCACGCTGATGCTGATGAGCGCCGTCTCGGCGATGTTCATCCGCGATTTCGGGCTGCCCAACATCGCCGGCTACACCCCGATCCACCTGCTGGTGCCGTTCACGCTGTTCAATCTGGTGGCGGCCTTCTGGTTCCTCGCCCGCCGCAACATCGCCGCGCACCGCCGCACGATGATCCTGCTCTACCTGGGCGCCTGCGTGGGCGCGGGCGTGTTCACGCTGCTGCCCCAACGCTTCCTGGGCCAGCTGGTGTGGGGCCGGTGGCTCGGGTTGATCTGAGGGCGGGGCGCGCCCGCGTCAGGGTCCGCGCTGCGGTGTTCCCGTCGGCGCAGCGCTCATGCAGCGCTGGATGAAGCCGAGAATCATCTGCCCCAGCCGGTCCTCGGCGGTGTCGAAGTGGGCGATCACCGAGGTGTGGTTGTGGCGCTCGAGCCGCATGACGGGCGGCGCCACCCCGCGGGCCACCGCCAGCCGATGGACCAGCTCGGCGCAGTAGACATCGATCAGCGGGTTCTCGTACTCGCCGAAGGCCACCATCGTGGGCACGCTGTCGGGGCCCACGTGACTGACCGCCGATCCCTGCTCGAGCATCGCCGGGTCATCGCCGTAGTAGGCGCGAACGCGGTTGGCGTTCGGGTTGTCGGGCCGAACGTCGGCGCGTACCCGCCCGCTGAGCACGACCAGCCCCCGGATGCCCGGGCCGTCCGCCGGATGGAAGCGACGGTCGTAGGCGTAGCAGCCGGCGTGCGCAGCCCCCGCGGAGTGGGCAACGAGCACGATCGCGTCGGGGTCGCCGCCGTGCCCGGCCACGTTGCGGCGCGCCCATGCGACGGCCGCGGCCACGTCGTCGGAGCCGCTCGGGTAGCGGAACTCGGGGGCCAGCCGGTAGCCCATGTTCAGTCCCACCAGGCCGTGGCGCGCGAAGAAGCGCAGCACGTTCGCATAGATCTGGGGGCTGCGATTGCGATCGCCTTCGACGAATGCCCCGCCATGCACGAACAGGACGACCGGCCGTGGCGGCGCCATCGGGGCAGCCGGGCGGCGATAGACATCGATCCGCTGCCTGGGATGCTCGCCATAGGCAAGATCGCGACGAACGTCGATGTCATCGTCAGGCGCCTGCGCGAGCACTTCGCTGAAGGCCGCGATCATCTGACGAACGTTGCCCTGGATGTCGTCGCGCCAGCGCGGACCGATCCGGTCCATCAGGGCTTCCAGCGACGGTGGTATGGGCGGGCGCGCCACGGGCAGCCTAGAGATCGAAGCGCAGACCGACGAACTTCAGCTGCGACAGTTCCTCGATCGCGAAGCGCACGCCCTCGCGCCCGGTGCCCGAGCGCTTGACCCCGCCGAACGGATACATGTCGAGGCGAAACCGGCTCGCCTCGTTGATCCAGAGAGCTCCGACCTCGAAATCGCGGGCAAAGCGCATCGCCCAGGGAAGATCGCGGGTGAACAGGGCTCCCTGCAGACCGAAGACCGAGTCGTTGGCCAGGTCGAGGGCGTGCTGCGGGCCGTCGGCGGCCACCACGACGGCCAGCGGACCGAAGACCTCGGTCTGCCAGATGGCGGCGTTCGCGGGCGAGCCCACCAAGATTCCCGGACTGACGAGGCAATCGCGGCGCACCGGCGTCAGCGCGTAGTGGCCGCCGGCCGCGATCGACTCGCCGGCCATCCGCATCACCCTTTCGGCGGCCTCGAGGGAAACCATCGGGCCGATGTCGGTGGCCGGGTCGTGGGGGTCGCCGACACGCAGCGCCTGAGCCGCCGCGACGAAATGCCCCAGGAATGCATCGATCGCCTGGGCATCGACGATGATTCGTTGCGCCGACACGCATTGCTGCCCGCTGGCCTCGAAGGCGGCCGACGCGATGCGGGCGGCGGCATCGGCGAGATCGGCGTCGGCGAGCACCACGTTGGCGGCGTTCGATCCGAGCTCGGCGACGAACTTGCGCGCCCCCGCCGCCCGCGCGAGCGCATCGCCGGCCTCGGTGCCGCCAGTGAAGGTGACAGCCGCGACGTCGCGATGCGAGACCAGGGCGATGGCCGCGTCGCGGTGTCCGGTCACGACGTTGAACATGCCCGGGGGCAGGCCCGCGTCGGTGAGCAGCTGCGCGAGCCGCAGCGCCACCCGGGTGCCTGCCGGATGCGGCTTCACGACGACAGCGTTGCCGGCAGCCAGCGCCGGCGCAAGCTTCTGCGACAGCAGGTTGATCGGGGCATTGAATGGCGTGATGGCCGCGACCACGCCAAACGGCACGCGGACCGTATAGCCAAGCCGGCCGGCGCCGTTGGCGATCGCATCGAGGGGCAGGGTCTCGCCGCCGAGGCCCGATGCGGTGGCGGCGCAGGCGCGGAAGAACTGGGCCGAACGCTGAACCTCGAAGGCAGCGGCTCGTCGTGGCTTGCCGATGTCGTGGACGATGAGTTCGACGAGCTCGTCGGCGTGTGCCTCGATGGCCTGCGCGCCTTCGGTCAGCCATCGCAGCCGCTGGTGCAGCGGCGCCAGGCGATGGCGAACATAGGCTGCGCGCGCATCGGTGACGGCCGCGTCGATCACGGCGGGCGGCGATTCGGCGAGCAGCGCGTAGGGCTGCAGATCGACGGGACTGATCAGCGAAAGGGTGGGGCCTTCGCTGCGCGCTTCCCGGCCGGCAACGTAGGGCTTCAGGGTGTCGGTCATGGAATCCGGGCGGCAGAGGTGGGGGCCAACCGCGGGACCGTAGTCTTGATTGACCAAATAGTCAAGAGTAGACTCGGTCGATCCATCCGGGTGCAAAGGCCCAACAGGAGTGACCATGACCGTCGCAAGGCATCCAAGACCAGCCGAACTGGTGGGCGTATCGCTCGAGGAACTCTCCGAGCGTTTCATCGCGCGTTTCCGCGACCGCAAGCCCGACTGGGATGCCTTCGAGGATGCCCGGATCGAGGGCTACAAGCGGGCCCAGCACCGTTTCATCGGCGCCGGCGGCTCGGGCAAGCACGGCGACCAGACCGTGATCCCGCCGCGGGCCTTCACGCTCAGCATCATGTTCGTGCAGCCCGGCCAGGGCAATGCCGCGCACACTCACGAGGTCGAGGAGGTGTTCTTCGTGCTGCAGGGGTTTCTCGACGTCTTCCTGCAGGACGACACCGGCCGGCAGGTCACGCACCGGCTCGGGCCCTGGGAATGCATCTCGTGCCCGCCTGGCGTAGTGCATGGCTACGTGAACGCCAGCCTCGAGCCCGTGTACTTCCAGGTGATGCTCGGCAAGGGCCGGCCCGACACCATGGGTTATGCCGATCAGACGCTGTTCGAGCGTCGGGACGCCCACCTGAAGTCCTAGCGGGCCATGGCCGCCCTCAAGCCGGTGCCTGCGGTTGCGCCGGAGCCCGACGACCCCGCCACGGCCCGGACGGGGTCTGCCACGCCCGCCGCGCGCAAGCCGCGCGAGAGCTCGATCAAGACCCGCGAGATCATTCTCGATGCGGCGCTGCGCGAATTCGCCGACAAGGGCTTCGACGGCGCGCGCGTCGACCAGATCGCGCTGCTCACCGGGCTCAACAAGAACGTCCTGTACCATCATTTCGCCAGCAAGGATGGCCTGTTCGTGGCCGTGCTCGAGCGCACCTACGCGGTCATCCGTTCGAGCCAGAACGACATCAGCCTGCGCGGCATGGATCCGGTTGCCGCCACCCGCAAGCTCGTGATTTCGACCGGCCGCATCTGGATCCG
>JBILUW010000005.1:0-43223 GCA_044370795.1 Burkholderiaceae bacterium
CCCGAGTACAAGAAGCCTGAGCTGCTGGCGACCGGCCCCAACCAGGTCTGGTCGTGGGACATCACCAAGCTCAAAGGCCCGGTAAAGTGGACGTATTTCTACCTGTACGTGATCCTGGACATCTTCAGCCGCTTCGTCGTGGGCTGGCTCATCGCACCGCGCGAGTGCTCCGAACTCGCCCAACAGCTCATCGCCGACACCGTGGCGCGCCATGACGTCGCCCCCGGCATGCTGACCCTGCATGCCGACCGGGGGGCGGCCATGCGCTCCAAGCCCGTGGCCAGCCTGCTGGTCGATCTGGACGTCGCCAAGAGCCACAGCCGGCCCCACGTCTCGGACGACAACCCTTACTCGGAGTCGCAGTTCAAGACAATGAAATACCGACCCGACTTCCCCGAGCGATTCGGCTGCATCGAGGACGCACGGGCCCACTGTCGAGCCTTCTTCGCCTGGTACAACGACCAACACTGTCACAGCGGCATCGGTCACATGACACCGCACAGCGTCCACTACGGTCTGGCCGCCGCCGTGCGCCTCGTCCGCCAGGACACCCTGGACACCGCGTTCGCGGCCAACCCGAAGCGGTTCAAGAACAGGCGGCCCGTGTTGTCGGCAATGCCCACAGCCGCCTGGATCAACCCGCCACCTGAGGAGAAGACGCCAGCCAGTGAACCTGTCGATCGCACACTAAATTGAAGTCCATGGGTGCCGCAAAGTCATCGACACGTTCCGCTCGGTCGGCGACATGGCGCGGCGCGATGCCGACGGCTATCTGTGGCTGGTGGACCGCAAGAGCAACATGATCATCACCGGCGGCGAGAACGTATACCCCTCGGAAGTGGAGGGTACGCTGGGCGCCCACCCCAAGGTGCGTGACGTGGCGGTGGTGGGCGTGCCGCACGACAAGTGGGGCGAGACGGTGCAGGCCGTGGTGGTGCTGCACGAGGGGCAGCAGGCCGACGCGCAGGAGCTGCGCGACTGGTGTCGCCAGCGGCTGGCCGGATTCAAGTGCCCCAGTGCCTTTGCCTTCATGGCCGACCACGAGATGCCGCGCACCGCCACCGGCAAGATCCTGCACCGCGAGCTTCGGCAGCGGCTCGCGCTCGAGCACGCCTGAGGCGAGCGCATCGCTCACCCTCCGTCAGGCTGCACTTCGCCGTAGCGCGCGTCCGATGCCGGACCTGTCGCGCTGCACCGACCGGATCCAGCGCTTATCCTTCAGGGCCCGGCGCACATCCTCGCGCCGCTCCCCCACTGGACACGGAAACCACCATGACGCATCCCGGATCCGGCAGGACGTCGACGGCGGGGCCACGCCTCGCGCTTGTCGCGGCGCTAACGTGCGCCGTGCTCTCGGGCTGCGCCATCGCGCCCAAAGAGGCTGCGCCGAGCGTTGCCGCCTGTCCGGATGGAGTTCCGGCGGGCGTGCGATGCCTGCGCGGTCAGGATTCCGCGGGCGCGCACTACCTGATCGCGATCCCGCCCAAGTGGAGCGGGGTGCTCGTCGTCCATGCGCACGGTGGGCCGACGTTGGGTGAACCCCGGTCGAGCCGGGCCGACGAGGACATCAAGCGCTGGGCGATCACGTTGGCCGAAGGCCATGCGTGGGCGGGGTCGGTCTTCCGGCAGGGCGGCTTCGCGGTGACCACGGCCGCGCACGATACCGAACGGGTGCGTCGCATCTTCGTCGAGCATGTGGCCAGTCCCAGGCGAACGCTGCTGCACGGTCAGTCGTGGGGCGCCATGGTCGCAACGCGGGCGGCCGAACTGTTCCCCGGGTCGTGGGAAGGCATCCTGCTGACCAGCGGCGTGGTCGCGGGGCCGGCAACGTACGACTTCCGCCTGGACCTGCGCGCCATCTACCAGCACCTGTGCAACAACCATCCGCGTCCCGATGAGCGCCAGTATCCGTTGTCCATCGGACTGCCTGCCGACAGCAGGCTGACGAACGCCGAGCTGATCGGGCGCGCCGACGAATGCCTGGGAACCCGGCGACCCGCGGCGCAGCGCACCGCCGAGCAGGCGCAAAGGCTCAAGACCATCGTCGATGTCCTGAAGATCCCCGAAACCTCGGTGGTCGGTCACCTCAACTGGGGCACTTTCACGCTGCAGGATGTCGTGCAGAAGAACGGCGGCGTGAGTCCGTTCGGCAACGACGGCGTGCGCTACGTGGGGTCGGGCAACGACGCCGCGCTCAATGCCGGCGTTCCCCGCTACAGGGCCGACCCCGCCGCGGTTGCGCGCTTTGCGGCCGATGTCGATCACGGCGGCCGGTTCGCGGTGCCCGTGATCTCGGCCCATGGCACGGGCGACGCCACCGTGTTCGTCGAAGGCCAGGACACCTTGCGTCAGCGCATGGTGGCCGCCGGCAACGGCGCGCGGCTGGTGCAGGCCTACGTGAATTCGAGCGAGCACAGCTACTGGGGTGACGCCATGTACCCGCCGCTCTTCGAGGCGTTGCTGCGCTGGATCGAGGCGGGCGAGAAGCCCACGCCGCAGTCGATTGCGGCCCGCTGCGTGGCGATGCGCGCGGCCTCGCCTCGGGATTGCCTCTACCTCGTCGATTACACGCCCCGCCCGCTGGCCAGCCGGATCGCGCCACGCTGATCGGCCAGTCGAGTGTCGCAAGCCCCTCCGGATGGACCCTGGCGGGCCCGATGGTATGGTGGGGCCATCGACAGCAGGCGGTTCGCCTGAAGGCGCATTCATGACGGAGATCGACTTCGAGCAGATCACCAGCTATCAGCGCTACAAGCTGATGGCCAGTCTGATCGTTCCGCGACCGATCGCGCTGGTCACCACGATGGGCGCCAATGGCGTGGCCAACGCGGCTCCGTTCTCGATGTTCAACATGATGGGCGAGGATCCGCCGATCGTGATGATCAGCGTGAACCGCCTGACCGATGGCCGGCTGAAGGACACGGCGGCGAACATTCTCGCGAACGGGGAGTTCGTCGTTCACATCTCCGACGAACCGATGGCCGCGCGCATGCACGGCTGCGGCGAGTCGCTGCCCGCCGATGTCAGCGAACTCGCCAGGGTGGGGCTCACTGCCGTGGCGTCGCACTGCGTGCGGCCGCCGCGCATCCTCGAGGCCCCGGTCGCCTTCGAGTGCGTGCTGCACGAGACGATGCAGACCGATTCGCGCTATGTGTTCATCGGCCGGGTACGGTGGCTCGCGGCACGCGACGGGCTCGTCGATACGCAGGCCTGGCGCGTCAATCTCCGGGACTTCCATCCGGTGGGGCGCTTTGGCGCCAGTTTCTACGTCACCACGCGCGACCGCTTCGCCATTGCCGATGCCCCCGACCGCCCGGCGCTGGCCAGCACGCCCATCGATCAGATCTGAGCCGGCATCACCAGCCTCACCCCGAGCCACGACAGATTCAGCGCTGCCAGGCCCGCCAGGGTGAACAGGGTCAGTTTCATGCCCAGGACCCGGCGGCTGAAGTTCGGCGGCGGCTCCTGCACTCCCCTGGCATGAATCAGGCGGCCAGCGATGAAGATCGCGCCCGGCACCGCAACCAGCCACCACGGCGCACCGTTCACCTCCAGGCAGGCCAGCAGCACCAGGGTGATGGGCGTGTATTCCGCGAAGTTGCCCTGAGCGCGGATCGCGCGCTCCAGATCGTCGTGGCCACCACTGCCCAGGCTCACCCGGTGCCGGCGCCGAAAGCCGATCACGGCCAGCGACAGCCGGAAGAAGATCAGCGCAAGGAGCGAGGCGACGACGGCGGTGACGGCGAGCGGGGGCATGGACGGACCCTTTCGGGGTTGGACGGTTGTGGCCGACCGATCGGTCGGCCTTGCGACATCAGGTTGCCGACAGGAAGTGTCGGCGCGACGCCATCAGGGGAACGCCGAACATCAGCGCGGTGGCGGTATTCAGGGCCACGTTGCCCCAGACGCCGTGGGCCAGCGAGAACGCGGTGTCGATCAGGAACCAGCATGCCAGCGGCCAGGCGATGGTGTGCCAGCCCTGGCGCTCGCCGGCGAGAAAGGCGCCGCGTGCGAGCAGGATGATGGCCATCATCCACCCGGCCATGACGGCGCCGATGATGCCGTTGGCAAAGCGGATGTAGCCCTGCGATTCGGGTGGCACCGGAACCGGGCTGCCGGGTTGCTGGAAGTACACGACGTTGAACACCGCCTCGCCCAGCGAGGGCGCAAGCAGGAGCACCGCGCTCAGGGCGAGCACGACGACAGCGGCCGCTTGCAGCAGGCGCGACCAGAGGAGCAGCGGGTTGCGGTTCATGGTGGTTCTCCGGTAGGGGGGTCAGGCGCGCGACGGTGCTCGTCGGCGGCGCGCCGGAAGGCTGCTGTGGACCATCTCGAGCAGGCCCTCGAGGGTGTCGCGCAGGGCGTCGACGCGACCGGCCACGCGTGCCTGCAGCAACCCGCCCTCGTAAGCCGAGACGATCAGCGCAGCCAGCGTGCGCGCGCGGACGGATTCGACCCCGGCCGAGCGCAGCGCGTCTTCCAGGGTCTGGCGGATGCGTGCGAACCCCCGACCCAGCGCTTCGCGGATGGCGACATCGTCTGGCGTCGATTCGAGCGCGATCGTCGCCAGCGGGCAGCCCTTGCCATAGTTGCTTTCGAGCAGGGCCTGCTCGGCGCCGCTCAACCACGACCTCAGCGCCTGTTCCGGGTTGCCGTGCCGCTCGAACAGCGTGGTGAGCCCGTTCGCGATGTGCCCAATGACCACATCGATGGTTGCCACCGCAAGCTCCGTCTTGCCGCCCGGGAAGTGGTGGTAGAGGACCCCTTTGGGGGCGCGCGCGTCGTCCAGCAGTTCGGTGATGCCCGTGCCATGAAAGCCCCGGGTGCTCAAGGCCCGCAGAACACCACCCAGGTGACGAAGTCGTCGCTGAAGACCTCGAAACGGTGCTCTTCGCCGGCGGCGACGAACAAGGCGTCGCCCGTGGCGCAGTCGAAGGACTGCGAGCCGATCCGCAGCCGCGCCGTGCCGCGGTGAATGATGTAGAGCTCATCTCGCGAGTGAGGCTGCTGATGGTCGGCGCCGCGGGGCGCGAACACCTCCACCGACATCGCGGCGCCGGACATCACCGTGACGAACGGCACGCCCTCCGGCCACTTGGCGGTGGGAGCGGCCGGCAGATGCCGCAGTGCCTGATCGATCGAGACCTTCATGGTGGGTTCTCCTTCTCGAGATTCATCGGCGCGCGCCGTGATCGGGCCAGCCGATGCTCGGCGCGTGCCCGCGGAAGTTCTCGAGCCACCAGCGCCAGTCCTCGGGTACCAGCGAGAACGGCGAGGCATGGCCAAGCTCGCGCGCGGCCCACACCGGCCAGTGCGGGTTGGCCAGGGCCGGGCGGCCCAGCATCACCAGGTCGATGCGCTCGTCGCGTATCGCCCGGTCGGCATTTTCGGGGATGCCGAGGTTCCAGCTGGTGGCCACCGGGATGCCCACCTCCTCGCGCACCCGCTGCGCGCGCGACAGCATGAACCCGACCTGATTGAACGGCGGATCGACGAGCTGCGTGGCGTTGCCACCCATCGAGAGGTCGGCCAGGTCGAGACCGTGCTCCTTCATCCAGCGCACGGCCTGCAGCGCGTCCTCGAACTGCGTGCCGTCCGGGTGGAAATCGTCGCAGCCCAGCCGCATCGTCAGCGGATACCGCTCGGGCCACACCGCCCGCACCGCAGCGAGCGCCTCGAGATGGAAGCGCGCGCGATTCTCGAGGCTGCCGCCGTAGCGGTCGGTGCGCTGGTTGGCCAGCGGCGAGAGAAAGCTCGACCCGAGGTAGCCGTGCGCGTAGTGCATCTCGAGCCACTCGTAGCCGGCCTCGGCGGCGCGCCGCGCCGCCTGCGCATAGGCCTGGTGCAGCTGCGCGATCTCGTCGATGCTCAGCGCGTGCACCGGGTGGTTGTGGCCGGGCCCGCCGAAGGGAATCGCCGAGGGCGCGCGGCAGGTCCAGCCGTCGGGATGGTCGGGCGGCAGCTGCTTCTTCGCGCCGCCGCCAAACGCGCCCTTGTGCGGCGGCAGTTCGCTGCCCTTGCGGCCGGTGTGGCCGAGCTGGATGGCGGGCACCGCGCCCATGCGCTTGATGATCGCGCACACGCGTGCGTGGCCCTCGATCTGGTCGTCGCTCCAGATGCCCGCGCAGGAGGTGGTGGTGCGGCCGTCGGGCGTGATCGCCATCTGCTCGCCGAACACCAGCGCGAAGCCGCCGGCGGCGCGCGCGCCCAGGTAGCAGACGTGGTAGTCGTCGAGCTTGCCGTCGACGGAGTTGTACATCGTCATCGGCGACATCACGGTGCGATTGCGCAGGGTCACGCCCTTGATCGTGTAAGGGCTGAAGAGGTCGGGCATCGGGAGCGTTCTCGGCAGGGATCCAGGACTCTCGAGTATCCGCAATTGCCGGGCATCGTGCGTGTGGACCTCCTGATGCATGTGACGTCCATAATGGAACTGTGTTGCATGTGCAATCGAGTTGCGTAAAGGTATCTTCGCGACCTTGCCGGGTGCATGCATCCGCACGCGGCCAGACCACGAGGATTTCCCCATGAACGAGTCGATCTGCGGTCTGCTTCTGCGACCCCCCTTCCTGCGCCGTCTGACCCTGTCGGTCCTGACGGCTGCTCTTGCCGCCTGCGGCTCGGGCGGAGGCGACAAGGCCCATGAGCCTGCCTCCATCGACACCGCGGGCCGGCTCGCCATCGCCGAGCAGGGCGCGGCGACGCTGCGCCTGTTCGATCTCGACGCCGGCACGGTCGAATCGACACGCACGCTCGACAATTCGCCTTCGGCCCTCTACACCAGCCCGGGGCGCCGGTATGTGGTGGCGGTGCAGCGCATGCAGGACCAGGTGCAGTTCGTCGATGGTGGCGTCTGGCAGGAGGATCACGGCGATCACCTGCACGATTACAAGGAGCCATCGCGGCTGCTAACCTGGAAGCTGACCGGCCCGCAGCCGACCCACTACGACGTCCAGTGGGGTCGCCAGGCGGCCTTCTTCATGGACGGGCGACCGACCGCGACGCCGCCTCAGAACTCGAGCGTGCATCTCCTCACCGACGCCTCGATCGCGCTCGGCGCGATCGACGCTCGGCTGGACCTGTCCTACGCGATCCACGGGCTGGCCGAGCCCAAGGACGACCTGCTGCTCGTGGCATTCCGCGAGGCCGACGCCACCGATGCCCTGCCCACGCACCTGCAACTGCATCGCCGGTCTGGTTCCACCTACACCCTTGATCGCAAGCTGGACTCCCGCTGCAACGGCATGCACGGCAGCGGTTCCTCGGGCGCCTTCGTCGTGGTCGGGTGCACCGATGGCGTGCTGGCGGTAAGTCACGGCGCCACCGTTACCGACCGCCGGATCGCCACCGCGACCCGTGTCGGCTCCATCGCCAGCCATCCGGCAGCCGACGGGCAGTTCATCGGCTACGGCAATGCCGGCACTCCCTCGACCACGCGCTTCTACGGCATCGACGCGCGCGAGGGCACCGCTCGGGAGGTGGTGCCCGACAACTGGGCGGCCGGCACGCTGGTGCGCGCGCAGGCGTTCGAGCGTCGTGGGCAGCGCTGGTTCGTCATCGACAGCCTCGGCAATCTCACCGTCCTGGCTCGGGGCCCATCGGGCTGGGCCACCGCGCACCGTACCGCCGGCCTGCTGCCGACCATGCCGACAGCCGCTCCCTTCCCGCAGGTCGCCGCCAGCGGCGCTCGCGACGAGGTCTACATCACCGACCCGGTTGCGCGCCAGCTGATCGTTCTCGATGCCGTGTCGTTCACGGTGAAGTCGCGGCGCGATCTCGGCTACGTGCCCTCGCTGCTGACCTGGGTGGGCATCGCGCGATGACGGTCGTCGGCAAGGAGATCCGCGCCCTTCGTGGTGTCGTTCTCGCGCTGGCGCTGGCGGCCGCGCACCACCTGCCAGCCCTGGCCCAGCAGGGCGGCTGGGAGGTGGGTGCGGTGATCGATACCGGTGCGGCTTCCCGCGGCCTCGCGCTCGGCCTGCGCGACAAGGGGCTGGGCTTCGGGCACAGCGATCTGGTCGCCCGGGGACCGGTCGGCAGGCTCTTCGATGCGCAGACCAGCATCGCCTGGCACTCGCACGACGGGCGCATCGAGACCGAGCTGCACGAGGCGTGGCTGCAGACTCGCGCTCTGCCCGGAGGGCTGCAGGTGCGCGCGGGCCGGTTTCTGTCGCAGATCGGCTACCTCAACGAGAAGCATCCGCACTCGGACGATTTCGTCGAGCGCCCGCTGCTTTACCGGGCATTTCTCGGCAACCACTGGTTCGACGACGGCATCCGGGTGAACTGGATCGCGCCGACACCGTTCTTCCTGCGTTTCGGGGCGGAACTGTTCGACGGCAGGCAACTGATTCCCGAGGCCGCCAACCGAACCCAGCGACCGGGGGTCGCGGTCGTGTCGGCCAAGGCCGGGGGCGACCTCGGCACCTCGCAGAGCTGGCAGCTGGGCGCGAGCTGGATGCACAACCGCCGGGAGGCCGCGGTCCACGATGAGAATGAGGGCCACGCCGGAGCCCATGACCACGGCCACGGACACAGTCACTCGCACGGCGCGCAATTCAGCGGTCGGCAGATGTGGCTGGTCGATGCCGCCTGGAAATGGGCGCCGGGGGGCGACAACCGGCACCAGCAGGTCCGTGTGGTGTTCGAGCACGCCCGCATCGCCGAGCCCAATCGCCACGCGGCTCCTGCCGACAGGCACGAGGCCAGCACGCTGGGCGTGGTCTGGCGTTTCGCACCGCACTGGGAGATCGGCGCCCGATCCGACCGGCTGCAGGTGCGAATTCCACACGGCGATCACTTCCACGCCGGTGCGCTCAAGGAGCATGCGCTGATGCTCGCGTGGAAGCCGCTCCACCGCCACACCGTGCGCCTGCAGTTCAGCACGCAGCGCGGCGCGCGCGGTTTCGAGGATGCGGCCGTGCGCTCGATCACGTTGCAGTACGTCATCGGGCTGGGCGCCCACGGCGCGCATGACTTCTGAGCTCGGGGCGGGGTTGTGCCGGTCGCCGCGCGGGCGCGGCCGGCGCCGGTCGGCAGGCGCCATGCGGTGGATGCTGCGCCTTGCCCTCGCGGGGGCGCTGCTCGTGCCCGGCGCGGTCCGCGCGCTCGAGGTGTTTGCCTGCGAACCCGAGTGGGCGGCGCTGGTTCGCGTCCTGGTCCCCGACGCGCGGGTGGTGTCGGCCACCCACGTGCGCCAGGATCCGCATCACATCGAGGCTCGCCCGGCCCTGATCGCCCAGCTGCGGCGCGCCGATCTGGCCATCTGCACGGGTGCCCAGCTCGAGGCGGGCTGGCTGCCCATGCTCCAGCAGCGGGCGGGGAACCCGCGCGTGCAGGATGGCGCGCCGGGCATGTTCTACGCGGCCGATCTGGTGGCGCTGATCGATCCGCATCCGGGTGGCGTGGGCGCCTTCGCCGGCGATGTGCACGCGGAGGGCAATCCCCACTTCCAGGCCGACCCGCGCAGGCTGCTCGACGTTGCGCGGGGGCTCGCCAGGCGGCTCTCGCAGGTGGTGCCCGATCGCGCCGCCGACGTTGCGGCGCGGCTGGCTGCGTTCGAGTCTTCCTGGACGGCGCGGATCGCGGCCTGGAGCGTCGCCGCCACGCGTCTGCGCGGACGCACGGTGGTCGCGCAGCACGGCACCTTTGCCTACCTCTGGAGCTGGCTCGGCATCACGCAGGTGGCCGATCTCGAGCCATTGCCGGGCATGGCGCCCACCCCGCGGCATCTGCAGCGCGTGGTGGGTCAACTGCGCGCCGCGCCAGCGCCGCTCGCCGTTGTGGTTGCCGAGCATCAGGATGCGCGCCCGGCGCGCTGGCTGGTGGGGCAACTGTCTGGGTCCGCACCGCTGCTGGTGCTGCCGGCGACCGTGGCGGATCCTGGAGCCGCCGACGCACTGGGCGTCTGGATCGACGGACTGCTGCGGGCGCTCCTGCAAGCGGCCGGTTAGCGGCCCGGCTTGCGGGCGAGGCGTGGATACCCTGCCGTGGTTCGCGGTCCCGCTGCTCGTGCTGGCAGCGTCGATCGCCGCGCTCGCGCCGCTCGGCGTTCAGGTGCTCGCCCGCGGCGTTGTCTTCATCGATCTGGCTGTGGCCCAGGGGGCGGCGGCAGCGGCTCTGTGGACCTCGGCCCTGATCGACCATCCCCCGGTGATCACCACTCACCTGGCTGCCGCGGGCGGCGGATTGACGGTTGCCCTGCTGGTTGCCGGCCTGGTGCGGGTTCGGCCGGCGCAGCGGGAGGCACTGATCGGTCTGGTCTATGTCATCGGGGCCGCCGCCGCCGCCCTTGGAGCGCGCTTCGATCCTCACGGCCGGGATCGTCTCGCCCAGTTGCTGGCGGCTGACGTCCTGTGGGCCGATGCGGCCCAGGCCGCCGTTCTGGGTGTCCTGGCGCTGGGCACATGGACGCTGCATGCCAGGATGCCGGCAGCGCGATGGACCGATCGGCTGTTCTATCCGGCATTTGCGGTCGTGGCCAGCCTTGCGGTGCCCACGGTCGGGCTGTTCATCGTGTTTGCAGCGCTCATCGTGCCCGCCCTCTGGCAGCTTGCCGGCCTGTCGCTGACGTGTGCGTCGATCGCCGCCTTCGCCGCCTCGGCGCTCGGGCTTGCCGCCTCGTGGATGCTCGACTGGCCCAGCGGCAGCTGCGTCGCGCTGGCCCTGGGGATCTGCGGGGTCGGCGTCGCGCTCATGCCCCGGGGAGCCGGCCGTCGGAACTGACGGGGCAGCTTGCGCGCCCGCGAGGGGCCGCGGATCATCCCGGGCAAGGAGCCTCCCCCAATGACCCTGCCCGCCCCCGACTACCAGTACGATTTCCGCGCCGTCTCGTATCCGCTGCGCCTGTACAGCGGCGAGGACGCCCTCGAGCAGCTGCCCGCCGAGCTCAGGCGCCAGGGCGCAAAGCGCGCGTTCATCGTCTGCGGCCGCACGGTGTCGCGCAGCCTGGGCCTGATCGCGCGCATCCGCGGCATTCTCGGCACGGCCTGCGTCGGCGTCTTCGACGAGATGGACAAGGACACCACGCTCGATGCCGTGGTGCGCGCGGCCCGGGCCGCGAAGGACGCGAACGCCGACCTGCTCGTCAGCGTGGGCGCGGGCAGCGTCACGCAGGGCGCCCGGGTGGTCGCCATCCTGATGGCCGAGAGCGCGCCCATCGACACCCTGATCACCCAGTATCCCGAGCATGGCCCGGCCATCAGCCCGAAGCTGATGGCGCCCAAGGTGCCGATCATCAACGTCCTCACGGCGGCCACCAGCGCGCAGAACCGCGCGGGCTCGGCGGTGAAGGATCCATCGCGCGGGCACCGCATGGAGTTCTTCGACCCCAAGACCCGGCCGGTGGCCGTCTTCTGGGACTCGGAGGCGCTGATGACGGCGCCGGTGTCGCTGGTGCGCACGACCAGCGCCTCGGTGTACTGGCGCTCGGTGGTGAACCTGGGCGCGCCGCAGACCTCGCCCTTGTGCGAAGGCGACCGCCTGCAGGCCTTCCGGCTCGCGCAGTTCGCGCTCTCGCGGGTGGACGATACCCGCGATCCGGGCCCGCGCATCGCCGCCTGCGCGGCGTCGTTCCTGCAGAACCGCGAAGCCGACGACGGTGGCGGACCGATCGGCACCCACTGGGTGAGCCGCGTGGTCTACGGCTTTGCCACCGGCATCTTCCAGTTGCATCCGCAGGTGGGCCAGGGCGAGGCCAACACCGCGCTCACCCCGATGGTGGTGCGTCGGCTCGGCCCGCGTGACCCGCTCGCGATGGCGAAGATGGCGCAGGGCCTGGGCGTCTGGCAGCCCGACGAGGCCGTCGCGCTCGCCCCCGAGCGCGCCGCCGTCGAGCTCGAGCGGGTGCTCCAGGCCGCGGGCCTGCCCACGCGCATCTCGCAGCTCGGCATCCCGCGCGAAAGCCTGCCGGCCGTGGTCGCGCACTCCCTGAAGAACTTCAACGCCGACCCGAAGCGTGAGTTCCTGAAGGAGCAGGCCATGCTCGCCGGGCTTATCCAGGACTGCTGGTGAGCACGCGCGCCGGCTGCGTCCCGCGCTGACGGGCGCGAAGCGGCGATTCCCTGCCAGAGTTGGTGCGTTGTCGACACTGCTCTGTCACAGATCGCCGCGTTGGATGGTCCAATTCATTGAAGGGGCCCGCCGGACCCCACCGACGAGGACATGCCATGAACAGGCTCATGATGGCGGCAACGGCCGTCGCGCCTTCGGCGACCGCGATGGTCAGTACCCCCGCGCAGGCGCAGTCGGCCCCGGGAAGCATCGTCGCCCCCGCGGCTGCGGTGGTGACCATCGTCCGCATACCCACGCCGTGGTACGCGCCTCGGTTCCTGGTGGTGCGCAAGATGCGCGAGTCGATGCCCCTGTACCGATCGATCGACGGTCTCGTGCACAAGGCGTATTCGCTGGCGCGTCCCGATGTCCGTTTCGGCGGCATCAGCCTCTGGAAGGACGAGGCCAGCGGCGCCACGACTGCTGAAACCACACGATGACGACGATATCCGAGCCGTCCGCCGAGACGCTTGCCCAGGCCATCGGGGGCAGCCTGGCCGCGATCGATGCGCTGATCATGACCGTCCAGCCCGGCGTCTACCGAATGGCGGTGCACGTCCTGGGCGATCGTGACGATGCCGCCGACGCCACCCAGGAGATCCTGCTGAAGGTGGTCACGCACCTGTCGGGTTTTCGGGGAGAGGCGGCCTTCTCCACCTGGGTCTGGCGGGTGGCCCACAACCATCTGCTGAGCGCCCGCACTCGCCGCAAGGAGTCGCCGGAGGTGTCGCTGGAGGACATCGCCGAACGCCTGGGGCAGGGGCTGGAGTTCGCAGCCACGGTGGCGCATGCGCGCGGCGAGGCCGGGCCGCTGAGCCCGCAGGACAAGCTCGAGGCCCGCCAGGTGGCGCTGGCCTGCACGCAGTCGATGCTGATGGCGCTCGACCGCGAGCAGCGGCTGGTCTACGTGATCGACACCGTCTTCGGACTCGATTCAAGGCAGGCCGCTGCGATCGTGGGTATCTCGGCCGACGCCTACCGGCAGCGGCTGTCGCGGGCGCGGGCACGGCTCGACGCATTCATGGGCGACCATTGCGGCCTGGCCAATCCGCAGGCCGCATGCCGTT
This sequence comes from Burkholderiaceae bacterium, assembly GCA_044370795.1. Classification (GTDB taxonomy): domain Bacteria; phylum Pseudomonadota; class Gammaproteobacteria; order Burkholderiales; family Burkholderiaceae_E; genus Quisquiliibacterium. The sequence goes on from JBILUW010000005.1 coordinate 13,119, forward strand.
GCGAGCGGCAACTGCCTGCGGCGCGGCATGTGGCCTCGGCGCGAGGCCCCGATCGCAGTGCCGTCGTCGCGATCCATCGCGAGGAGATGCAGGAGGCCGAGCGCCACTTCGCCGCCTTCACCCGGGTGTGCGACGCGGCATCGGTGCTGCGCGGGCATCCGGCCTATCAGGCACCCGAAAGCATGCGCGCGGCAATCCGCGCGGTGCTTGCCCAGGAGGGCTTCCTGCAGCGTGGCGCGCCCCAATGACGAACCCTGAGCCCACCGGTCGGCCGCTGTGCCTGACCACGAGCGATGGCGTTGCGCTTGCGGCCGTCGTGCACGAGCCTGCCGAACTGACCGGGCGGCATGTGCTCGTGGCCGGGGGGCTCGCGATGCCGCAACGCTTCTACGCACCGTTTGCCGCCTGGCTCGCGCAGCGCGGCCACCGGGTGCTCACCTTCGATCTGCGTGGCACCGGCGCCTCGCGCGCGCCCGAGCACAGGCGCTCGCTGCGCGGGCTCGATGCCGACATGCTGACCTGGGCGCGCCAGGACTTTCCGGCGGCCGTCGCGGCGCTTTCCGGCATGGCCGGCGGGGCGCAGGTGACGGTGATCGGGCACAGCCTGGGCACGCATCATGCCGCCATGACCGATGCCCTGACCCAGGCACGCATCGACACCCTGCTCGCAGTCGCAGCCGGCTCCGGGTACTGGCGCGACTGGGCTCCGGGGTCGCGTCGCCTCGCGCCGTTGATGCTGCATGTGGCGGCTCCACTGCTCACGCCGCTGTTGGGCTACTTTCCCGGACGGGCGTTGCGCATGGTCGGCGACCTGCCCGCGCCGGCGATCCGGCAATGGACCCGCTGGTGCCGGCATCCCGATTTCGCCTGGGGTGTCGAGCCCGATGCGATCCTGCCCAGCCTGCGATCGGCGCGGTTCCGCATCCAGGCCTACCGATTCACCGACGACGAAGCCATGTCCGACACCTGCACACGCAAACTGCTGGCCGCCATGCCCAACGCGATATCGACGCTCCACGTCATCGATCCGGCCACCCTCGGGCTCGCGCGTATCGGCCATGCCGGCGCGTTCAGGCTGCAGGCTGCCGATCGCCTCTGGCCGATCTTCGATGAGGCCCTGCGGCCTGCGTCCCGCGAGGTGCGCACATGAGCACCGACAAGGCACTCGTGCCAGCCGGCTTCGGGCCCATCCTGCGCAGCAGTCCGGTGCTCGATGCCCTCGGCGGATTCATGAGCCGTGGCGAGGGCGATGCGCTCGAGATCGGAATGCTGGTCGGACCTGCGCACCTGAACGCCCGCGGGCGCCTGCATGGCGGGGTCACGGCCACGCTGCTCGACGTGGCCATCGGCTACATGCTGGCCGCGCGTACCGGCGGGCGCCGACGTCTGACCGCGCGGCTGACCATCGATTACCGGTCGGCGGCCGACGAAGGCGAGTGGCTGCAGGTGTTTCTGGACCGGGCCGACGAGGATGGGCGCAAGACGCTGGCGTTCGGCCGACTGTTGTCTGGCGAGCGTCTGGTGGCCGAGGTGACGGTGCTGTTCATCGACGCGCCGCGATGAAGGTATCGAGCAGCGCCGTGGTCTGCTGAGGCGCATCGACCACCGAGATGTGCGCGGTGTCGAGGACCTCGAATCGCCCGCGGGGCAAGGTGGCGGCGGCACTGCGCAGGCTTTCGGCGGGGTACATGGCGTCATGACGGCCGGCGACGACTAGCGTAGGCGTGCCAATGCCGCTCATGCGCGGCGCAAGCGGCTCGCGCTCGAGCAGCACCGAGCGCACCGCTAGCGCGAGCGCAGCCCCGTCGGCATCGCGCAGGTGCCGGTGGAAGTCGTCGAGAACCGGGCCCCTGCGTTCGCGGGTGGCGGGCAGGAAGAAGGCGCGCGCAACGCCGTTGCGGTAGGCGGGCGTACCGTGGATCCAGCGCGCGCCCCAGACGATGAAGCGGTCGCCGTAGCCCGGGCCGCCCGGCGCGGTGTGCACCGGCGTGTTCAGCATGACCAGCGCGCGAGCGCGGTACGGGTGCGCCAGGGCGAACTCGCCGGCCACGAGCCCGCCCCACGAGGTGCCGACCACCACGACCGGTTGCGTGATGCCCAGCGCATTCAGCACCTCGACGAGCGCCTGGCCGCACTGCCTCATGGTGAATGGTCCGGGCGATGGACCGCTGTCGCCATGGCCCGGACCATCGACGGCAACCAGACGGTGGCAGCCGCGCCATGCCTCGATCTGCGCCCGATAGATGCGGTGGTCGGTGAGGATGGACGACCAGAGCACGATCACCTCGCCTGCGCAGGGCACCGGGCCGGTGTCGCGAACCGCCAGGCGCCCGACCGTGGTGGAGACCAGCCTGGCGGCGGGCAGGAGTCCGGTGGGAATGCTGGCGCCCGTGCCTGGGGTAACGGCGGTGGCCGGCCCGGCCGGCTGGGAGTCGAGTTCAGTCATCGCGGGAGCCTTTCGTCGGGGAAGGGAGGCCGAGTATGGGCTCTTGCACGTTCTATGTAAACAGCGTTAACATAGGTTCATGCCACGTTCCTCCGTCATGTCCCTGTCGATTGCCGCGGCGCCCGCTCCTGCGCTCCGGCGCTTCCACCATGGCAACCTGCGGCAGGCGCTGATCGATGCCGCGCTCGCCGCGCCCGATATCGAGAACCTCTCGCTGCGGCAGCTCGCCGCGAGCGTTGGCGTCACGGCGCCCGCCGCCTACCGGCATTTCGGCAGCCGGGAAGAGCTGCTCGACGAGGTCGCGCGCATCGGCTTCGAGCGGCTCGAGGCGCGCTTTGCCGCCGCATTCGACATCGCCCAGCCGCCGGCCGATGCTGCCGATGCGCGCTCGCGCCTGCAGCGGCTGGCACAGGCCTACCTGGCATTCGCCGACGACGAGCCCGCGCTTTGGCGGCTGATGTTCAGCGCGCTGGCGGCCGCTTACCGTGCCGGTGCGCGGCCGGTCGATCGCCGCAACAGCTACGACTACCTGCCGGCGGCGCTGCTCGGGCTGCACCTGTGCGGTGTGGTTGCGCGCGCACCCGATGAGTCCGACGCGTTCTTCGCCTGGAGCGTGATCCACGGCGCCGCCACGCTGCGTGCCGGGCAGGTGAACGCGGCGCTTGGTTCCCTCGCCGAACTGTCCTCCAGTCTGGTCGCCCGGGTGATCCGGGCGCTGGCCTGACAACCTCCGGGAGTTTCCATGACCAACCTGCCCACCGACAGCCTGCCCTTCTGGATGAAGGGTGCCCTTGCGCCTGTGCGCGAGGAAGTCATGGCCTTCGATCTCGAGGTCGAAGGCGAGATACCGCGCGGCCTGAACGGGCTGCACGCGCGCAACGGGGCCAACCCCCGGCGAGGCGTGTCGGGGCACTGGTTTCTGGGCGACGGCATGGTGCACGGTGTGTCGCTGCGCGAGGGGCGCGCCGAGTGGTACCGCAACCGCTGGGTGCGTACCCCGCGTTTCGCCGGAGAGCCTCGCACGCCCGACACCCTCCACGATCTCCACTACGCGCTGGCCAACACCCATGTGATGGCCCATGGCGGTCGCATCATGGCGCTGGTCGAGAACGCGTTGCCCGTGGAGCTCGGCCCCGAACTCGACACCCTGGGGCCCGTCGATTTCGATGGCGCGCTGGCCACGCCCTTCACGGCGCACCCCAAGGTGTGCGCCGTCACCGGCGAGATGCATTTCTTCGGCTACCGGGTGCTGCCGCCCTACCTCACCTATCACGTCGCGCATCCCTCGGGGCGCCTCGTGCGCAGCGTGCCCATTCCGGTGCCCGCGCCCACCATGGTTCACGACATGGCACTCACGGCCCGCCACGCGATCTTCATGGACCTGCCGCTGGTCTTCGATCCCGCGATGGCGCGTCTGGGCACCATGCCCTTCGCCTGGAGCGACAGCCATCGGGCGCGGCTGGGCATCCTGCCGCGCGGGGCTCCGATCGAGGCGCTCCGCTGGGTGGATGTGGACCCCTGCTACGTCTATCACGTCGCCAACGCCTACGACACCGACGACGGCGAGATCGTCATCGACGTCGCCTGGTACGCCGAGCACTGGCGAGGCGGGCCGTCGCCGAGCTTCTTCGATGCCGCTCGCATGAAGCGCTGGCGCATCGCGCCCGGCGCCTCCCGTGCAACCGAGGCCTTCCTCGACGATCGCAGCGTCGAGTTTCCGCGCATCGACGATCGCCGCTGTGGCCTGCCGCACGAGAGCATCTACGCGGTGCTCACCGAGGGCGATCTCGCGGGCGGTGCCTTTCACGCCCTGATCCAGTACAACCTGCAGACCGGCACCTCGGTGGTCCGCGACTTCGGTGGCGGCGTGCCCAGCGAGTTCTCGATCGCGCCCGACCCCCTGGACGGGCGCGCCTACGCGGTGGGCTTCGTGTTCGATCCGGTGCGCAACGCCAGCGATCTCTTCATCCTCGATGCCCAGGACATTTCGCGCCCGCCGGTGGCGCGGGTGAAATTGCCGCGCCGTGTGCCGCAGGGCTTCCACGGCTCGTGGATGCCACGCGCGTGACCGCGCCTGCGGGTTCTTCGTCGATCGGCATCCAGCCTAGGGAGTTCACACCATGATCCTGCACGATCTCACCCCCGGCATGCATCCGCGCCGGGTTCGCATCCTTCTTGCCGAAAAGGGCGTCGTCATCGAGCGCCGGGAGGTGGATGCCATGGCTGGCGCGAATGCCGCGCCAGCCTTCCGGACGCTCAACCCGCTCGGCAAGCTTCCCGTGCTCGAACTCGACGACGGAAGCACGATCAGCGAGTCCCTCGCGATCTGTCGCTACCTCGACGCGATCCACCCCGAGCCGCCCTTGATGGGCAGCTCGCCACGCGAGCGGGCGCACATCGACATGTGGACCCTGCGCATGGAGTACGAGCTGTCGCGCCCCATCGCGGAGGTCTTTCTGCACAGCGGCGAGTTCTACCGGAACCGCATTGCCCAGGTGCCGGAAGTTGCCGCCTGCGCGCGCGCCAGGGCGCTCGAGACGATGGCGTGGCTCGATCGCGAACTTGGCGAGCGCAGCTTCATCGCCGGATCGCACTACTCCATGGCTGACATCGTCGCGCAGTGCGCGCTGGTGCTGGGCAAGGCCGTCGGCTTGCGCCCGCCGCCGGAACTCGCGCATCTGACGCGGTGGTTCTCGGCCGTGGCCGCCCGGCCCACTGCCCGCGCCTAGCGCCGGCCTTCAGACCGTACCGCAGCCATGTCACGCATCGCCATCTTCGGCTCCACCGGACTCACCGGCGGTCTGGTGCTCGCCGGCGCTCTCGAGCGCGGCCACGATGTCGTGGCGCTGGTGCGCGATCCCGGCAGACTGTCAGCGCGGCATCCGCGCCTCACGGTGCTGGCCGGCAGCCCGATCGCACCCGAGGACGTCGATCGCTGCGTGCGCGGTGCCGATGCCGTCATCCATTGCCTGGGCATCGGCGGCCGCGGCAGTGGCGAGCGCACGACGCTCGTGTCCGATTCGGTCCGTCTGGTGCTCGCGGCCATGCAGCGGCACGGCGCGGGCCGGATCGTGTGCATGTCGAACGTCGGCGCTGGTGGCAGCGGAACCTGGGTGGCCAACCGGCTGGTCATCCCGATCTTCCTGCGCTGGCTCAGGCCGATCATCGAGGACAAGGACCGCATGGAGGCGGCGCTGCGCGAGAGCGCGCTCGAGTGGGTGTCGGTGCGCCTGCCCAACATCGTCGAAGGGCCTGCGCGCCCCGTGCGCACGAGCGATGACGGCCGATCGATCGGCCTGTCGGTCACGGCGGGGTCGGCGGCGGCGTTCCTGCTCGATTGCGTGGATGCCCCGCGATTCCTGTGCGAGGCTCCCAGCGTGAGCAACTGAGCGCGGGATCGGCACGGTCCCCGGACAGGCTCCGCGATAATCCCGGGTTCCTCGTGGACCCCGACCCGGAGCCCCCTCCATGACACGTCTCGTGATCGCCAGCCAGTTCGGCGAGGAGTTCGACGGCTGGCTGCGCGCGGCGCGGCCGGATGTCGACGTCGTTTCCCTGCCGCCGGTGCTCGATGGGCCCTTGCCGCCCCAGGCGACGGTGCTGCTCGCCGTGCCGGTGTCGGCCGAGGTGCGCGCGCGCCCCGAGCCCGCGGGCTGGCCGTTCGGGTTGCGCTGGATCCAGCTCAACTCCACCGGCTACAACAACTACCCCCCCTGGATGCTGCGAGGCCCGCTGGTCACGAGCGCCCACGGCACCTCCTCCGAAACCATCGCCGACTGGGTGCTCGCCTGCGTGCTGCAGCGTGCGCTGCGACTGCCCGAGCGGCGCGCGCGTTCGCGTCAGGACTGGCGGCGCACGCCGGCGCCGGCGCTCGCCGGGAGCACGCTCGGGCTGTTCGGATTCGGCGGCATCGGTCGCGCGCTCGCGCGCCGGGCGCTGGCGTTGGGCATGCAGGTTCGCGCGATGCGTCGCCAGCCGGGCCCACTGGGCATGGCCGGCGTGCAGCAGGCCGAGGGCATCGAGGACCTGATGGCCTCCAGCGACCATCTCGCGCTCGTCGCGCCCGGCACCGAGGCGACGCGGCACGTGGTCAACGCGCGCCCGCTCGCGCTCGCCCGCCCGGGTCTGCACCTGATCAACGTCGCGCGCGGCAGCCTCGTCGACCAGCAGGCCCTCATCGAGGCGCTCGATGACGGGCGGTTGAGCTGGGCGAGCCTGGACGTGACGGAGCCCGAGCCCTTGCCCGAGGGCCATCCGCTCTACGCGCACCCGAAGGTGTTCCTGACGCCGCACACCTGCGCGATCAGCCCGCAGGTCCGCCAGGCGGTGTTCGCCAAGTTCATGCGCAGCCTGAAGGCCTGGGAAGCCGGCGGGATGCCCGAGGATCCCGTCGATCTCGAGCGTGGCTACTGACCCGCGCCGCCCGCGGGGGCGGGGTCGCTACCTGGCCGAGATCTCGATGCCGCGGTTGCGCGGCGGCGGTTGGCAGTCGCCGCGGCGACGGGCCTCGAGGAAGGCCGCGATGGTCTGGATCGCAAGGGCTTCGGTGCGCTGCGACAGGCCGTTGCCGGCGAAGTGCATGTGCGTTGCGCCGTCGATCACGCCCAGCCACTTGCACCCCGGGGGCAGGCTGGCGTAGGGCTCGGTCCGGGTCTCCCATGAGCCGCCGCCGAGCTCGGTGTCGCGCGTTCCGGTGAGCAGCAGCGTCGGCTTGCGGATGCCCGACCAGGCGTTCTCGGGAAAGATCGATCCGGAGCCTTGCGGCGACAGCGCGATGTAGGCCGTGAAGGCGTCGGAGCCTTCAAGTCCCAGCCGGTTGCGCGCGCCTGCCTCGATCATCGTCGTGGCAGCCCCCATCGAATGTCCGATCAGGACCGACTCGGTCGAGGCGCAGTGCGCCGCCGCCCAGCGGCGCGTGGCCGCGATGTCCATGAACCGGCCCTCGTAGGCCCGTGGGTCGGTGATCAGGTCGGCCAGCCCTTCGCGCAGGCCGCCGCCTCGCGCGTGCTCGCGCAGCGCCCGACGGCCGCTTTCGGGGTGCCCCATCACGACGGCCAGGTAGCCTTGCGAACCCATGGCCTCGCCGAGGTAGCGGTAGCCCTGGGCGGAGCCGCCGGCACCGGGCGATACCAGCGCGATGCCGCGGCAAGGCCCGCCGGCCGGGGGGTAGACGGTCACCTCGAACGGCGTGCGGTCCGGCCGCCGCAGCGAGATCGTCTCTTCGGCGGCCGACGCTGCGATCGCCGTGGCGAGCAGGAGAAGGGCGGTGACGCCTCGCACCAAGGTCATCGTCGATCCTCACTGGAAGCAGAGGTAGTCCCAGACACCCTGCACGTCGAAGACGGGCCGTCCTGCGGTATCCCGGGGCGTGGAGGTATCCACGACCGTGACGCCGTGCTGGCGAAGCCCGGGCGTCGTCGCCGTGCTGGCCGGATCGGGCGGGAGCGCCGTGCGCAGCTGCCGGGTCCCGGTCGACGACAGGGTCGTTGCCCCGTCCACCAGGACCGCGCCGGTCGCCGGTCGGGGCAATCCCAGGCCGTCCCAGTGCGCGAAGGCATGGGCGTTGGGCACGAGCGTGTCGCCATCGGCTCCGAAGCCGTACTGCCGGCTCGCGGGTGTCGCGTTGGGTCGCGCACTGGTCCAGTTCGCGGGGCGGTCGGTCAGCTCGTTCCAGTCCTCGGGCGAGGAGAAGTAGACCGCACGGCCGAGCACCACCGTCTTGGCCAGCACGCCGACATGGCCACCTCCCTGGGAGTGTCCGGCAAGCACCACCTTGCCCCAGTCGACCGATCCGTCGGCCAGCAGGAAGGCGCTCCAGCCCTCGGCCGGATGCTGCGCGGACAGCCAGGCGAGCAGGCGGGCGAGGCGGTGGACGATCGAGTCGGCGGGCGCCACGGCGGCCTGCCCGCTCACGGGCGTCCCGCCCCCGAACACCACCGCGCTGCGCGCGCTCCAGTAGCAGTCGGGAACGAGGCTGAACTGGCACAGCGTTCCCATGGCCGTCTGGTTCGGATAGTTGAGGCCGACGGCATGCAGCCCCCGGGTTGCGGCCGAGCGCACGATCTCGCTGTACTGGGTCGGACGGCCCTGGGTGCCGGGCAGGAAGACGAAGAGCCTGCCGGCGGGGGCGACCGCTGGCGAGGGGTTGATGGCCAGGTGCGGCGCCTCGCCCACGGCGGGCGCTGCGGTGATGGCGCTGTCCGTGGCGGTCGCCAGGATCTGGCGCTCGGTCGAGGGTGGGGGGGCCGGCGCCGGAGCGGGCGGACTCACCGTCGATCCTCCGCCGCTTCCACCGCCGCAGGCGGCCAGGGTCAGAAGGGCCGCGCACAGCATCAGGGCGCGACCTCGCCGGGAGCGGACGATGCGAACGGGAAAGGACATTCGGGTCCCCAGTCGAAGTGTGCGTGCGACAGCCGGGAACTGCATACCTGGCGGGCCGCATGCGCAAGCCGGGCCGCACGAACGGTCGCCGGGGACGCGCGGACGGCCAGTGCCTTCGGCGGCGGTCATTCCAATCCCGCGCGAGGCTGGGGCGCAGGGCGCCCGAATCGGCCATCATCACGCCCGGGCGGGGCCGGCCGGCCATCGACGGCAGCCGCGCCTCTCCATGACGGCCGATCCCGGCCCCATCACGACCTCGAGGCCCGCACGTGACCCATCCCGCCCGCGCCTGCATCGTCGGCGCCTACGAACATCCCACGCGGCTCGCGCCCGACAAGTCGGTGGCACAGCTGCACGCCGAGTGCGCCGCTGGCGCGCTGCAGGACGCCGGCCTGAGCCTTGCCGACGTCGACGGCTTCTTCTGCGCCGGCGACGCGCCCGGCGCCGCGCCGCTCTACCTCGTCGACTACCTCAACCTGAAGCTGCGCTGGTACGACGGCACCGAGTCGGGCGGCTGCTCCTATCTGGCCCACATCGAGCACGCCGCCACCGCGATCGCGCAGGGCCGCTGCTCGGTCGCGCTGATCACGCTGGCCGGCAAGCCGCGCTCGAGCGGCCAGGCCACCGGGACCGCCTTCCGCCCGCCGCCCGTGGACCGTCCCGAGGCGCTCTGGGAATCGGCCTTCCGGTGGACCATCGGCGGCATCTACGGAATGATGATGCAGCGCCACATGCATCAGTACGGCACCACGCTCGAGCAGCTCGCGTGGGTCAAGGTGGCGGCGGCCGAGCATGCGCGGCACAACCCGCATGCGATGCTGCGCAAGCCGGTCACGGTGGAGGAGGTGATGGCCTCGCCGATGGTGTCCGACCCCCTGCGCCGGCACGATTGCTGCGTGATCAGCGATGGCGGTGGCGCGCTGGTGCTCACGCGGCCCGAGATCGCGCGCAGCCTGAAGCGGCCCGTCGTCAAGGTGATCGGCTGCGGCCAGACGATGAACACCACCGGCGGTGGCTACCTCGACCTGACCCGTACCGGCGCCGAGCGCTCCGGGGCGGCGGCCTTCGCCGAGGCCGGCGTCACGCCCGCCGACATCGACTACGCGTCGATCTACGACAACTTCACGATCATGGTGATCGCGCAGATCGAGGACCTCGGCTTCTGCGCCAAGGGCGAGGGCGGCCGCTTCGTGGCTGACGGCGGTCTGATCTCCGGCGTGGGCAGACTGCCCTGGAACACCGATGGCGGCGGGCTGTGCAACAACCATCCGATGAACCGCGGCGGCATCACCAAGGCCATCGAGGCGGTGCGTCAGCTGCGCGGTGAGGCGCACCCGGCGGTGCAGGTGAAGGACTGCCGGCTCGCGCTCGCCGCCGGCCCCGGCCAGGTGCTCGGCCCGGGCCACGCCCACGCCACCGTCATCCTCGAGCGGGAGTGATCCGATGAGCCAGACCACCGCCCCGACGGGCTTCGAGCAGGATCCTTTCGCCGCGGCCTTTCCCGAGACCCGCGAGTTCTGGGTGGCCGCCGCCGCCGGCCGGCTGCTGCTGCCGCGCTGCGACGATTGCGGCCACACCCACTGGTATCCGCGCGCCCACTGCCCGCTGTGCGGCAGCGTGAAGCTGCGCTGGACCGAGGCGAGCGGCCGCGGCACGCTGCATGCCTTCAGCCCCGCGCGCCGCGCCGAGCCGCAATACACGCTCGCCTACGTGACGCTCGAGGAGGGCCCCACGCTGATGACCAACATCGTCGGTGCGCCGCCCGAGGCGCTGCGCATCGGGCAGCCGGTGGTCGTGCGCTTCCAGGCCGCGCCCGAGGGCCGGATGATGCCTTTCTTCGCGCCCGCCTGAGACGACGCCCCCGGTGCCGTGCGGGCGTCGGGCGTCAGGGCCCGGCGCGAGCGCCAGGTGGCCTCGGGCCTAGGCGGCGCTGGGGGAGAAGGTGGGGCCCGCCCGCATCCGGCGGCCCTGCGCCCACCACACCAGACCCACCAGCAGCAGCGCCGGCAGGTAGAAGAGGTGCGGGTCGGGACGGTCGGCCGGCAGCTTGAGGCTCTTCACGTTCCAGCCCTGCTCGAACCCGCTCTTCTGCGCGGCGCTGCCGAACTTCACGCGCGCGATCTGGGTTTCGCCAGCCAGGGTAACGACCGTGAGCCCTGCTTCCTGCAGGCGCTTGCGGCCATCGGGCGCGCCCTGCGCCGGACGATCGCCCAGGCGCAGCGCAACGGTCTTGACGATGTCGTCGCCTTCGATGGTGGTGCCCGCGATCACCATCACGAGGCGACCGCCGTCGGGAGCGTCGCGCGCGAGTTCGACCATCTGCGCAGCGTCGGCGTCGCGGAACTCCGGCGTGATGCGATCCATGAACCAGTCGGGGCGCAGCAGCAGTGCCACGGCCAGCGCAAGCACCAGCCACTCCCAGGCGCGCATGCGCACCCGCATCCAGTTCATCGTGAGCGCCGAAAACACCAGCATCGCCAGCGTGCAGGCGCCCACCACAACCACGCCTTGCAGCAGCGAGTCGATCTCGAGCAGCAGCAGCTGCGGATTGAAGATCCAGATGAAGGGGAGGATGACGGTGCGCAGCGCGTACAGGCTGCCCTGGATGCCCGTGCGGATCGCGTCCTCGCCCGAGATGGCCGCCGCCGCGAAGGTGGCCAGACCCACCGGCGGCGTGATGTCGCCCATGATCCCGTAATAGAAGACGAACAGGTGCACGGCGATCAGCGGGATGATGAGGCCGCTGCGCGCGCCGAGTTCGACCACGACCGGCGCCATCAGGGTGGCCACCAGCACGTAGTTGGCGGTGGTGGGCACCCCCAGGCCCAGCACCAGGCACACGAAGGCGATGAAGAGCAGCATCAGCATCACGTTGCCGCCCGAGACGAACTCCACGAACTCGGTCATGCGCAGGCCCAGCCCGGTGAGGGTGATGCCGCCCACGATGATGCCGGCCGTGGCCGTGGCCACCCCGATGCCGATCATGTTGCGCGAACCGTCGGTCAGGCCGCCGATGACGTCGCGCGCGCCGGCGCGCCAGGCGCCGACGGCGGGCTGGCCGCGCAGCCAGGCGATCAGGGGCCGCTGCGTGAGCATCAGCCCGATCAGGACCGCGATCGCCCAGAACGCCGACAGCGCCGGCGACATCTCCTCGACCATCCGGCACCAGATGCGGGTGCCGATCGGCAGCAGGAAGTGCAGGCCGGCGCGTACCGTGGGCCAGGTGTCGCGCGCCACGGGGTTGTCGATGTCGATGTCATCGGGCAGATCGGGGCTGCGGGCGGCCTGCTGCAGACTCAGGCCGTACAGGCCCAGCACCACCGCGCCGATTGCCCACGGCGCGGCGGCACCGAGCAGTGCCTTGAGGCCCGTGAGGAGGTAGTAGAGGGCGCCGACGGCCACGGCCGAGCCCGACAGGCCGATGCCCAACCGCAGCATGCGCTCGCGCCAGGGTCGGGGTTCGCGTCGCACGACCGGATTCATGCCGAGCTTCAGGGCCTCCAGGTGCACGATGTAAAGCAGCCCGATGTAGCTGAGCGCTGCCGGCAGGATGGCGTTGCGCACGATCTCCGAGTACGGAATCCCGACGTACTCGACCATCAGGAAGGCGGCGGCGCCCATCACCGGCGGCATGATCTGGCCGTTGACCGAGCTCATGGTCTCGATCGCGCCGGCCTTCACGCCGCCGTAGCCGGCCTTCTTCATGAGCGGGATGGTGAAGATGCCGCCGCTCACGACGTTGCTCACCGAGCTGCCGGAGATCATGCCGTTGAGTGCCGAGCTCACCACCGCCACCTTGGCGGGGCCGCCACGCAGATGGCCCAGCGCCGCGAAGCTCACCTGCATCATGTAGTTGCCGCCACCGGCGCGGTCGAGCAGCGTGCCGAAGAGCACGTAGACGAAGATGGCGCCCGTGGATACGCCCAGTGCGATGCCGTAGACCCCCTCGGTGGTCAGCCACAGGTGCGACAGGAGACGGTTGAGGCTTGCGCCCTTGTGCGAGAGCACCTCGGGCATCCAGGGCCCGAGCATCGCGTAGCCGATGAAGATCAGCGCCAGCGCCGCCATCGGCCAGCCCACGGTGCGGCGGGTGGCCTCGAGCAGCAGCAGCAGCCCCGTGCAGGCCACCGCGATGTCCATCGTGGTGGGCTGGCCGGGCCGCGTGGCCAGTTGCGCGTAGAAGAGCAGCAGATAGGCGCCGGCGAAGGCGCCGGCCAGCGCGAAGGCCCAATCGGCGAGCGGCACTCGACCACGCGGCGAGCCGCGAAACGCCGGCCACGCCGTGAAGGCGAGCAGCAACGCCAGGCCCAGGTGCAGCGCCCGCGCCTCGGTGTCGTTGAGGATGCCCCAGCCGAGGGCGAACGGCAGGGGCGAGGCGTACCAGAGCTGGAACAGCGCCCACCCGAGCGAGACCGCGAAGATCAGGGCCGCCGCGACACCGCGGGGCTGGCGCGCCCCGGTGTCGGTTTCGGCCACCAGACGCTGCAGGGACTCGGGAGCCTTGTCGAGGTCGGTGGCCATGATGCGCTGTCCTTGAGGGCGCGGGATGCTCAGCGCATCCAGCCCTTCTCGCGGTAGTAGCGCGCAGCGCCCTCGTGCAGCGGCGCCGACAGACCGTTCTTCACCATCGCCTCAGGCGTGAGGTTGGCCAGCGCCGGGTGCAGCTTCTTGAACTCCTCGAAGTTGTCGAACACCGCCTTGACCACCGTGTAGACGGTGTCGGCCGGCGTCTTGCTGGAGGCGACGACGGTGGCAAGCACGCCATAGGTGGGCGTCGGATTGGGGTTGTTCGGATAGAGCCCGCCGGGGATGGTGGCCTTGGCGTAGAAGGGCTTCTCGGCCACCAGCTTGTCGACGGCCGGGCCGGTCAGGGGCACCAGCTGCGCGCCGCAGGAGGTGGTCGGGTCCTGGATGTTGGCGCTCGGGTGGCCCACGGCGAAGAAGAAGCCGTCGATCTTGCCGTCGCACAGGGCCGGGCCGTGCTCGTCGGCCTTCAGCTCGGCGGCGAGCGAGAAGTCGCCCATCTTCCAGCCCATGGTGGCGAGCAGCTCCTCCATGGATGCGCGGGTGCCCGAGCCCGGGTTGCCGACGTTGAAGCGCTTGCCCTTGAAGTCGGCGAAGCTCTTCACGCCCGCGTCGCGCCGCGCCACCACCGTGAAGGGCTCGGGGTGCACGGAGAACACGGCGCGCAGGTCGGTCCAGGGGCCGGCATCCTTGAACTGGGCCACACCGCGCATCGCGTTGAAGTGCACGTCGCTCTGCGCGAAGCCCAGATCGAGCTCGCCGGCCTTGATGGTGTTGACGTTGAACACCGAGCCGCCCGTGGACTCGACCGAGCAGCGGATGCCGTGCTTGGCGCGGTCCTTGTTGACCAGGCGGCAGATGGCGCCGCCCGCGGCGTAGTAGACGCCGGTGACGCCGCCGGTGCCGATCGTGAGGAACTTCTGCTGCGCGGCCGCCGGCATCGCGGGCAGGCCGAGGGCGAGTGTGGCGGCAATCGCCAGGGTGGATCTGAAGGTCATCTCGGGGTCACTCCGTGGCAGGTGGGTTGCACGCGAGGTGCGGGTTGGCGGGTAGCGATCAGGCGCGGTGCGGATCAGGAAGCGAGGGCCGCACTCGTGGCCGCGGCAAGACGGTCGACGATGCGGTCGAGGTCGGTCTCGGTGGCGACGAAAGGCGGCGCGATCAGGACGTGGTCGCCGCGCGCGCCGTCGATGGTACCGCCCATCGGGTAGACCATGAGGCCGAGTGCCATTGCCTGCGCCTTGATGCGGGCGTGCAGCCGGCGCGCCGGGTCGAACGGCTCTCGGGTGGCGCGGTCGGCGACCAGCTCGATGGCCTGGAACAGACCGCGACCCCGAATGTCCCCGACGTTGGGATGGTCACTGAAGGCCGCGTTCAGCCGCTCGCGCAACCCCAGCCCCAGGCGCTGCACGCATTCGAGCAGCCGGTCGCGTTCGATGACGCGCTGCACCGCGAGTGCGGCCGCGCAGGCCACCGGATGGCCGAGATAGGTGTGCCCGTGCTGGAAAGCGCCCGAGCCGCTCGCGAAAGCGGCGACGATGCGCTCATGCGCGAGCACCGCCCCGATGGGCTGGTATCCGCCGCCCAGGCCCTTGGCCACGATGAGCAGGTCGGGCACCACCCCCTCGGCGCTGCAGGCATGCAGCGAGCCGGTGCGGCCCATGCCGCACATGACCTCGTCGAGGATGAGCAGGATGCCGTGGTGGGTGCACAGCTCGCGCACGCCCTGCAGGTAGCCGGGCACCGGCGTGATCGCGCCGGCAGTGGCCCCGCCCACGGTCTCGGCCACGAAGGCGATCACGTTCTCGCCGCCCAGGCGCTCGATGGCGGCGGCGAGTTCGGCCACCAGCCGCTCGCCGTAGGCCCGGGCGCTTTCCGCGGGCCCGCGGCCGCGGTACTCGTAGCAGGGCGAGACGTGGGTGACGTCGATCAGCAGCGGCGCGAACTGGCGTCGTCGGGCTTCGTTGCCGCCCACGGCCAGCGCGCCCAGCGTGTTGCCGTGATAGCTCTGGCGACGGGCGATGAAGTGCCGGCGCTGCGGCTGGCCGATCTCGACGAAGTACTGGCGCGCCATCTTGAGCGCGGCCTCCACGGCCTCGGAGCCGCCCGACACGAAATAGGCGTGGCCGATGCCCGCCGGTGCGGTACGTACCAGCTGCTCGGCCAGCTCCTCGGCGACCGCCGTGGTGAAGAAGCTGGTGTGCGCGTAATCGACGGCATCGAGCTGCGATTTCATGGCCGCCACCACCTCGGGGTGCCCGTGGCCCAGGCAGGACACGGCGGCGCCACCGCTGGCATCGAGGTACTCGCGTCCCTCGTGGTCGGTGATGACCAGGCCTTCGGCGCGAACGGCGGTGGGCAGCGAGTGGTGGATCTGGCGGTGCAGGATGCGGGTCATGGATGCAGGCTGTCGGGACGCGAGCCGGCATTCTCGCCGCAGCGGCGCGCCGGGGGAAGGGCGGGCGCACGACCGGGCCGGGGAGCGTGCGGCCACCCGCTCGTGTCTCGGGAAGCGGCCCGGGAAGTGGGCGCTCGGCGACCCGATGGCAGAATGTGGCGCACCCAACCACCCTGTGGCCGAAGCCCGGATATCGCCATGCCCGACGCCCCGCAGACCGCCTCCTCCGACACCTTCGTCGCCGACCCGCACGACCTTGCCCGGATGCGCAGCTCCCGCCCGCCCGGCTGGGGAGCGATCCGAGCCTATGACTGGATCCGCCACCACCGGGCCAACCGCGGCCGCAAGGAGGCGGTGCGCGAACTCGCCACCGGGCGCAGCTTCAGCTATGGCGATCTCGATCGTCGGGCCGATGCGATGGCCGCGCACCTCGCCGGGCTCGGCATCGGTCGGGGCGACCGGGTGGCGCTGCTCGCCCACAATGGGGTCGAGTACTTCGACCTGCAGTTCGCCTGCAGCCGCAGCGGCTCGATCGCGGTGCTGCTCAACTGGCGGCTCACGGTCACCGAGCTCGAGTACATCCTCAACGACAGCTCGCCCAAGCTGCTGATCCACGACATCGCCTTCGCCGAGGCTGCGGCCGAACTGCAGCGGCGCTGCGGCATCGGCCACCTGCTGTGCATCGACACCAGCGCGACGCAGCCCGCCGGCAACCCCTACGAGGCAGCCCTCGATGCCGTGGCGGGCAGGCCGGTGACGCCGGTGGCGCTCACCCACGAGGACGTGGTCACCATCATGTACACCTCGGGGACTACCGGTCACCCCAAGGGCGCGATGATCACGCACGGGATGAACTTCTGGAACTGCGTGAACCTGGGCATCCCGTGCGGCATCGGCCTCGACACCGTGCACCTGTCGGTGCTGCCGCTGTTTCATACCGGCGGCCTGAACTGCTATTCCAATCCGGTGCTGCATGCCGGCGGCACGGTGGTGATCATGCGGGCCTTCGATCCCGGGCGGGCGCTCGAGGTGATCGGCGATCCGGCGCAGGGCATCACGCACTTCTTCGCGGTGCCGGCCCCCTACCTGTTCATGGTTCAGCACCCGGACTTCGCCACCACCGACCTGTCGCGGTTGCGCATGGCCGGCGTCGGCGGCGCGCCCTGCGCGCTCAGCATCCTGCAGGCCTGGGCGGCGCGCGGGGTGGCGCTGATGCAGGGCTTCGGCATGACCGAGACCAGCCCCGCGTGCATCTTCCTCGACCCCGCCGATGCCGAGCGCAAGATCGGATCGACCGGCAAGACCCTGATGCACACCGAGATGCGCATCGTCGACGACGACGGCAACGACTGCCCGCCCAATGCCATCGGCGAGCTCTGGGTGGCCGGGCCCAACATCACGCCGGGTTACTGGAACCGGCCCGATGCCACGGCGGCGAGCTTCTCCGGTCGCTGGCTGAAGACCGGCGATGCGGCCCGCGCCGACGATGAGGGCTTCGTGTACATCGTCGACCGCTGGAAGGACATGTACATCTCGGGCGGCGAAAATGTCTATCCGGCCGAGGTCGAGAACGCGCTCTACCAGTTGCCGCAGGTTGCCGAGGCGGCCGTGATCGGCGTGCCCAGCGAGAAGTGGGGTGAGGTGGGCCTCGCGGTGCTGGTGCTCAAGCCCGGCCAGACCCTGGACAAGCAGACCGTGACCGCCTGGTGCAGCGAACGCCTGGCCCGCTTCAAGGTTCCGGCCGACATCGCGATCATCGATGCGCTGCCGCGCAACGCGACCGGCAAGGTGCTCAAGCGCGAACTGCGCCTGCAGTTCGTGGGCAGCAACGCGCCGGCGATCAGCTGAGCGGCGCGCGGCCGCGCGGGCGCGCGCCCGGGGTCGGTCGGGGAGTCAGCCCACCTGCGCCTTGCGGCGGGCGCTCGCGGCCTGATGGTCGGCCCAGGTCTCCAGGGGCGCGCCGGCCTGCTTCCAGGCGCCGAAGCCGCCGTGCATGTGGGCGATGTTGCGCATGCCCATCTCGTGCAGCGAGCGCGCGGCCAGCGCGCTGCGCCAGCCGCCGCCGCAGAACAGGACGAACTCCCGGCTCTCGTCGGCGAAGACCGGCTTGAAGTAGGGCGATTCGGGGTCGACCCAGAACTCGAGCATGCCGCGCGGCGCGTGCAGCGCTCCGGGTATGCAGCCCTCGCGCTCGAGCTCGCGCGGATCGCGGATGTCGACCAGCTGCAGGCGGGGGTCGCGGCCGAGGCGCCCGCGCACCTCTTCGACGCTGTGGGTGGTGATCAGCGCGTTGGCCTCGGCGACCAGGGCCTTGCATCCTTTGGTGATGGGCATGACGGCATCTCCGGAAGGTGTCCGACCGGGCACGGTACGGCACGACGCGCCGGCCGGACAGGATCATCAGCGTAGCGCAGGCGCGCCGCCGCCGATCTCGTTTTCGGGCTCCGCCGGCGCCGGTCAGTCGGCGCCGCGCGCGCGCCCGGCCAGGCCGGCAAGAACCTCGGCGACCGACGCGGTGTCGTGCTCGCCGCGCCCCTGGGCCTGCGCGGCGGTGTACAGGCTTGCGCAGGCATCGAAGAGCGGTGTCGGACAGTCGACCGAACGCGCCATGTCGGCGATGACCTGCATGTCCTTCTGCCAGACGCCGACCTTCATCGTCGCTGGCTCGTACTCATGGCGGATCATCATCGGCATGCGCAAACCCATCAGGCCGGTGCCGATGTAGGGGCTCGAGACCATGTGCTGCAGGGCGATCGCCGGGTCCAGGCCCATGCTGCGGCACAGGGTGGTCATCTCGCCGTAGGCGACGTTGTAGATGGCCACCAGGTGGTTGGCCGCGATCTTCAGGCGCATGCCCGCTCCGAATTCGCCCACCCGCGGCGCCTGCATCGTGAATGCCCGCACGATCTGCGCCGCCGTCCGGCACGCGACGACCGGCCCGCTCAGGTACATGATCCAGGTGGTTTCGGGATGTTCGGTGGCGGTACCGCTGATCGGCGCATCGAGCATGAGCCTGCGCTGGGCGCGCAGCGCCGCTGCGGCCCGCTCCTTGTCGGCAGGCGGCAGCGTGCTGGTTTCGATCACGAGTTGCCGTGAGGTCGGCGCGGCCGCATCGCGCAGCTCGTCGACCACGGCGCCCAGCGCTGCCGCGCTGGGCAGCGACAGGATGAGCACATCGGCGGCGCGGGCGACCGCGGCGTTCGAGCCGGGGGTGTCGACGCCAGCTCGGCGCGCCCGCTGGCGCATGCGCGGCAGCGGGTCGTGCCCGCTCACCGGGTAGCCGGCGCGCCGCAGCGCGAGCGCCATGGTGCCGCCCATGATGCCCAGGCCGATCACGCCGATGCGTGGCAGCGTCGTGTTCATCGCGTCATCCCGTCGACGTGGGCGCAGATGGCGCCCGGGGTGGTGATCCAGACACTGCCGGCAGCGCGCGCGTCGGCGATGTGCCGCAGGGCGCGCCGCAGGTGGCGCAGCCGGTAGGGCTGGCCGACGAGGTAGGGATGCAGCGCGATGCCCATCACCAGCGGCTGGCGGCGCGACTGCTCGAGCATCTCGTCGAACTGGTCGATGATCATCTGGGCGAAGTCTCTGGCGTCCATCTGGCGGGCGACGATCATCGGAATGTCGTTGAGCTCCTGCGGATACGGGATGGACCAGAGCCTGCCGCCGGCGCGCGTGCGCATGACCACCGGCTGGTCGTCATGGCACCAGTTCAGGGTGTAGGTGTAGCCGGTTTCGGCGAGCAGATCGGGGGTGAGGCGGCTCTCGCTGATCCAGGGCGACAGCCAGCCCGCGGGCGTCACCCCGCTGCGCGCGCGGATGCGCTCGCGGCACTCGGCGAGCAACCGGTGCTCGTCGGCCTCGGGCCACTGGCCCTGGCGCTCGGCGTTCGTGTGGCCGTGCCCGACCAGTTCGTCGCCGCGCGCGACGCAGGCCGCGACCAGCTCCGGGCAGTGGTCGTAGAGCGCCGTGTTCAGGAGCGCGGCAGCGGGCAGGCGCAATTCGTCGAAGAGCTCGAGGCAGCGCCATGCGCCCACGCGATTGCCGTACTCGCGCCAGCTGTAGTTGAGGACGTCGGGTTGGGGCGAGGGCGGGCCCAGCATGGCGCCCAGACCCTCGCCGAAGGCGAAGTGCTCGTGGTTGAGCGCGAGGTAGACCGCCAGGCCCGAGCCGTCGGGCCAGCGGTAGTCGGGCCGCTGCGTGATCGCGCAGTAGGGAAAGCGCCCGTGATCGGGCAGGGGGCCCGCGTACGCGGGCGCAGACAGGGTCATGGCATTCGTCTCCGGGGGTCGCCCCGACATGGTGCGTTGCATGGCTTGCGACGGTGCGCGCGACTGTTGAGCAAATCGCGTTCCAGGCCATGGCGCTTGCCGTTGCCGCGCCTGCATGAGCGCGCCATGCGGCTGGCACGGTTCATGCAGCCTCTCGCGGGTCGGTCCCGCAGTTGCCATCCGCCTTCCACGCCCTCGATCCCGAGGCAGAACCCGGAGTCGTCATGAAACGTCGTCAGATTCTCGCCGCCGGTGCCGGCATGCTCGCCGCCCCCGCCATTCTCCGGGCCCAGCAGCCCGCCTGGCCCACCCGCGGTCCGGTGAAGCTCGTTGCGCAGTTTCCGCCCGGCGGCCTCGTCGACACGGTGTCGCGCCTGATGGCTCCCCATCTGTCGCAGGCCCTCGGCCAGAACGTGCTGGTGGAGAACCGCGCGGGCGCCGGTGGGCTCATCGGCACCGACTACGTCGCCAAGGCGCCCGCCGACGGCTACACGCTGCTGGTGAGCCACGCCTCGGTGCACATCTACGCCGCGGCCACCCGCAACGTGATGCCCTTCGATCCGGTGGGCGACTTCACCCACATGGCGATGCTGGTCGAGGCGCCGATGGTGCTGCTGGTGCGGGCGCAGTCGCCGTTCCAGACGCTCGCCCAGTATGTGGCGGCGGCCAAGACGCGGCCGGTGCGCTATGGCACCTCGGGCATCGGGTCGGCCAACCACCTGTTCGGCGAGATGCTCAAGATCGAAGCGCCGGCGCCGCAGCACGATCACGTGCCCTACCAGGGCAGCGCCCCCGCGATGCAGGACCTGCTCGGCGGCTCGATCGACGGGCTCTTCGACCCGGTCACGACCAACGTCGCGCAGCTCAAGGCGGGCTCGCTGCGCGCGCTGGCCATCTCGACGCCGCAGCGCCTGCCGGCCCTGCCGAACATCCCGACCTTCGCCGAATCGGGCTTCGCCTCGATGACCGGCTCGCAGTGGCTCGGCCTGTCGGCGCCACGCAACCTGCCTGCGCCCATCGCCCAGCGCCTGATCGCCCTGGTGCCCGAGATCCTGCGCAAGCCCGACATCGCGTCGCGGCTCGAGGAACTGCAGACCCTGCCGCGCCGCACCCCGGTGGTCGGCGACGAGTTCGTGAAGGTCATCCGCTCGCAGATCGACACCTGGACCCAGGTGGCCAAGCGGGCGAAGGTCGAGGTGATCGTCTGATCCTCAGGGGGCTCTGACCTCGACGCCGGCGCGCACCAGCAGATCGCGCCAGATGGGGCGTTCGCGCGCGTAGGTGGCCGCAAACGTCGGCGCGTCGGCGCCGATCGGCTCCAGGCCCAGTTCGAGCAGGCGGTCGCGCACTTCGGGCGTCTGGATGGCCCCGACGTACTCGGCCCCCAGCCGTTGCACGATGGCATCGGGCACGCCTGCGGGGCCCATGATGCCTATCCAGCCGGCGGTCATGCGGTAGAGCGGCGCCGCGTAGCCCTGCTCGGCCAGGGTGGGCACGCCGGGGAACAGCCGCAGCCGCCGCGTGCCGGTCACGCCCAGCGCCTTGATCCGGCCGGTCTCGATCAGTCCGCGCGCGGCGGGCGGCGTGGCGAGCGCGATCTGGATCTGGCCGCTTGCGAGGTCCTGCAGCAGCGGCGCCTCGCCCTTGTAGGGCGCGTGCGTCATGTCGGCCTGGCTGGCGTCGCTGAGTTCCTTGATCACTACGTGGCCGAAGTGGCCCACCGCCATCGAGCCGTAGCCCAGCTTGCCGCGCTGCAACTTCAGGTATGCCGGCAGTTCGGCGGCGCTGGCCACGGGCACCGAAGGATGGGCGACCAGCAGCATCGGCGCGGCGGCGAGCAGCGCGACGAAGACCAGGCCTGAGGCCGGCTCCGGTGGCGACTGGGGATTGGTCAGGGGGGTGGCGATCAGGGTGGACGTCGCGCCCACGCCGAAGGTGTAGCCGTCGGGCCGGGCCTGCGCGAGCGCCGAGGTGCCGATCAGGCCGCCAGCGCCCGGCCTGTTGTCGATCACGATGGGCTGGCCCAGGCGATCGCCGACGTGGCGGCTCACCAGCCGCAGCACGGTGTCGTTGGCCCCGCCCGGGGCGTAGGGCACGATCAGGCGCACCGGCTGGCGCGGCCAGTCGGACTGTGCCCGGGCGAAGGGCGCGAATTCGAGTGCCGCGCCGGCGGCGGCGGCCTGCAGCAGGGCGCGGCGCGCGCGCCCGCGCGGGTGCATGAACGTCATGGTCGTCTCCTGGCGAGACCGTGGTCGAGGGTCGATCGTGGCCGGGCTGCGCGACCCTGTCGAACGGCCGGCCGGCTTTTCCGGTCCGCGCCGGCGGCGCGACACTGGGGCAGACCCTGACTGGGGCTCACCCTTGCTGGGGGCGCCACCGATTGGCGCGCGCCTTCCGGTCAGGACAATTGCCGATGGAGAGCCGCGTCGTTACCCGATGGTCGGGTCCGGCGGCGGTTTTGTCATCCATCGGGAGTGTGCATCGTGAATCTCGGTTCCATCTTCAGCGGCGTCGCCAAGCTTTTCGGCGCGAGCAGCCTGCTGCCCGCCCTGGGCCCTGCGGGGCTTCTCGCGTCCGTGCTTCTCGATCCGCTCAAGGATTCGGTCAGCAAGTCGATCGCGGCGCACGTGCCCGGGCTCCCGCAGCAGGCCACCGACGCCATCCTCGGCAAACTGACCAGCGGTTTTCTCGCCGGTTTGAACGGATGAGCCCCGTTGCCGCGCGCGGCGCGCGAGGTGCGGGCGCCGAACACCCAGGCGTGCTGCCGTGACGGCCGCTGACCGCGAGCAGCAGCGGCGGCTCTACATGGAGCGGCTGGCCGCGCTGCGCGAAGCCGGCTCCATCGGCGAGGAGGAGGAGCTCGAGCTGATCCGCCACTTCCACGCGATGCGAGCCTCGCTGGAGGCCGCGCTCGGCCGGCTGGCACCCGAGTACCTGCGCCGCGCCGAGCGTGAAGGCGAAGCGCGCGCCGTTGCCTGGCTGGCTGACGAGGCCGAGGAGCTGGGGCGCCGCGAGGGCGAGGCGACCCGCCGGATCTTCGACCGGTTCGGCATCGCGGTGGCCTGAGCGGCGGCGCGCCGGCCCTGTGGCATCCTGACGGACCGCGGTTTCGAGCCGCCCGTCAGGACCACCTCCGATGCAGCTCGCCAAGCCCCACCTCGACGTCGGTCTGTTCACCGGGCAGCGCGAGGCGCAGCTTGCCTTCTGGCAGCAGACGGTCGGGCTGGCGTTCGATCACATCGGCAAGCTCGGTGGCGGCCTGCAGCAGCTGCGCCACCACGCCAACGGCTCCATCATCAAGGTCAACCATGCCCGCGATCGGCTGCCGCCGGCGCCGCCGTCGGGCATCGTCGGCGTGCGGATCGCCCGCCCGGGGCTCGGGATGCGCAGCGAGCTTGCCGACCCGGATGGCAACCGGGTGGCGCTGGTGCCTCCCGGTGAAGATGGCGTCACCGGCATCGCGATCGAGCTGGCGGTGTCCGACCGGAGCGCGCATCGCCGATTCTGGTGCGAGGTGATGCAGTTCGAATCGCCCGCGCCCGATGTCTATCTTTGCGGCGACAGCCGCATTGTCGTCGTCGACGAGCGCCGGGTGGCGCGCAGCGACGACTGGCGCGCGCCGGGCTGGCGCTACCTCACGGTCCAGGTGCACGACTGCGTCGCCGAGCATGCCGGCATCGTCGCGCGCGGCGGTCAGGAGGGCGCGCCCCCGCGGGTGCTGGGCGAGGCGGTCCGATACTCGTTCGTGCGCGATCCCGACGGCAACTTCATCGAGATCTCGCAGCGCGCATCGCTGGTGGGCAGCCTCGACTGAACGCGCCGCCGTTCTTCCAACCGTCCGCCAGGAGTCGTCATGCAGCCCCGCTTCCGCATCCTCGAGCCCGAGGAGATGAGCCAGGCGCAACGCGACCTGGTCAGGAGCATCCGGTCCGGTCCGCGAGCCTCGGTCCAGGGCTCGGCGGCCAACCAGGCTGGCGGCTCGCTGGGCAGTCCGTTCAACGTGTTCCTGCGCAGCCCGGAGCTCGGCGAGGAGCTGCAGCGGGTCGGCAGCTACATCCGTTTCAAGAGCGTGCTGGGGCCCAGGCTCACCGAGCTCGCCATCCTGGTCACGGCGCGCCACTGGAGCGCACAGTACGAGTGGCACGCGCACCACAGGCTCGCGATGCAGGCGGGTCTGGCTCCGGCGATCGCCGACGACATCGCGCACGGCCGTCGTCCGGCGGCCATGGCGCCCGACGAGGAGGCGGTCTACCAGTTCAGTTGCGAGCTGCACGAGCACAAGCGGGTGAGCGACGCCACCTACGCGCAGGTGCACGACCGGTTCGGCGAGCAGGGCGTGATGGACCTGATCGCGGTCAACGGCTACTACTCGCTGGTATCGATGGTGCTCAACGTCGATCGCACGCCGATTCCTGGTGGCGGCCCCGACCCGCTGCCGGCGCTGGGCTGAAGCGTCCCCGAACAGGTTGCGTGCGCAACGATATGGCGAAGGTCTGACGATGAATCGGCGATCGATCACCGCCGGTGTGCTGCAGGTCGAGTACCTGGAGCACGGCCCGGCCGACGGCTGGCCTTGCGTGATGGCGCATGGCTTTCCCTACGATGCCCACGCCTACGACGCCAGCGCCGAGCTGCTCGCGCAGGCCGGCGCGCGCGTGATCGTGCCGTGGCTGCGCGGCTTCGGTGCCACGCGCTTTCTGTCGCCCGACACGCCGCGCTCGGGCGAGCAGGCCGTGCTCGGCGCCGACCTGCTGGCGCTGCTCGACGCGCTGGGCATCGAGCGCGCGGTGCTCGGTGGCTACGACTGGGGCGGGCGCGCGTGCTGCGTGGTCTCGGCGCTGTGGCCCGGGCGCGTGGTCGCGCTGGTGTCGGCCAACACCTACAACATCCAGAACATCGCCCGGTCGATGGAGCCGGCGGCCACCGCGGCCGAAGAGGCCGCGCTCTGGTACCAGTACTACTTCCACGGCGAGCGCGGCCGGCGCGGGCTCGAACGCAACCGGCGCGACATCGCGCGCACGCTGTGGCGGATGTGGTCGCCCGCCTGGAGCTTCGACGAGGCAACCTTCGAGCGCAGCGCCCCCGCCTTCGACAACCCGGATTTCGTCGAGGTGGTCATCCACTCGTACCGGCACCGCTTCGGGCTCGTGCCGGGCGACCCCGCCGTGGCGACCATCGAGGCGCAGCTTGCCGCGCAGCCGACGATCGCGGTGCCCTCGGTGACGCTCGACGGCACGGCCGACGGTCTGCGCACCGACACCACCTCCGGGGTTCCCAAGTTCACCGGGCCCCACGAGCACCGGTTTCTGGCGGGCTGCGGCCACAATCCGCCGCAGGAGCAGCCGCAGGCCTGGGCCGACGCCGTCCTGCGCGCGCGGGCGCTGGCCGGCGCGGGCTGAGCGCGCCGCCGACTCAGCGGCCGAAGCGGCGTAGCACGTTGTCGAGGATGCGCGAGACGTCGTTGTCGCCACCGTTGACCGGCAGCGCGCCGCAGAAGGTGATCGAGCCCGTCGAGAAGACCTCGCCGCCGCCCGGGCAGGCGAACCAGCACATGTCGGCGCGTATGAGCGCCTTGTGCGACTCGCCGGTGATGGTGGTGATGTGGGTGAGCTGCTCCTCGGGCACCAGCACCCAGGGAGCCTCGGGCGGGTGATTCTCGGAGGTGGCGATGACGACGGCGCCTGCCGGCGAGCCCTGGCGGCGATCGACGCGGTCGAGCTCGAAGCCGGCCGCGCCGTGGCCGCAGTAGCCCTCGCCGCCCACGGTCTCGGCGCTCACGCCCTCGAGGATCCAGCTCACTGCCGGGTTGGCGCGGGCGGCGGGGTTGATGCGGTAGTGCGATCCGACGAAATTGCCCTGCGCGGTGAAGCCCACGCCCACGAGCTGCTGCGGCGGGCGGCCGTTGCGCCGCCACAGGCCGCCGTAGCGGCCGTCGAACTGGTGGTAGTACTCGCCAGGGTCGGCGGCCCAGGCGCGGATGCCGCCTTCGGCGCGGCGCACCTCGATCACGCCTTCGCGCGCCGCATCGAGCGCGATGCGCCAGTAGAAGCCGTTGCCGCCGAGGTAGACGAGGCGCCCGCCGGCATCGCGCCACGACTGCAGCGCATCGAGCATGCGCGCGGTGTGGTACTCGGGGTGCGAGCCGGTGATCACGGCCTTGTAGGGCGCGAGCAGGGCCGCGCCCTCGCGGTGCAGCTCCTCGTCGGTGATCAGATCGACGTCGTGGCCGCGCGCGGCCAGCCACATCAGCAGATGGCTGTCGGCCGGGTAGTGGCGCAGGCCCGAGGCGCGGATCTCGGGATACGGATAGGTGAAGTAGCCCACCCGCAGATTGAGCATGGGCCGGCGCCAGCTCACCAGGCCGATGCCCGAGCCGTCGGGGTGCACGTTGTACGTCGACAGCCCGTAGTCGCGGTGCTCACCCGGGTTGTGCGGATAGGCGTTCCAGGCGCGCGCCTGGTCGATCCAGGCCTGGCGCCAGCGCGGATCGTTCATCCACTCGGGCCGCGCGTGGTTGCCGTAGACGGTGTAGGTGTAGGTAGACACCAGAACCGCCATCTTCGCGCGCGCGCCGCCCTGCGGCGGCACCACGAAGAAGGGGATGTTCTCCTGCGCGCTGCCGGCGCACAGCATCAGCGCGTAGGCGTCCGATCGCAGGTCGGCGGGGATGGTGATCTCGTGGGTGGCCGGCCAGCGGCAGTCGTCGAGATCGTCCTCGTGGAAGTGGATCGCGCCGTAGTGGGCGGGCGCGTGGCGGAAGCATTGCTCCTCGCCGCTCCAGCGCGAGCCGCGCACCGCGCGCGTGGGCGTGTTGAACAGCTGTCCGTGGTGCCCGCGCGGGCCGGTGTCGACGACGCGATGTCCGTCCACTTCGCGGGCGAAGTCCCAGGCGCCCACGCAATCGGGGTCGGCGGACGATGGCGCGGCGTCGGCGTGCCGGCCGGCTTGCAGCGCGCGCGCGAGCAGCACCGGATCCTCGAGTCGGCCGTTGAATGGGTCGCGCGGCCACGCTGCGTCGGCGCTGGCCAGGCTGAGCTGGCGAGCGCCGGCATCGGGCAGGGGGCCGGCCGCCATGCGGACCTGCGCGGCTTGCGGTGCCCGCTGCCCGCCCGGGTCGGCCACCGACAGCGCGAGGCTGCGCGCGCCGCCATCGATGGCCAGGGTGATGACGCTCCAGGCGTGCAGCGGCAGCGGCGCGGCCGTTTCGATCTCGCTCTCGCCGCCACCGGCCATGCCCACCCGCGCCCGCAGGGTGAGCGCGGGCGTGAGTTCGATCTCGAAACCTGCGCCGGAGTCGGCGCGGCAGGAGGCCACCACCTGCCGGCCGGCGCGCGCCAGCGTGGGCAGGATGCGGATCGTGAAGGTGCAGGCGGTGAGCCCGGCCAGCATCCCCGCGGGCCCCAGGGTGGCCCATGACCCCAGCGGCACCGCTTGCGCCGCCGGCTCGGCCAGCGTGCGCACCGCCATGGGCGCGGGCTCGGTGCGCACCCCACCGATGGCCGGGTTGGGGTCGGCGCAGATCACCCGCTCGACGCGCGCCTCGACCGGCTTGCCGGTGGCGTTGGCGACATGGAAGCGCAGGGTCTGTCCGGGGCGCACGGACAGGCGTTCGGCGTAGCCGGCGAGGGGCAGCATGGGGGCTCCGGGGTAGAAGGCAGGACGCGATGGTGCGCGGCGCCTGCGGGCCCGGTCAAGGCGATGCCGTCAGGCGCCCAGGGCCAGCACGACCGCCGACTCGTCGATGCTTGCACAGGCGGCACGCCCGGGCGCGAGGCTGCCCGCGCGGCGCGTGAACCCGACCAGCTGCAGTCCGCCATCGAGGCGCAGGGCGACCTCGGCATCGTCGGGCGCCATGCCGACGCGGGCGATGCACCCCCCGAGGCGATTGCGTCCGGGAGCCGCGGCCATCCGCCCGGCCACGCGCACGGCCGTCGCCTTGCACAGCGCGATCACCGGCAGGCCCGGGCGCAGCGCCAGCAGTTCGGCGCTCTCGGCGGTGAGGCGCGCGTGCAGTGGCGTGCCGTCGGCCAGCGCCAGGCCGACCCGCACCGCGCCGCCGGCCGTGGATTCCAGGCCCGAGACCGAACACGGCAGGGCATTGCGCATGCTGGTGCGCAGCGCGAGCCCCGCGAGTCCGCTGGTCGCCAGTTCGCTGCCCACACCCAGGCTTGCGAGGGCTGCCCGGCGGGCGCCGGCCAGGCGATCGGCCGCGTCGAGGACGCGGTAACCCGCCGCGGTCAGCCGGGCTCCGCCGCCGCCCGCGCCACCCACGGCCTTCTCGACCATGGGCTGGCCGGCGAGGTTACCCAGGGTTTCGATCGCCTGCCAGGCAGCCTTGTAGCTGATGCCCACGAGGCGCGCCGCCTCGGAGATGGAGCCGGCCTCGGCGATGCGGCGCAGCACGTCGATGCGCCGGTCGGCCGGCTCGTGACCCAGCGCCTGGGCAAGGCGCAGCGCCGGCGCATGGCGCGCGGTTGCCAACGCGGGCGAGGCGGTTCGGGTACGGGTCGCTGCCATGGGCCGATGCTACACTCGCTATTCCCTTTTTGAACAGCGGTTAGCCGTGCCCGCTTCCGTCTTCTTTCGCGCGATCCTGCTGTCGCTGCTGGCTGTGTCGACCCTTGGCCAGCCCGCTGTCGCGGCCGAGGTGCATGTGGCGGTCGCCGCCAATTTCGCCGCGCCGATGCAGCGCATCGCCCGCGCCTTCGAGGAACAGACCGGCCATCGGGCGCTGATCGCGCTGGGCGCCACCGGCGCCCTGTACGCGCAGGCGCGCCACGGCGCGCCCTACGGCGTGTTCCTGGCGGCCGACGAGATCACGCCGCGGCGCCTGGAAACCGACGGTCTGGGGGTGCCCGGAACCCGCTTCACCTACGCGGTGGGGCGGCTGGTGCTCTGGAGTCCTCGCCCCGGGCTGGTCGACGACGCCGGCGCGGTGCTGCGCGAAGGGCGCATCCAGCGTCTGGCGCTGGCCAACCCGAAGCTCGCGCCCTACGGCGCCGCTGCCGTCGAGGTCATGACGCGGCTGGGTGTGCTCGAGGCGCTGCGACCGCGCCTGGTGCAGGGCGAGAACATCGCCCAGGCCTATCAGTTCGTCGCCAGCGGCAACGCCGAGCTCGGCTTCGTGGCGCTGTCGCAGGTCCAGACCGACGGCCGGATCGCCTCCGGTTCGGCGTGGCTGGTTCCGCAGTCGCTGCATGCGCCGTTGCGCCAGGACGCCATCCTGCTCGCCGCCGGCCGCGACAACCCGGCGGCGCGCGCGCTGCTCGAGTTCCTGCGCGGCGAGACGGCGCGCGCGCTGATCCGCGTGCACGGCTACGAGCTCTGAGTCCGGACGGACCCATGGATGCCGTACTGAGCGAGTCGTCGCTGCAGGCCATCCGGCTCACGCTGGCGCTCGCCGCGCTCACCACGCTGCTGCTGCTGATCGTCGCCACGCCGCTGGCCTGGTGGCTGGCCCGCACCGCGTCGCGCTGGCGCGCGCCCATCGCGGCGCTGGTCACCCTGCCGCTGGTGCTGCCGCCGACCGTGCTCGGCTTCTACCTGCTGGTCGCGCTGGGGCCCGAGGGGCCGCTGGGCTGGCTCACGCAGGCCCTGGGCTGGGGCGTGCTCTCGTTCACCTTCACCGGGCTGCTGATCGGCTCGGTGGTCTACTCGCTGCCGTTCGCGGTGCAGCCCATCCAGCATGCCTTCGAGGCCATCGGCAGGCGGCCGCTCGAGGTGGCGGCCACCCTGCGCGCCGGACCCGTCGATGCCTTCTTCACGGTCGCCCTGCCGCTGGCCCGCCCGGGCCTGATCACCGCCGCGATCCTCAGTTTCGCCCACACCGTGGGCGAGTTCGGCGTGGTGCTCATGATCGGCGGGAACATCCCCGGACGCACCCGCGTGGTGTCCACCGAGATCTACGGCCACGTCGAGGCGATGGAGTATGCGCAGGCGCACTGGCTGGCCGGCGGCATGCTGCTGTTCTCGTTCGCAGTCCTGCTGGGCCTGGCGCTGATGAAGCGGCGCAGCCCGGGCCTGTTGTCGTGACCGGGCCGCTGCGCATCCGGGTCGCGCTGGCGCGGCCGACGTTCACCCTGGAC
>JBILUW010000321.1:0-3961 GCA_044370795.1 Burkholderiaceae bacterium
CGACGACATCGTCGCCGACGCGGTGCCGGGCGTGACGCCCGGTGGACAGGTTCTGGTTCAGGTCGGCGATCGCGTCTTGCTGCTGGCCGTCGACGCCGCGCATGCGAGCGCGGGCATCAACTCCGCGGGCGAGTCGCGCACCGGTCTGCGCTGGCCGGGCGCGGCTGGCCGGCTCGCGCAGGCCACGGTTGCGCCCACGCAGTGCGTGCTGCTTGCGGGTGCTGCTGTGCGCACGGCGCAGATCGCGGGCGCCACCCGGCGCGCCCTCGCCCTGTCGGTGGGCTATGCCAACGATCGAGCCCAGTTCGGCAAGCCGATCGGCAAGTTCCAGGCGATCCAGCAGCAGCTCGCGGTGGCCGCCGAATGGAGCGCGATGGCCACCATGGCAGCCCGTCTGGCCATGACCGATCCGGGCTCGAGCCTGGACACCGACCGCGTGGCCGCCTGCCGCGAGGTCGCCTGCACCGCGGCCACGCAGGTTGCCGAGGTGGCGCACGCCGTGCATGGCGCGATCGGCGTCACCATCGAATACGATCTGCAGCTGTACACGCGGCGTCTGAAGAGCTGGGCCGCGGAGTTCGGCTCGTCGCGGCACTGGTCGGGTCTGCTGGGGCGGCGCCTCGTCGAGGCTGGCGCCCTCACCGCCTGGGAACGGACGGTCGCGCTCACCAGCATCCCGGCGCCGGCGCCCTGAGCCCCGGCCGAGCCCGCCGCCGGGCGCGCGGCTGCGGTCAGTCGCGGATGTCCAGACCGAGCTGGTTGACGGCGATCACGGCCTGGGTCCGGTTGCGCACACCGAGTGCCCGCAACACGGCGCTCACGTGCACTTTCACCGTGCCTTCGGCCAGGCGCAGCTGGCGGCAGATCAGCTTGTTGGGCAGCCCGCGCACGACCAGTCGCAGCACATCGACCTGGCGAGCCGTCAGGCCGAGCACGAAAGGGTCGGATGATCCTTTCATGCGCGCCTCCACGAGCGACTGTCCGTCGGCGCGCCCGCCAAGCACCTGGGGTGGCAGGTAGGGGCAGCCCGAGGTGATCAGGCGCAGGGCGTTGGTCGTGGCCTCCTGGGTGTGCGTCTTCGGGATGTACCCGACCGCGCCGGCCTCCAGGCAGCGGCGTATCGTCGGCGTATCCTCGCTGGCCGAGAACACGGCCACCGGGCACTCCGGACGCTGGCGCCGCAAGGCGGCAACCACCTCGGGTCCGCTGGCGTCGGCAAGGTGCAGGTCGGCGATGACGAGGTCGGGCGCGGGGTCGGCGCGCAGGCAGGCCACGGCCTGCGCGAGCCGATGGGTTAGCGTGAGCCTGGCACCGGGTTCGAGATCGCGCAGCAGATGGACCAGCGCCGTATGGACGAAGGGATGATCGTCGAGAATCAGGAAGTGTCGGGCCAATTGAGCCTCCTGGGGGTTGACGCGACGTTCGATGAGACGTCGTTGGAAGCCACGGTATCGTCGGACGCGTCCGCCTGTAAAGTCGGCCTCGTGGATGATGGATGTCGATCCAGTATGGCGCCGTGGCCGGTGCCTGGGGCCGATCAGGGCGCCGGGCGTCCGCGCGACTGGCGCTTCTGCGTGGCCCCCATGATGGACTGGACCGACCGTCACTGCCGCGCCTTCCATCGGCTGCTCACCCGCCGGGCGCGTCTTTACACCGAGATGGTCACCACCGGCGCGCTGCTGCACGGCGATGTCGCGCGTCACCTCGACTTCGACCCCGCCGAGCAGCCGGTGGCGCTGCAGCTCGGCGGCAGCGAGCCGGCCGATCTGGCCGCCTGCGCGCGGCTCGGCCAGCGCTGGGGTTACGACGAGATCAACCTGAACTGCGGCTGCCCGAGCGAGCGGGTGCAGCGCGGCGCCTTCGGAGCGTGCCTGATGGCCGAGCCGGCACTGGTGCGCGACTGCGTAGCGGCCATGCGCGACGCGGTCGATCTGCCGGTCACGGTCAAGCATCGCCTGGGCATCGACCGCGAGGAGTCGTATGCCTTCGTGCGCGACTTCGTCGGCGAGGTGGCCCGCGGCGGCGCACAGGTGTTCATCGTGCACGCCCGCAACGCCTGGTTGCGGGGCCTCTCGCCGAAGGAGAATCGCGAGGTGCCGCCGCTGCGCTATTCGCTCGTGCACCGGCTGAAATCCGATTTCCCGGATCTTCGCATCGTGCTCAACGGCGGTCTCGACGATCTGGCGGCGGCGCTCGGCAGGCTCGAGCCTGGCTGTGCGGACGGGCCGCCGCTCGACGGCGTGATGCTCGGCCGCGAGCCCTACCGCAACCCGTGGCTGCTCGCTGCAGTCGATCCGCTCTTCTACGGCGAGCCGGCGCGCTTAGCCGACCGGCATGCGGCGGCCACGGCGCTCGTCGAGCTCGCGCGCGGGCAGGTGGTCCGCGGCGGCCACGTCCGCGAACTCACCCGGCACGTGCTGGGTCTGTTCAACGGTCTGCCGGGAGCGCGGCGCTGGCGACGCATGCTCTCGGACGCCGCGCTGCTGGCGGCCGACGATCCGGCGCTGCTGGAGGCCGCGGCCGTGGCGGTGCAGCCGCCGGCCAGGGCAGCCTGAACCGGTGGCGCGCCCCGCGCCCCTTCAGCCGGCCAGCGCGCGCTCCAGTTCGCGCCGCCCCGTTTCGCTGGCGATCACGATCAGCACGCTGGCCTCGGCGATCAGCGCGTCGTCCGGCGGGTTGAACGCCCACCGCTCGCCCTCGCGGATCGCCACCAGCAGCCACTCGGTCGAACGGCCCAGCCCGGCGACCGTGAGGCGGCGCGAGCCTGCGGGCACCGCCAGCTCCTCGACCGACAGCGGGCCGCCGGCGCGCAGCAGTTCGTCGACCAGCGACACCATCTGCGGGCGCAGCATCAGCGCGGCGATCCGCCGGCCGCCGGAGAAATCGGGCGAGACGATCTCGTCGGCGCCGGCTCGCAGCGTCTTGGCGACGTTGCGCGGGTCGTGCACCCGGGCGACCACCCGGGCGGCGGGGTTCAGCTGCTTGGCCGAGAGGCTGACGACCAGATTCTTGGAGTCGTCGCCCGTGACCGCGAACACGCCGCGGCAGCGGGCGATGCCGGCCCGCTCGAGCGTGTCGTCGTCGGCTGCGTCGCCCTCCACCCACAGCGCGGTCGGACGCCGCTCGTGGATCTGCTCGATCGCGGCCAGGCTGTTGTCGATGGCCACCCACGCCAGCCCGGAGGCCTCGAGCTCGTCGATCACGTAGCCGCCGATGCGGCCGGCGCCGCAGACGACGTAGTGGTCGTTCAGTCGTGCGATGCGATCCTGCACGCGGCGCCTCCGGTAGCTGCGGTTCTGGTTGGTCTCGAGGACGAACGCTGTCACCGTCGAGAACAGGAATGTCATGGTGCCTATGCCCAGCAGGGCGATGGCGATCGTGAACAGCCGGCCGCCCGGATGGTCGGTCAGGTCGATGACCTCGCTGAAGCCGATGGTCGAGACCGTGATGAAGGTCATGTAGAGCGCATCGACAGGCGAGGTCGTGGCGCCGCCTATCCAGAGGAAGCCAGCCGTGCCCGCCGCATGGATCAGGGCGAACGCCGCGAACGCCCACAGCAGGCGGCGCGAGTGGCCGCTCTCGATGAAGATGGCAAGCAGCGACAGCAGCGCCCGGTGCGGCTGGCCGCGGCCGGGGCGGCCGGCGGCTGCGGGCGCAGTCATGGCGTTGCGGGAGCTGCCGCCGCCGCACGGCGCCGGGCGTGCACGTAGGCGAGGATCGCGGCGAAGGCGACCGTGGCCAGGACGGTCTCGGCCGCTGCCAGCCCGGCCGACAGGCCGCGGTCGCTGCTCGCCCGCACCAGCCCCTCGCACAGGTAGAGCAGGATGCCCATGCTCCAGGCCTGATAGGCCCGCAGCCGCGAGGCGCGCAGCGCCGGCAGCCCGAGCACCAGGGGCACGGCCTTCAGCGCCAGCATCGAGCCGCCGGGTCGCAGCGGCGCCAGCCAGAACTCCCAGGCCAC
>JBILUW010000322.1:0-3929 GCA_044370795.1 Burkholderiaceae bacterium
GAGAACACCGTGGGCGCCGGCGGCACCATCGGCGCCAACCGCGTGGCCAAGGCCGCGCCCGACGGCTACACCGCCTTCATCCACCACAACGGCATGGCCACCGCGGTCGGCCTGTACCGCAAGCTGCCCTACGACCCGATGAACGACTTCGAGTACGTGGGCCTGGTGGCCGACGTGCCCATGACCCTGCTGGGCCGCAAGAACCTGCCGCCCAACAACATGACCGAACTGGTGGCCTGGCTGAAGGCCAATCGTGAGAAGGCCACGCTGGCCAACGCCGGCCTGGGTGCGGTCTCGCATCTGTGCGGCATGCTCTTCCAGAAGGCGATCGGGGTCGACCTCACCACCGTGCCCTACAAGGGGACCGGACCGGCCATGACCGACCTGCTCGGCGGACAGGTCGACGTGCTGTGCGACCAGACCACCCAGACCCTGCCCCAGATCACCGCCGGCAACGTCAAGCTGTACGGCGTGACCGCGCCCGCGCGCATCGCGTCGCTGCCCAGCGCACCCACGCTCGCCGAGAGCGGCCTGAAGGACTTCCAGGTGGTGGTGTGGCACGGCGTGTATCTGCCCAAGGGCACGCCCAAGGCGATCAACGATCGTCTGAACGCGGCGCTGCAGGCGGCGCTCAAGGACCCGGACGTGCGCAAGCGTCTGTCCGAACTGGCCGCCGACATCGTGCCCGTCGAGCGTCAGACGCCCGAGGCGCTGCGCGCCTGGCTGAAGGCCGAGATCGACAAGTGGACGCCCATCATCCGGGCGGCCGGGGCCTACGCCGACTGATCGGCGCGCCCGCGACGCGCAGTCGCGGGCGTAGGACCCAGATGCAGCCAGCCCGCCGCGAGCCATGCGTGCAGACGCATGGCCAGCGGCGAGCCGGCGTCGAACGCCGCCAGGGCCGAGGGCGCGAGCCTGCGGGCATCGGCCAGTTCGCGCAGCCGCGCGGATGCGCCGGCGCTGTCGAACGATTCGCCATTGAGGAAGATGCGCCGGCCCCGCCAGGCGATGCGGCTGCGGCGGTCGAGCACCACGCCGCGCGCCTGCGCGGCGCGCCACCACGCGGGCAGCGCAGGCGTGCGCTCGGGCGACTCGAACCACACCTGCGGCTTGGGCTCGGTGAGGTAGCGGCCCAGGAAGTCGTCGATGCGGGCGGGGCTAGGGCGCCAGTCGCGCAGCCAGCCCGCGAGCGCATCGGCCATCGCGTCGGGCACACGCCCGGGCCGCGCGGCCGGCGGGCTGCCGCGGTCGGCATAGCGGGGGTCGGGGCCTTCCGGGTCGTCGGCGCAGTCGGCCAGGAAGGCGCGCAGCAGTTCGAGGCGCGATGGCGCGCGAAACCCCACCGAGCAGGTCATGCACGGGCCGTCGACGGCCGTGCCCTCGTGCGCCCATCCGGGCGGCAGGTAGAGCATGTCGCCGGGCTCGAGCGTCCAGGTTTCGGTGGGCGCGAAGTCGGCCAGGATCTTCAGCGGCGCACGCTCATCCAGCCGAAAGGGCCCCGGCGGCGCGATACGCCAGCGCCGTCGGCCCGCGGCCTGCACGAGAAACACATCATAGGAGTCGATATGCGGGCCGACACCGCCGCCGGGCGCGGCCCAGCTGATCATCAGGTCGTCGAGCCTCGCATCGGGCACGAAGCGAAACCGCGCAAGCAGTTCGTGCGCCGCGTCGTCGTGCATGTCGACACCCTGCACGAGCAGCGTCCAGTCGCGCTTGCGCGGCCCGGGCAGCTCGTCTTGCGCGAATGGTCCGCGCTCGAGCGTCCAGCGGCCGCGCTGGTGGGTCACGAGACGCGATTCGACGTCATCGCGCCCTGCCATCTCGAACAGACGCTCGGTGGCAACCGGCGGCTGCATTCCCGGAATGGCCTGCCGCACCAGCAGCGGAAGGCGTTGCCAGTGTCGGCGCATGAAGTGGTCTACACTGGTCTGGCCCAGGGGTGCGGGATCGGGCTTCATGGGTCGGATTATAGGGAGACGGGTGATGGCGGTCGGTGATGGCATGTGGGTCACGGTTCGCTACCGGCTGTTCGATTCCCAGGGCGAGCCTCTCGAGGAGGGCGAGCGCGAGCTCACCTACCTGCACGGCGGCTACGGCAACGTGTTCCCCAAGATCGAATCGGCGCTCGATGGTTGCGAGCCAGGCTTCAGCACCTCGGTCTATCTGCAACCCGAAGACGGCTTCGGCGAATACGACGCCGACCTCATCGATCTTGCCCCGCGTGCCGAGTTTCCCGAGCAGCTCGAGGTCGGCATGACCTTCGAGCGTCTGCCCGACGACAACCGCGCCGGCGCCACCGATCCCACCGGCATCTACACGGTCACCGACTTCAACGACGAGGCGGTTGTGCTCGACGGCAACCACCCGCTGGCGGGCATGGCGCTGCGCTTCGATGTCGAGGTGACCGGGGTGCGTCCGGCCTCCGACGAGGAGATGGAGCGCGAGCGCGCCCAGGCAAGCGGGCCGCCGGATGCCGCCAACGCGCAGGTAGCCGCCAGCGACGACGATGCCGACACCGATGCGCACGCCGACGAACGCAGCGGGGTCGATGCCGAGCACGACGACGGGCCGCCCGGCTGGCGCGACGGCCATCGTCTGCACTGATTGCGACGGCTGTCGCGGCGGCTGCGCCGTCAGTCCCCGCCGCGCCGCCAGTCCCTGTCGCTGCCAGCGATCGAACGCGCCTTCAGGCGGTACACCAGCTCGAGCGCCGAGCGCGGCGTGAGGCTGTCGGGATCGACCGCCGCAAGCTCCTCGAGCACGGCGAGGGCCGCCTCGTCGATGGGATCGGCCTGCGGAGGCTCGTCGCCGTGCGTGTCGGTCGCGCCCGCCGCGAACAGATCGATCTGCTGGTCGCCTGCGCGCGCCTGGCTCTCCAGGGTCTCGAGCACCTGGCCGGCGCTGCGCACCACCGCCGGGGGCAGGCCCGCCAGACGGGCCACCTGCAGTCCGTAGCTGCGGCTGGCCGGGCCGTCGCGCACCTCGTGCAGAAAGGCGATGCCGCCGCGGTGCTCGACTGCGGCCAGGTGCCGGTTCACCACGCCCGGATGGCGCTGCGCGAGCTGGGTGATCTCGAAGTAGTGCGTCGCGAACAGCGTGAACGCGCGGTTGTGGCCGATGAGGCGCGAGGCGATCGCCTGGGCCAGCGCCAGGCCGTCGAAGGTCGAGGTGCCGCGGCCGATCTCGTCCATCAGGACCAGCGAGCGGTCGGTGGCGGCATTGAGAATGGCGGCCGCCTCGGTCATCTCGACCATGAAGGTGGAGCGCCCGCCGGCGAGATCGTCGGAGGCGCCGATGCGAGTGAAGATCCGGTCGATCGGCCCCAGCCGGCAGGCCTCGGCCGGCACCCAGCTGCCGCAGTAGGCGAGCAGCACGATCAGCGCCGTCTGGCGCATGTAGGTCGACTTGCCGCCCATGTTGGGGCCGGTGAGCACGACCATGCGATGCCGCTCGTCGAGCACGCAGTCGTTGGGCACGAAGCGCTCGACGCCCTGCTGCACCACCGGATGGCGCCCGCCGCGGATCTCGATGCCGGGCAGCGTGCCGAACTGCGGCTCCACCCAGCCGAGCGCGGCCGCGCGCGCGGCGAGCGTGGCCAGCACGTCGATCTCGGCCACCGCGCGACCGATGGCCTGCCACGGCGGCACCGAGGGCGCGAGCGCGGCGAGCAGCTGTTCGTAGAGCTCGCGCTCGCGCGCCAGCGCCCGCTCGCGGGCTGACAGCGCCTTGTCCTCGAAGGCCTTGAGCTCGGGCGTGATGTAGCGCTCGGCGTTCTTGAGCGTCTGGCGGCGGCGGTAATCGGGCGGCACCCGCGCGGCCTGGCCATTCGTGATCTCGATGTAGAAGCCGTGCACGCTGTTGAAGCCCACCCGCAGGTTGGCGATGCCGGTGCGCTCGCGCTCGGTGCGCTCCATGTCGGCGAGAAAGCC
>JBILUW010000006.1:0-42614 GCA_044370795.1 Burkholderiaceae bacterium
CCGTCAAGTGCGAGCGAGTACGAGCGCCGGCTGATTGCCGCGTGGCCCGACGAGGCGCGGGCGATCAGACGCTATTTCGTCGACATCCGCCGCGTGGTGCGCTGGACGATGCTCGGCTTTGCCCGCGGCATGGTGCCGCGTCCGGCCGAGCCGGCGCTGCGGCTCATCCAGCGTCTGACCGGGCGCCTGGCGACCCGGACGACCCGCGACTACCTCGAGTCGCGTTTCCGTTCGCCACGACTGCGCGCGCTGCTTGCCAGCCAATGGGGCGATTACGGTCTGCCGCCCGGTCGCAGCGCGCTGGCGATCCACGCCCAGATCGTTCATCACTATTTCGACGGCGCGTGGTATCCCGAGGGCGGGGCGGCGCGCATTGCCCGCAGCTTCGAGACTGGCATCGAGCGCGCCGGCGGCGAGATCCGCGTTGCGCAGGAGGTGACGCGCATCCTGGTCGCGAACGGGCGTGCGGTCGGCGTCGAGGTGGTCGATCGTCGCGGCCCGCAGCCCCGCTCCATGACCGCGCGCGCGCCGATCGTGATCTCCAACGCCGGCGCCCCCATCACCTTCGAGCGGCTGTTGCCCACCGACGGTGAGATCGGCAAGCGCACGGCCGATCTGCGCGCGCTGATTGCGCGGCTCGACTGCGGCGAGTCGGCCGTGACGCTGTATCTGCGGCTCTCGGCCGATGCGCGCGCGATCGGCGTGCACGGTGAGAACCACTGGATCAACACCGGCTTCGATCACGACGACACGGCCGCCCAGACGCGTGGCGTGCTCGCCGGCGAGCCGCGCAGCATCTACGTGTCGTTTCCGTCCATCAAGTCCGGGGACGAGCGATTTCACACGGCCGAGATCATCGGCTTCGTCGATGCCGAGGCCTTTGCCGCGTGGCGCGGACAGCCCAGAGGCCATCGCGGCGCCGACTACTCCGCGCTCAAGGAGCGCATCGGCGACGGGCTGCTGCGCCTGGCCGATACCCACATTCCCGGGCTGGCCAGCCTGGTGACCTACCGCGAACTCTCGACACCCCTGACGGTCGAGCACTACACCTCCCACCCGGGCGGGCGCTTCTACGGGCTGGCGGCCACGCCCGAGCGCTACCGCTCGTCGCTGCTCGGGCCGCGAACGCCCGTCGAGGGTCTGTTCCTGGCGGGCTCGGACGCCGGATGCCTGGGCATCGTCGGCTCGCTGATGGGGGGCGTCGGCGCGGCCTGTCAGGCGCTGGGCGCGCGCGGCATGCCGATGATCCGAGCGGCGCTGAAGGCCGGACCGAAACCGCCGGACCCCGGGCAGACGCAGCCTCTTCCGGCGAGCCGCGCGCGCGCCGTTCTCAGGAACAGCCAGCGGCTGACCGACTCGATCTGGCGACTGGCGTTCGAGCTCGATGTCGATCCGGGCCCGGTTGCCCCGGGCCAGTTCGCGCGGCTGCAGGTCGGTCCTGGCCAATGGCGCGATTACTCGATCGCCGGCGTCGCGGGGCGCGTCGTGCAATTCCTGATCAGCACGCGCACGGGCGGGCCCGGATCGCGCTTCGTGCGGCAGGCAACGGTCGGCATCGGCACGGTGATCGAGATGCCGCTGGGCCACTACGCGCTGCAGCCGAACGGTCATCGCAAGGTCTTCGTGGCAACCGGGACGGGCATCGCCCCCTTCCTGCCGATGTTTCGCGCGCTTGAAGGCGAGGAGGGTGGGGGCGAGCCGCTGCTCGTGTTCGGCTGCCGTGGTGCCGAAGACGACATCTCCCTGGCGCTGGATGCGCTGCCATCAACGGTCATCCGGTGCTACAGCCGCCAGGACGCGCCGGTCGGGGGGGTGCATGGCCGCGTCACCGACGCGCTTGCCGGCCTCGACTTCGATCCCGCGCAGACCGACTTCTACCTGTGCGGTTCGTCGGCGATGGTGGCCGACTGCCGTCGACTTCTCGAAGGTCGGGGCGCGCGGCATCTGCTCGTCGAGAGTTTCTGAGCGCTCTGGCGAGGAGCCTTCATCGCTTGACCTCGGTCCCGGGCCTGCCGCATCATCCGCGGCTGTCGGGCAGGCGACGTCGCCTCCTTGAAGCCAACACCCCCAACCGCCATGGTTATGACACCGCTGACTACCCGGCCGGAGCCTTCCCCGTAGGTCGTCGCCGGCTGTCTGCACAGCTGAAACGCGCGGCCACCGGCCGCGTTTTTTTTGCCCGCGCCTGTCGGTTCGCCCATGCCCCGGGGTCGACGGGCCCTGTTCCCAGGAGTCTTTGCATGATCAACATCACCCTGCCCGACGGAACCGTGCGCCAGTTTTCCGGCGCGGTCAGCGTGGCCGATGTGGCGCGCTCGATCGGGCCCGGGCTGGCCAAGGCCGCCCTCGCCGGGCGGCTCGATGGCAGCCTCATCGACACCAGCGCCGTCATCGAGCGCGACGCGCAGCTGGCCATCGTCACCGACCGCGATGCCGACGGCCTCGAGATCATCCGCCACTCCACCGCGCACCTGCTCGCCTACGCGGTGAAGGAGCTCTTCCCCGAGGCGCAGGTCACGATCGGCCCGGTCATCGACAACGGCTTCTACTACGATTTCTCCTACGAGCGCCCGTTCACGCCCGAGGATCTCGAGCGCATCGAGGCGCGCATGCGCGAGCTCGCCGCGCGCGACGAGACGGTGGTGCGCGAGGTCTGGAACCGCGACGACGCCGTGCGCTTCTTCGAGGGCATCGGCGAGCGCTACAAGGCCGAGATCATCGGCGCCATCCCGGCCGACCAGCCAATCTCG
The DNA here is from genome assembly GCA_044370795.1 of Burkholderiaceae bacterium. GTDB lineage: Bacteria > Pseudomonadota > Gammaproteobacteria > Burkholderiales > Burkholderiaceae_E > Quisquiliibacterium. The sequence continues at coordinate 2,751 of JBILUW010000006.1, forward strand.
CTCTACCGCGAGGGCGGCTTCGTCGACCTGTGCCGCGGACCGCACGTGCCCTCCACCGGACGGCTCAAGGTCTTCAAGCTGATGAAGGTGGCCGGCGCCTACTGGCGCGGCGACTCGCGCAACGAGATGCTGCAGCGCATCTACGGCACCGCCTGGGCGAGCCAGAAGGATCTCGACGCCTACCTGCACATGCTCGAGGAGGCCGAGCGGCGTGACCACCGTCGGCTGGGCCGCGAGCTCGACCTGTTCCACATGCAGGACGAGGCGCCGGGGCTGGTGTTCTGGCACCCCAAGGGCTGGACGATCTGGCAGCAGGTCGAGCAGTACATGCGCCGGGTCTACCAGGACAGCGGCTACCAGGAGGTCAAGGGCCCGCAGATCCTCGACCGCTCGCTGTGGGAGCGCACCGGCCACTGGGAGAACTACCGCGAGAACATGTTCGTCACCGAGTCGGAGAACCGCATCTACGCGGTCAAGCCGATGAACTGCCCGGGCCATGTGCAGATCTTCCGCGCGGGGCTGCGCTCGTACCGTGAGCTGCCGTTGCGCTACGGCGAGTTCGGGCAATGCCATCGCAACGAGCCCTCGGGCGCGCTGCACGGCATCCTGCGGGTGCGCGGCTTCACGCAGGACGACGGTCATATCTTCTGCACCGAGGACCACATCCTGTCCGAGTGCGAGCGCTTCACCGAGCAGCTGCAGAAGGTCTACGCCGACTTCGGGTTCACCGACATCCTCTACAAGGTGGCCACCCGGCCCGACAAGCGCGTGGGATCCGACGAGCTCTGGGACAAGGCCGAGCACGCGGTGATGGAGTCGCTGCGCCGCTCGGGCTGCGAGTTCGAGATCGCCCCCGGCGACGGCGCGTTCTACGGACCCAAGATCGAGTACACGCTGAAGGATGCGCTTGGCCGGCAGTGGCAGTGCGGCACGATGCAGGTCGACTTCAACACCGCGGCGCGCCTCGGCGCCGAGTATGTCGCCGACGACAACTCACGGCGCCATCCGGTCATGCTGCACCGGGCGATCGTCGGCTCGCTCGAGCGCTTCATCGGCATCCTGATCGAGAATCACGCCGGCGCGATGCCGATGTGGCTGGCCCCGGTGCAGGCGGTGGTGCTCAGCATCACCGAGGCGCAGGCCGACTACGCCAACGACGTTGCGCAGACGCTGAAAAAACAAGGATTTAGGGTCCAGGCCGATTTGCGGAACGAGAAGATCAACTATAAAATCCGCGAGTTTAGCTTGCAGAAAGTTCCGTACCTCCTCGTGGTTGGAGACAAGGAGCGGCAGGCTGGCAAGGTGGCCGTGCGTGCGCGCGGCGGGGTCGATCTGGGCGCCATCGGGCTCGAGGAGTTCGCGGTGCGCCTGCACGACGACATCGCCGCCAGGCGGGCGCAACCGCTGGCGCGGCCCTGAGAAGTCCCTGACTGGAGGTCCAGACAATCGCTACCGAACGTTCGCATCGCATCAACGGCGAGATCACCGCGCCCGAGGTGCGACTCATCGGGGTCGACAACGAGCCCCTGGGTATCGTCGCTTTCCGTGATGCTCTCCGGCTTGCCGAAGACAAGGAGGTCGATCTCGTAGAGATCGCTCCGATGGCCGCGCCGCCGGTCTGCCGCCTGATGGACTACGGCAAGTTCAAGTATCAGGAGCAGAAGAAGGCGCACGAGGCCAAGCTCAAGCAGAAGATCATCCAGGTCAAGGAAGTGAAGTTCCGGCCGGGCACCGACGACGGTGACTACAACGTCAAGCTGCGCAACCTCATGCGCTTCCTCGACGAAGGCGACAAGGCCAAGATCACGCTGCGCTTTCGCGGGCGTGAGATGGCCCACCAGGAATTCGGCGTGCGCCTGCTCGAGCGCGTGCGCACCGACCTCGATGCGGTCGGGCAGGTCGAGCAGATGCCCAGGCTCGAGGGGCGGCAGATGGTCATGATCATCGCGCCGCGCAAGAAGAAGTAAGGGCTGCGGCGCGTGCCTGTCACGCGCCGACGCCAACCAGCCGCCCTTCGGGGTGGCGCGGGCCCGGCAGTCTTGCGGGCCCATACAAGCCGAGCGGGTCCAGCAAGTTCCGGCCAGGTAAGCCGGACACCTGTCGAGGCAATCGAAGAGAAGGCAGAGAGGGGCCCATGCCCAAGATGAAGACCAAGAAGAGCGCTGCGAAGCGCTTTCGGGTCCGCGCCGGTGGCACCATCAAGCGCGGACAGGCGTTCAAGCGCCACATCCTCACCAAGAAAACCGCCAAGACCAAGCGTCATCTTCGCGGCCCGGCCGGCGTGCACGAGACCAACGTGGACTCGGTGCGCGCCATGATGCCCTACGCCTAAAGGAGCGCCACCATGCCCCGAGTAAAGCGTGGTGTCACAGCCCGCGCCCGTCACAAGAAGATTCTCGCGCTGGCCAAGGGCTACCGCGGCCGCCGCAGCAAGGTGTTCCGGATCGCCAATCAGGCGGTCATGCGCGCCGGGCAGTACGCGTACCGCGATCGTCGCAACCGCAAGCGTGTGTTCCGGGCTCTCTGGATCGCCCGGATCAACGCCGCCGCCCGCGAGCACGGCATCAACTACAGCCGCTTCATCGCCGGCCTGAACCGCGCTGCCATCGGCCTCGACCGCAAGGTACTCGCCGAGCTTGCCGTCAACGACAAGCCGGCCTTCGCGGCGATCGTCGCGCAGGTCAAGGCCACGCTCGCCACGGCCTGAAGCCCGGCTCGACGGGGCCTGCCGCCCCGTCGTGTCGCAGCCGCAGCGCAAACGGGGCCCGTGGGCCCCGTTTGCTTTCGGTCTGTCTGTCAGGCGCGGCCCGGCCGAGCCGGCAGCCGCCGCACCCCGACCCGTCTCCCGGAGCGCAGCTTCCATGGATCAGGACCTCAACACCCTCGTCGAGCAGGCCCGCGGGCTGATCGCCCAGGCCGGTGACGCCGCCACCCTCGCCAACGCCAAGGCACGCTTCCTCGGCCGCGACGGCGAGATCACCCAGCGCATGAAGGGGCTCGGTCGCCTGACGGGCGAACAGCGCGCCGCCGCCGGGCGTCTGCTCAACGACGTCAAGCGCGCGGTCGAGGCGCTGCTCGATGAGCGCGAGCGGCAGCTGGCGCAGGGCGAACTCGCCGAGCGGCTGGCGCAGGAGGCGATCGACGTCACGCTGCCCGGGCGCGGCCGTGGCGCCGGCGGCCTGCATCCGCTGTCGCTCACCGTCGAGCGCGTCGAGGCCATCTTCCGCTCCATCGGGTTTGACGTGGCCGACGGGCCCGAGATCGAGGAAGACTTCTTCAACTTCACGGCGCTGAACACGCCGCTGAACCATCCCGCGCGCTCGATGCACGACACGTTCTATGTCGAGGGCACCGACGACGCCGGCCACGGGCTGCTGTTGCGCACGCACACCAGCCCGGTGCAGATCCGTTACGCCCGCAGCCACACGCCGCCGATCAAGGTGATCGCCCCGGGCAAGACCTACCGCGTCGATTCCGACGCCACCCACTCGCCGATGTTCCAGCAGTTCGAGGGCCTGTGGATCGACGAGGACATCAGCTTCGCCGACCTCAAGGGGGTCTACACCGAGTTCCTGCAGCGCTTCTTCGAGACCGACGACCTCGACGTGCGCTTCCGGCCGTCGTACTTCCCGTTCACCGAGCCCTCGGCCGAGATCGACATGCGCTTTCACGACGGCCCGCTGGCCGGGCGCTGGCTCGAGGTCTCGGGCTCCGGGCAGGTGCATCCGAGCGTGATCCGCAACTTCGGTCTCGACCCCGAGCGCTGGCTGGGTTTCGCCTTCGGCTCGGGCATCGAGCGGCTGGCGATGCTGCGCTATGGCGTGGGCGATCTGCGGCTTTTCTACGAAAACGACCTGCGCTTCCTGTCGCAGTTCAACCGCTGACGAGGTGCCGGCATGAAGTTTCCTGAAAGCTGGTTGCGCAGCTTCTGCGATCCGCAGCTTCCCACCGAAGCCCTCGCCGATCGGCTCACGATGTCCGGGCTCGAGGTCGAGGAGGTCGCGAGTGCGGCGCCGCCCTTCACCGGCGTCGTGGTCGGGCGCGTGCTGTCGGTTGCCCGCCATCCCGACGCCGACAAGCTCTCGGTGTGCGAGGTCGACGACGGCACGGGCACGCGCACCATCGTGTGCGGCGCGCCCAACGTGGCCGCCGGTCTGCTCGTGCCGTGCGCGGTGCCGGGCGCGCTGCTGCCCGGCGGCCTGGCGATCAAGCCGGTGACCATGCGCGGCGTGCGCAGCGAAGGCATGCTGTGCTCGGCGCGCGAGCTCGGCCTGTCCGACGATCATGGCGGGCTGCTGGTGCTCGGCGACGAGCTTGCGCCAGGCGCCGACCTGCGCGCCGCGCTGGCCCTCGACGACGCCGTCTTCACGCTCAAGCTCACGCCCAATCTCGCGCACTGCTTCGGGGTCTACGGCGTTGCCCGGGAAGTTGCGGCCGCAACCGGTGCGCCGCTCGTGCAGCCGTCGTTTCCGGCGGTGGCGGTCTCGATCGACGACAGACTGCCGGTGCGGCTGCTCGCTCCCGATCTGTGCGGACGCTTCAGTGGCCGCGTGATCCGCGGCGTCAACGCCCGCGCGAGCACTCCCGACTGGATGAAGCGGCGCCTCGAGCGCGCCGGCCAGCGTCCGATCTCGGCACTGGTCGACATCTCCAATTACGTGATGCTCGAGCTTGGCCGGCCGTCGCACGTCTTCGACCTGGCGCGCATCCACGGCGGGCTCGAGGTGCGCTGGGGGCGCGGCGGCGAGAGCCTCGAGCTGCTCAATGGCCAGACGATCACCCTCGACGAGACGGTGGGCGTCATCGCCGACGAGCGTCAGGTGGAGAGCCTCGCCGGCATCATGGGCGGGCAGGCCACCGCCGTCTCCCTCGACACCACCGACATCTACCTCGAAGCCGCGTTCTGGTGGCCGCAGGCCATCGCCGGGCGCGCGCGCCGCTACAACTTCTCGACCGATGCGGCCCAGCGCTTCGAGCGCGGTGTCGACGCCGCCACCACCGTCGAGCACATCGAGCACCTGTCGCGGCTCATCCTCGATATCTGCGGCGGGCAGGCCGGGCCGATCGACGACCAGATCACGGGGCTGCCCGAGCGCGCGCCGGTGGCGATGCGCACCGAGCGCGCCCGCAAGGTGATCGGCGTGCCCATCACCGACGACGAGATGGCCGTCTGTTTCGAGCGGCTGGGCCTGAGCTTCGTGCGCGAGCCCGACCGCTTCGTGGTCGCGCCGCCCTCCTGGCGCTTCGATCTGCAGATCGAGGAGGATCTGATCGAGGAGGTCGTGCGGATCTGGGGCTTCGAGCGCCTGCCGGTGCGCCCGCCGCGCGCGCGCTCGCCGATGCTGCCGCAGCCCGAGGCGCAGCGCCCGACCACCACGCTGCGGCGTGCGATGGCGGCTCGCGACTACCAGGAGGTGATCACCTTCGGCTTCACTGCCGGCACCCTGGAGGCGAGCCTGGGCACGCAGCCCCCGATACGCCTGCTCAACCCGATCGCCGCGCACCTCGACGTGATGCGCACCACGCTGTGGGCGGGCCTGGTCGAGACGCTGCGCGTCAACCTCGCCCGCAAGGCCTCGCGGGTGCGCCTGTTCGAGATCGGCCGGGTCTTCGGCGCCGATCCGCAGGTGTCTTCCGGGCCGCACACCGTGCGCGGCGTCAGCCAGCCGCTGCGTCTTGCGGCGCTCGCCTTCGGGCCGGCGCTCGACGAGCAGTGGGGCGAAGCCGGGCGCCCGGTCGATTTCTTCGACCTGAAGGGCGATCTCGAAGCGCTCGCCGGCGCGCGCGCCGAAGGCCTGCGCTTCGAGCGCGCCGCTCATCCGGCGCTGCATCCGGGGCGCAGCGCGCGCATCCTCGACGGCACCGAACCGGTGGGCTGGATGGGCGTGATGCACCCGGGGGTGCAGCGCTCGCTCGATCTGCCGGGCGCGCCGGTGCTGCTCGAGGTCGATCTCGACTGGCTGGCCCGTCGCGAGCTGCCCCGGCCGCAGGAAGCGTCGCGCTTCCCGCCGGTCGTGCGCGATCTTGCCTGGGTGCTTCCGGACGCCGTGACGGCCCGCGCGACGCTCGACGAGATCGGGCTGGCGCTGGCCGCGCAGCCCGACGGAGGGCTCGTCAGGAACGTGAGACTGTTTGACGAATATCGCGGTAAGGGATTGGAAAATAAGGAGAAAAGCCTTGCCTTCCGATTCTGGTTGCAGGATACTCAGCGCACCCTGAACGATGCCGAGGTTGCCCGCCTGCTCGATGCGGTGGTCGCCCGGCTGGCCGAACGACTCGGGGCGCGGCTGCGCGCCTCGGCCTGATTGCCTCAGCCCGCGTCATGCAAGCCTCACGCTCGTCGCAACCGGCCATCGACCCCTACGATGCCGCCCGCTCACCCGTTCGGCCTCCGGTCGAGCAGGTCGAGCCGTTCACGCTCACGAAGGCCGAGCTCGCCGAAATGCTCTTCGAGCGCGTGGGCCTGAACAAGCGCGAGGCCAAGGACATGGTCGAGACCTTCTTCGACGAGATCCGCGCGGCGCTCGAGCGCGGTCATTGCGTCAAGCTGTCGGGCTTCGGCAACTTCCAGCTGCGCGACAAGCCGCAGCGCCCGGGGCGCAATCCCAAGACGGGCGAGGAGATTCCGATCTCGGCACGGCGCGTGGTCACCTTCCACGCCAGCCAGAAGCTGAAGTCCCAGATCGACGTCGCGGCCCGCGGCTGAACGCCTTCCCGCAGGCGTCTGCGCCGCGATCCACGCCGGCATCAGCGCCCGCCCACTGCTCCCCCTTCACGATGCATACCAAGGTCGATCCGAAGCCCGCGCTGCCGCCGATCCCCGCCAAGCGCTACTTCACGATCGGCGAGGTGAGCGAGCTGTGCGGCGTGAAGCCCCACGTGTTGCGCTACTGGGAGCAGGAGTTCACGCAACTGCGCCCGATGAAGCGGCGGGGCAACAGGCGCTACTACCAGCACCACGAGGTGCTGCTGGTGCGCCGCATCCGCGATCTCCTCTACGAGCAGGGCTTCACGATCAGCGGGGCGCGCAATCGCCTGGGCGAGGCTGGTGCACGCGGGCGGGCGGCCGCGGCGGCGCCGGCTGAAGCCGCGACCGAAGAGCCCCTGCCGAGCGACGCGACGGCGCTCCCGCCCGATGACGTCGTGCTCGATCTGGCCGCTCTGCGCGGCGAACTCGAACAGGCGCTCGCCCTGCTCCAGCGCGAGCCCTGAGGCGCGCGTTTTCGCGCGCCGCGCCTATCCGCTATACTTGCTGTCTCACGGGGCGTAGCGCAGCCTGGTAGCGCACTTGCATGGGGTGCAAGGGGTCGCGAGTTCGAATCCCGCCGTCCCGACCAGCAGAACCGAAAGCCCGGTACCGCAAGGTGCCGGGCTTTTCGCTTGGTGGCTGCGCGCTCCGCCGCCCCGCCTGAGAGCTGCCGCGTGAGCGTAGTTCGCGGCCGGTTACCGTTCGGCCCGCGCGCACGTGCTCAGGTGGGCGGCGTGTGGCGGCGCGCCCAGTAGGCTTCGTCGCCGTAGGTCTGCTTCAGGCGCTCCACCAGCATGCGCACCCGCAGCGCCAGGTGGCGCCGCTGCGGAAACACCGCATAGATGCCGTTGTCCGGGGCGCTGAACGCATCGAGCACCGTGACCAGCCGCCCCTGTTCGATGTCCTGGGCAACCTCCCACATCGAGCGCCAGGCCAGCCCGCGCCCGGCCAGCGCCCAGTCGAGGAGCACCGCGCCGTCGTTGCACTCCATGGCTCCCGACACCCGCAGCGCCTCGGCCTTGCCGTCGACCGTGAACACCCAGCCGCGCGCCTGATTGCCGTGGCGGCCGAAGGTGAGGCACTGATGGTGCGTCAGATCGGCCGGACGCATCGGGGTACCGTGGCGCGCCAGGTAATCGGGGCTGGCCACCACCACCCGGCGGTTGGATGCGAGCTTCACGCCCACCAGGCTGGAGTCATCGAGGTGACCTATGCGCACCGCGAGGTCGATGCCCTCGGTGACGATGTCGGCCAGTCGGTCGGAGAGTTCGAGCGAGAGCGAGACCTCGGGGTTGTCGGCGAGGAATCCGGCCACCAGCGGCGCGACGTGCCGGCGGCCGAAGCCGGCCGGCGCGCTGACGCGGATGTGGCCGCTCGCGCGGACGCCGCCCAGCGAGACCGAGCTCTCGGCGTTGTGGAAGTCGGCCAGGATGCGCTGGCAGTCCTCGAGAAAGGCGCTGCCTTCGAAGGTGAGGCTCACTCGGCGGGTGGTGCGCACCAGCAGCTTGACGCCCAGCCGCGCCTCCAGCGCGTCGAGCCGCCGGCCGATCACGGCCGGTGCCACGCCTTCGAGCGCCGCCGCGGCCGAGAGGCTGCCGCGCTGGGCGACCGCGACGAAAGTTTCGATCTGCTTGAATCTGTCCATGGCGAGGGGCGAGCAGGCACCGGGTATCGGTGCAATGGTACGCGCCGCCCGCGAGCCAGGGCGTCTCGCCTCGACAGAACCGGGGCGCAGTCGCGATACTCGAAGACCGCAAGGGCCCCGAAGGGCTGGAGATCGACGATGTCCGAACTGGTGCTGCGCACGGACCGCGAGGGCCTGGTCACGCTGACGCTCAATCGGCCCGAGAAGCTGAACGCGCTGACCGTGCCGCTGTTCATCGAACTGCGTGCCCACGTCGAGCGGATTGCCGTCCAGACCGAGGAGGTCGGGCTGGTGGTGGTGCGCGGCGCTGGCCGGTGCTTTTCGGCCGGCAACGATCTCGCCGGCATCGCCAGCGGCGTCGAGGCACCCAAGCCCTCGTTCCAGTCCGAGACCATCGAGCTGCTGGCCAACCTGCCGCAGCCGGTGATCAGCGCCGTCCATGGCCACTGCTACACCGGCGCCCTCGAACTCGCGCTGGCCGGCGACCTCATCGTGGCGGCGAGCTCGGCACGGTTTGCCGACACGCACGCGCGCTGGGCCCTGACGCCGCGCTGGGGCATGAGCCAGCGCCTGCCGCGCCGGGTGGGGCGCTCGCGCGCCAGCCTGATGAGCTTCACCGGCCGCACCGTCGGCGGCGAGGAGGCGGCGGCCATCGGCCTGGCCGACGAGTGCGTGCCCGATGAGCGCTTCGATGCCCACGTCGAGGCGCTGGCGCGCGAGATCCTCGCCCAGTCGTGGTTCAGCCACCGCGCCAACAAGCGACTGATGCGCGAGACCGAGGGGCTGCCGCTGGCCGCCGGGCTCGCCTGGGAGAGCCACCGCAGCGAGGGGCGCGGCCCCGACATGCAGGCGCGCATCGCCGCCTTCACGGCCCGCGCGGGCACCCGCACCTGAGCCGCACGGCCCGCCGCGCGCAGCCGGGCGGGCCGACCTTTCCCGCGCGTACACTCCCGAGAACACCTCGAACGACCATCCCGCAAGGAGACTCCCGCATGGCTGAAGCGCAATCCGTCGCCACACTCACCGTCGAAGGCGACGTCGCGGTCCTGACCCTGAACTCGCCCCCGGTCAATGCGCTGTCGCAGCCGGTGCGCGCCGGCATCCTCGACGGCGTGCGCCGCGCGGTGGCCGATCCGGCCGTCAAGGCGGTGGTGCTCATCTGCGACGGGCGCACCTTCATCGCCGGCGCCGACATCACCGAGTTCGGCAAGCCGCCGCGCGAGCCGGGCCTGAAGGAAGCGCAGGACGCCATCGAGAACGCCGCCAAGCCGGTGGTCGCGGCCATCCACGGCACGGCGCTCGGTGGCGGTCTGGAAGTGGCGCTGTGCTGCCACTACCGGGTGGCGGTGCCCTCGGCCAAGTGCGGGCTGCCGGAGGTCAATCTGGGACTGCTGCCCGGCGCCGGCGGCACGCAGCGGCTGCCGCGCATCGTCGGCGCGGCCCGCGCGCTCGAGATGATGACCTCGGGCCAGCATGTGCCGGCCAGCGAGTGCCTGGCCATGGGCCTGGTCGATGAGATAGTCCCCGAAGGCCAGCTGCGCGCCGGCGCGATCGCGCTGGCGCGGCGCATCGTGGCCGAGAACCGGCCCCTGAAGAAGGTGCGCGAATCCGACGAGAAGATGGTCGCCGCCCGTGGCAAGCCCGAGATCTTCGCCGATTTCCGCAAGGCCAATGCGCGGCGCTTTCGCGGCTTCCTGGCCCCCGAGTACAACATCCGCTGTGTCGAGGCTGCCGTCAATCTGCCCTTCGACGAGGGCATGAAGGTCGAACGCCAGCTGTTCATGGAGCTGATGTCGGGCACCCAGTCGGCCGCCCAGCGCTACGTGTTCTTCGCCGAGCGCCAGGTCTGGAAGATTCCCGACGTGGCCGATGACACCCCGCTGATTCCGGTGAAGAAGGTCGGCATGATCGGCGCCGGCACGATGGGCGGTGGCATCGCGATGAACTTCGCCAACGTCGGCATCCCGGTCACGCTGGTCGAGAGCCGTCAGGAGGCGCTCGATCGCGGCATGAGCGTGATCCGCCGCAACTACGAGACCACCGCCAAGCGCGGCCGTCTCACGATGGACGACGTCGAAAAGCGCATGAGCCTGCTCTCCGGTTCGCTTGCGCTGGAGTCGCTCGCCGATTGCGACCTGATCATCGAGGCGGTCTTCGAGAACATGGACCTGAAGAAGGAGGTCTTCGCCAAGCTCGACCGCATCGCCAAGCCGGGGGCCATCCTCGCCACCAACACCTCGGCGCTCAACGTCAACGAGATCGCCACCGCGGTGTCGCGCCCCGAGGCCGTGGTCGGGATGCACTTCTTCTCGCCGGCCAACGTGATGCGCCTGCTCGAGGTGGTCCGTGGCGACAAGACCTCCAGGCCGGTGCTGGCCACCGCGATGCAGATCGGCAAGAAGATCGGCAAGATCGGCGCGGTGTCGGGCGTGTGCCCCGGCTTCATCGGCAACCGCATCCTGCGGGCCCGATCGTTGCAGGCGCAAGCAATGCTCAACGAGGGCGCGATGCCCTGGGACATCGACAAGGTGCTCTACGATTTCGGCCTGCCGATGGGCCCCTTCGCGATGTCCGACCTCGCCGGCCTGGACATCGGCTGGTCGCGTGAGACCTCGAAGAGCTCGACGGTGCGCGAGGTGCTGTGCGAGATGGATCGTCGCGGTCAGAAGACGGGCGCCGGCTACTACGACTACGACGAGCAGCGCAACGCGCGGCCCTCGCCGGTCACCGAGAAGATCGTGCGCGAGTTCGCCGCGAAGGCCGGCAACGCGCCGCGCGCCATCGGCGAGCAGGAGATCCTCGAGCGCTGCGTGTACCCGATGATCAACGAGGGCGCGCGCATCCTCGAGGAGAAGATCGCCCTGCGCGCCTCCGACATCGACATCGTCTGGATCAACGGCTACGGCTGGCCGGTCTATCGCGGTGGCCCGATGTTCTACGGCGACACCGTCGGCCTGGCGCACGTGGTGGCCAGGCTCAAGGAGTACGCGCCCAAGCTCGGGTCCGAGTTCGTGCTGTCGCCGCTGCTCGAGAAGCTTGCCGCCGAGGGCAAGCGCCTGCAGGACGTCAAGGCGTAGAGCCTGCCGCCCCCGCGCCGGCCGCCGGGGGCCGGCGCAGCAGGCGGCCGGGCTCGATCCGGCCGCCCCGCTCGAAGCCTATCGGGATCCCGAGCGAGCCCCAGCGCGCGGTGCCGTGCAGGCGCCACGCCACCCCCGAGCTGGCCGCCGCGGGCAGCCGCCGCAACGCATCCAGGATGCGCGCCGAGCGCGCCTCGACCTCGAACACCAGATCGCGCGCGCCGCCGGCGGGCAGTTCGAAGGGCGCCTGCGGCGCCGTGCCGGTGGCGATCTCGACACCGGCGATCTCGACGGCGAATATCAGCGCGGCGATCGGGATGGCCAGCACGTTGGGGTTGACGGCCTGCACCAGAATGCCCAGGCGCACCCGGTCGCGCGCGATGTCGCGGACCTCGAGGTCGCGAAACGCGAAGGTGGGGGCCTTGGGCGTGATGTCGGGCAGGTTCGAGCATCCGGCGCCCAGCGCGGCAAGGGCGGCGGCCCCCAGCAGCGCGCGCCGGCGCACGGGCGCCGGCCTCTCAGAGGCGGGCCAGGCGGGCGAGCGCATCACGCAGGGTTTCATCGCGCTTGGCGAAACAGAAGCGCACCCGATGGCGCTCGACCGGCGTCTCGTGGAAGGCCGACATCGGGATGGCGGCAACGCCGATCTCGCTCGTGAGCCACTGCGCGAACTCGGCTTCGGGCGCATCGGACATCGCGCGGTAGTCGGCCACCTGAAAGTAGGTTCCTTCGCAGGGCAGCAGCCTGAAGCGGGTGCCGGCCAGGCCGGCGCGAAAGAGGTCGCGCTTGCGCTGGTAGAAGGCGGGCAGCTCGAGGTAGGGGGCCGGGTCGGCCATGTAGCGGGCCAGGCCCACCTGCGCGGGCGTGTTCACGGTGAACACCAGGAACTGATGGACCTTGCGGAACTCGGCGCTTAGCGCGGCCGGCGCGGCGCAGTAGGCGACCTTCCAGCCGGTGACGTGGTAGGTCTTGCCGAACGACGACACCACGAAGCTGCGCGCCGCGAGCGCCGGATGGCGGCTCACCGACTCGTGCGGCTGGCCGTCGAACACCATGTGCTCGTAGACCTCGTCGGAGATCACGAACAGGTCGTGCTCGACGGCGATCGCCTCGAGCGCGCGCATGTCGGCCTCGCGCAGGATGCGGCCGCTCGGATTGTGCGGCGTGTTGACGACGATGGCCCGGGTGCGCGGGGTGACGGCCGCGGCCACCTGCTGCCAGTCGATGCCGAAGTCGGGGGTCATGGGCACGCAGACCGCGCGGGCGCCGGCCAGCGCGATGTTCGGCAGATAGCTGTCGTACATCGGCTCGATGACGATCACCTCGTCGCCGGCGCGCACCACGGCCATGATCGCGGTGAAGATCGCCTGGGTGGCGCCGGCCGTGACGGTGATCTCGGTGTCCGGGTCGTAGCGGCCGCCGTAGAGCGCACCGATCTTGGCCGCGATCGCCTGGCGCAGCGCCGGCACGCCGGCCATCGGCGGGTACTGGTTGTGGCCCTCGCGCATCGCGCCGTCGACCGCATCGAGCAGGCGCGGGTCGCAGCCGAAATCGGGAAAGCCCTGGCCAAGGTTGACCGCGCCGTGGCGTGCGGCCAGCGCCGACATCACGGTGAAGATGGTCGTGCCCACCTGGGGCAGCTTGCTCTCGATGACAGGGGAGGCGGGCGCGTTCATGGGGTGGGCGATGCCGCAGATTGACGATCAGCCGCGATGATAGGCGCTCGCGTAGCCCTCGGGCGTGACGACCTCGATGCCGAATGCCGTGCGTGCGCGCCGCGCGACGGCGAGCAGGGCCCGGTCGCGGGTCAGCAGCCAGCGCGCGCCGTGGGCGCAGGCCAGATCGAGATACATCTGGTCGGCCGGGTCGCGGCAGCGCAGCGTTGCGGCCGGCGCCTCCTCGCAGGCGAGCACGACGGCATCGAAGGCGGCGATCGCCGGCTGCGGCACCGGGCAGCGGCGCGCGATGACCGGCCGCTGCAGCACCACGAGCAGCTCGGCGCGCATCCGCGGCGAGGCGATCACGCGCAGCTCGGCTTGCGCCACCGCCTCGCGCAGCGTCGCGCTGCGCGGGTCGTCGAACACCAGCCAGTCGAGCCACACGTTGGTGTCGATCACCGTCAGATCGGGCATCGGCGCCTGCCTATAATCGCGGCTGCCTCTGGAGCCGCCGATGCTGATCGTCCTGTCGCCCGCCAAGACCCTCGATTTCGAATCGCCGGTGAGCGTCGCCGAGCACTCCGAGCCGGCCATGCTCGAGGAGTCGGCGCGCCTGGTGGCGCGCCTGCGCGAGTTCGATGCCCCGGCGCTCGGACAGCTGATGGACATCTCGCCCGCGCTGGCCGAGCTCAACGTCGGCCGATTCCAGAGCTGGCAGCCGCCATTTTCGGCCGGCAATGCCCGTCAGGCCGTGCTCGCCTTCGCCGGCGACGTCTACGACGGCCTGCAGGCGTCCAGCCTGGGAGCGCCCGGCCTGCGGTGGGCGCAACGCCACCTGCGCATCCTGTCGGGTCTGTACGGGGTGCTGCGTCCGCTCGACCTGATCCAGGCCTATCGGCTCGAGATGGGCACCCGGCTCGACAACCCTCGCGGCCGCGACCTGTACGCGTTCTGGGGCGAGCGGATCGCCGCGCAGCTGCGCGAGGCCATGGCCGGGCTTGCGCAGCCGGTGCTCGTCAACCTCGCCTCCGACGAGTACTTCCGGGCGGTACGCCGCCCGGCGCTGCCGCACCCGGTGGTGCAGCCGGTGTTCCAGGAGTGGCGCGGCAGCGGCTGGAAGGTAATCAGCTTCAATGCCAAGCGCGCCCGCGGCGCCATGGCACGCTACGCGATCGAGAACCGCATCACCGATCCGCACGACCTGAAGCGTTTCGATCTCGACGGTTATCGCCACGACGCGGCGGCCTCCGACGAGGCCTCGTGGGTGTTCCGGCGAGCGGCTGCCTGAGCGCTTCACGGCGGGGCGACGATCCGCGGCTCGGGCTCGAGCACGATGCCGTAGCGCTGGGCGACGCTGTCCTGGATGCGCCGCGCCAGCGCCAGGATGTCGCGGCCGCTCGCGCCGCCGTGGTTGACCAGCACCAGGGCGTGGTCGGCGTGCACGCCGGCATTGCCCTCGCGATGGCCCTTCCAGCCGCAGCGCTCGATCAGCCAGCCGGCCGGCACCTTGCAGCCCGCCGGCAAGCCGGTCTCGCTGGCCATCGGCCAGAGCGGCGCCTGGGGGTCGGCAGCGCGCAGCGCCTCGGCCTGGCGGGCCGTCAGCACCGGGTTCTTGAAGAAACTGCCGGCGTTGCCGATGCGTCGTGGATCGGGCAACTTGCGCGCGCGGATGGCGCGCACCGCCTGCGCGATCGCGGCTGCCTCTGGCGCGGGCGCGTTGGCCGGGAAGGTTCGCCGCAGATCGGCATAGGTTAGCGTGGGGGGCCAGCCGCCCACGCGCAGCCGCAGCTCGAGGATCAGCCATCGCTCGCCCGCGGGCTGCTTGAACAGGCTGTCGCGGTAGCCGAAGCGGCAGTCGGCAGCCTCGAACTCGCGCAGCCGCCCGGTGTCGAGGTCGGCCGCAAGCAGCGAGTCGAAGCGCTCGGCGATTTCCAGACCGTAGGCGCCGATGTTCTGGATCGGGGCCGCGCCGCAGTTGCCCGGGATCATCGCGAGGTTCTCGAGGCCGCTGAGCCCCTGCGCCAGCGTCCAGCTCACGAGTTCGTCCCACGACTCGCCGGCAGCGGCGGCGACGAGGCTGCGCTCTCCCGCCGGCTCGAGCCTGCGTCCGCGGGTGCGCACGAGCAGCACGGCGCCGTCGAAATCGCCCGCGAACAGGACGTTGCTGCCGCCGCCGAGCACCAGGCGCTGCTCGCAGCCAGCCATCGCCTGCAGCGCGCGCGGCAAGTGCTCCGCGTCGTCGAGCACGACGAGCCGGCGCGCCCGCGCAGCCACGCCAAAGCTGTTGAGCCCGGCAAGCGGCGCGTCGTCGAGGACCTGGAGCGGCATCAGCTGGGCTGGTAGGCGAGCCGGACGTAGATGGGCGCGTAGGCCTCGGCCTGGGTGATCTCGATCAGCGACTCGCGGGCCAGCTCGAGCATGGCGATGAAGGTGACGACAGCCACGGCGATGCCGCGCGCCGGCTCGAAGAGTTCCTGGAATTCGGCGAAGCGGCGGTGCTGCAGCGTGCGCAGCACCGAAGTCATGAATTCGCGAACCGACAGCGACTCGCGCGAGATGCGGTGGTGCTGGGTGAGGCGGGCGCGGCGCAGCACGTCGAGCCAGGCGCCGCGCAGATCGATGAGCGAGACATCGGGCAGCTGCACCGCGACGGTCTGGTCGAGCAGCACGCGGGCGGCATGGAAGTCGCGGCCGATGACGGGCATCGCGTCGATCGCCTGCGCGCCGCCCTTGATGCGTTCGTACTCGAGCAGCCGGCGCGCGAGCTCGGCGCGCGGATCCTCGACCTCCTCGCCGGTGTCGGCCTTGCGCACCGGCAGCAGCATCCGCGACTTGATGTCGATCAGCATGGCGGCCATCAGCAGGTACTCGGCGGCCAGCTCGAGGTTGTGCTCGCGGACCTGCTCGACATAGGTGAGGTACTGCCGCGTGACCTCGGCCATCGGGATGTCGAGGATGTTGAAGTTCTGCTTGCGGATCAGGTAGAGCAGCAGATCGAGCGGTCCCTCGAAGGACTCGAGGAAGATCTCGAGGGCGTCGGGCGGGATGTAGAGGTCGAGCGGCAGCTGCAGCACCGGCTCGCCATAGAGCCGGGCAACCACCTTGAGTTCGAGCTGATCGTCGGGCGCCGCCTCGGGCGCCGCGGCCTGGGTCATCCCCGCGTCTGGTAGACGTAGGGCTGCTGGGCGACCCGCGACTCGAGATCGCGTTTGCTGGTCTCGAGATCCTGGGGGTGGTCCCACCAGATGGCGCGCCCCTTGCGCTGTTCCTGCTCGAGGTGGGGGCGGTTCTGCTTCAGTTCCTGCAGGAAGCGGGTGATGTCGGACTGGTAGATGGCCATGGCAGCTGCTCCGGAGAGCGCCGATTCTACGCCAGCGGCCCGCTGGCGGTCCGGCGCGCGGCCTGCAGCGCCGACTCGAGGTCGGCGAACAGATTCTCGCGGCCCAGCTCGTCGAGCAGGCCGGAGCGGCGCATCAGCGACAGCGGCTGCTCGGTGGGTTCGGCCAGGATCAGCCGGCCGCCGCGCCGGCGCAGCGCGCGCAGCAGCCCCTGCAGCGCGTCGAGGCCGGTGGTGTCGAGGTTGATCACCTGGTGCATCTCGAGCACCACGATCTCGCCTTCGGCGGGCTCGGCGTCGGCGATCTGCTCGAGCTTGGTCACCGAGCCGAAGAACAGCGAGCCGAAGATCCGGTAGGCGCGGATCCGGCGGCCCCCGGACTGCTGGGCCATGTCGGCGGGCAGCCGCATCGGCTCGACGCGCGTCAGCGCCGAGACCCGGTGGATGAAGAACAGGCAGGCGAGCACCAGCCCGACCTCGATGGCCACCGTGAGGTCGAGCACCACGGTGAGCACGAAGCTGACGAGGTACACGATGCGGTAGCTGAGCGTGTACTGGCGCAGGTGGGCGAAGGCCTTCCACTCGCCCATGTTGAACGCGACGAACAGCAGAATGGCCGCGAGCACCGCCAGCGGAATGTGGCGCGCGAGTGGCGCAAGCGCGAGCACCACCACCAGCAACGTGGCCGCGTGCACCATGCCGGCCACCGGCGAGCGCGCGCCGCTGCGCACGTTGGTGACGGTGCGGGCGATCGTGCCGGTGGCGGCGATGCCGCCGAACAGCGGGCTGACCATGTTGGCCACGCCCTGAGCCATCAGCTCCTGGTTGGGGTCGTGCTTGTCGCCGATCATGCCGTCGGCCACGCGGGCGCACAGCAGCGACTCGATCGCGCAGAGCAGCGCGATCGACAGGATGGGGCCGGCGAGACTGCGCGCCACCTCCCAGTCGATCGCGGGCATCGCCAAGCCGGGTAGCGACTGGGGGATGCCGCCGAAGCGGCTGCCGATGGTTTCGACGGGCAGCCCGAACACCGCAACCGCGAGGGTGCCCAGCACCAGCACGACCACCGTGCCGGGCACCATCGCCATCTTTCGACGCCAGTGGCTGGGGTTGGCGTGATAGGGCTTGGGCCAGACCACGATGATGGCCAGAGCCACCAGGCCGGTGACCACCGCCGCCGGATTGATCGTCGAGAGATGCTGCGCGAGCGTCTCGAGCTGACCGAAGAAGTGCGCCGGCATCTTCGGGATCGACAGGCCGAGGAAGTCCTTGACCTGCTGCAGCGCGATGATCACCGCGATGCCGTTGGTGAAGCCGATGATGATGGGCACCGGGATGTAGCGGATCAGGGTGCCCAGGCGCAGTGCCCCCATTGCGAACAGGAGCACGCCGGCGCCGAAGGTGGCCGCCAGCAGCCCCTGCACGCCGAAGCGCTCGACGATGCCGTAGAGCAGGGCCACGAACGCGCCGGCCGGCCCGCCGATCTGCACCCGCGAGCCACCCAGTGCCGAGATCAGGAAGCCCGCGACGATGGCGGTGAACAGGCCGGCTTCGGGCTTGACCCCGCGGGCGATGCCGAAGGCCATCGCCAGCGGCAGCGCCACGACGCCGACGGTGACGCCGGCGGACAGGTCGGCCAGGAAGTCCTGGCGGCGGTAGCCTGCGAGCGCATCGACGAGCCGGGGGCGGAAGCGAAACGGCGTCATGGTGGCCCGCAGTGCTGGACGAGGTCCGGGGTAGGCCTGCGGTACGCCGGCCCAGGCCTCAGCGGATCCGCATGCCGGGCTCGGCCCCGGGCTGCGGGTCGAGCAGCCAGATGCCCGATCCTCGCGCCGGGTCGTCCCAGCCCGCGGCGAGGACCATGCCTTCGGAGACGCCGAACTTCATCTTGCGTGGCGCCAGGTTGGCCACCATCACGGTAAGCCGCCCCACCAGCTGCTCGGGCGCGTAGGCCGAACGGATGCCGGAGAACACGGTGCGAGGCCGCTCCTCGCCGCAGTCGAGCGACAGGCGCAGCAGCTTGTCGGAGCCTGGCACCAGCTGCGCATCGACGATGCGCGCCACACGCAGATCGACCCGCGAGAACTCGTCGATGCTCAGGGTGTCGGCGGCGGCTTGGGGTGCGCCGCCCGCAGGGGTCGTCGTCGGGGTCGCGGACGGTTTCGCCGTCGGGCTCGTCGCCGGTGCCGCCGTGGGGCTTGCGGCCGGCGCCGGGGGCTCGAGCAGCCGATCGAGCAGCTTGCCGTCGACCCGGGTCATCAGGTGTTCGTAGCGGGCGATCTGCGCGGGCAGGCGGGCCGCGTCGGCCCACGCCAGCGGGCCGCTGCCGAGGAAGGCCGCAGCCTTGTCGGCCAGCGCCGGCAGCACCGGTCTGAGCCAGACGGTGAGGGCATGGAAACCCGCGATGCACAGCGAGCACACCGCGTGCAGCTCCTGGCGACGGTCGGGGTCCTTGGCCAGGTCCCAGGGGCGCGCCGCGTCGAAGGCCTGGTTGATGCGATCGGCGAATTCCATGGCGGCCCGCAGCGCGCGGCCGAAGTCGCGGCCTTCATAGCACTGCGCAATCTCGTCGCTGCGGGCCTCGAGCGCGAGCTCGCGCCACTCGGGCATCGCGGACACGTCGGCCAGCCGGCCGTCGAAGTGGCGGGCGATGAAGTTCGAGGCGCGGCTGGCGATGTTGACGTACTTGCCGACGAGATCGGCATTGACGCGCGCGATGAAGTCGTCGGGGTTGAAGTCGAGGTCCTCGACCCGCGGGTTGAGCTTGGCGGCGATGTAGTAGCGCAGCCACTCGGGGTTGAGGCCGAGCTCGAGGTAGCGCAGCGGCGAGATGCCGGTGCCGCGGCTCTTGCTCATCTTGTCGCCGCTGACCGTGATGAAGCCGTGCACGAACACGTTGTCGGGCACCTTGCGCCCCGAGAAGTGCAGCATGGCCGGCCAGAACAGCGTGTGGAAGTAGATGATGTCCTTGCCGATGAAGTGGTACTGCTCGACGGCGGGGTCGGCGACGAACTCCTCGAAGCGCTGCGCGGTCTGGCGCGCGGCACCGCCGCTGTCGAAGTGATGCTTGAGGCTGGCGAGGTAGCCCACGGGAGCATCGAGCCAGACGTAGAAGTACTTGCCCGGAGCATCGGGAATGGGGATGCCGAAGTAGGGCTCGTCGCGCGAGATGTCCCAGTCGCCCAGGCCCTGGTCGCCGTCGAGCCACTCGCGGGCCTTGTTGGCCACCTCGGGCTGCAGCCGGCCCGACTGCGTCCAGGCACGCAGGAACTCGACGCAGCGCGGGTCGGACAGGCGGAAGAAGAAGTGCTCGGAGCTGCGCAGTTCGGGGGTGGCTCCCGACAGCGTCGAGCGCGGGTTGCGCAGCTCGGTGGGCGAGTAGACCGCTCCGCAGGCCTCGCAGGCATCGCCGTACTGGTCGGCCGCGCCACACTTCGGGCACTCGCCCTTGATGTAGCGGTCGGGCAGGAACATGCCCTTGACCGGATCGAAGAACTGCTCGATGGTGCGCGTGGCGATCAGGCCATGCGCCTTGAGCGAGCGGTAGATCGACTGCGACAGCTCGGTGTTTTCGGGCGAGTGCGTCGAGTGCCAGTGGTCGAAGGAGATCAGGAAGCCGTCGAGGTAGCGCGGGCGCTCGGCGGCGATGCGCGCGACCAGCGCCTCGGGGCTGATGCCCTCGGCCTGTGCCTTGAGCATGATCGGGGCGCCGTGGGCGTCGTCGGCGCACACGAAATGCACCTCGTGGCCGCGCATGCGCTGGAACCTCACCCAGATGTCGGCCTGGATGTACTCCATGAAGTGGCCGATGTGGAACGAGCCGTTGGCGTAAGGCAGTGCGGTCGTGACGAACAGTCGGCGCGCGGCCATCGCGAAATCCAGTCTGGGACGGCAGTGAGGAAACCACCGAGTGTAGCAAAGGGCCTTGCTACACTGCCGCCCTTTCTCAGGCCCGCGCGCCATGGCGTGAGGGCCCTCCACGGAGTCCTGCATGCCTCTGTCTGAATCCGAAGTCCGTGCGGCGCTGGCCGGCGTGGTCGATCCGAACACCGGCAAGGACCTGATCGCCGGCAAGGCGGTGCGCGGCGTGCGCCTCGATGGCGATGCCGTGGCGGTCGACATCGAGCTCGGCTATCCGGCCCGCTCCCAGATCGAGCCGCTGCGCCAGCGCGTGCGCGAGACGCTGCTCGCGCTGCCCGGCGTGGCGCGCGCCTCGGTCGAGGTCACCCAACGCATCGCGGCCCACGCGGTGCAGCGCGGCGTGAAGCTGCTGCCCGAGGTGCGCAACATCATCGCCGTGGCCTCGGGCAAGGGCGGCGTGGGCAAGAGCACCACAGCCGTCAATCTCGCGCTCGCGCTGGCCGCCGAGGGCGCCAGCGTCGGCGTGCTCGACGCCGACATCTACGGCCCGTCGCAACCCACCATGCTGGGCATCACCGGGCGGCCCGAGAGCCCCGACGGCAAGACCATCGAGCCGATGATGGGCCATGGCGTGCAGGCCAGCTCGATCGGGTTTCTGATCGACACCGACACGCCGATGG
The DNA here is from genome assembly GCA_044370795.1 of Burkholderiaceae bacterium. Classification (GTDB taxonomy): domain Bacteria; phylum Pseudomonadota; class Gammaproteobacteria; order Burkholderiales; family Burkholderiaceae_E; genus Quisquiliibacterium. The sequence continues at coordinate 23,757 of JBILUW010000006.1, forward strand.
TCTGGCGCGGCCCGATGGTCACGCAGGCGCTCGAGCAGTTGCTGCGCGACACCCGCTGGCGCGATCTCGACTATCTGGTCGTCGACATGCCCCCGGGCACCGGCGACATCCACCTCACGCTGGCCCAGAAGATCCCGGTCACCGGCGCGGTCATCGTGACCACGCCCCAGGACATCGCGCTGCTCGATGCCCGCAAGGGCCTCAAGATGTTCGAGAAGGTCGGTGTGCCCATCCTGGGCATCGTCGAGAACATGGCCATGCATGTGTGCTCGGCCTGCGGCCACATCGAGCACGTGTTCGGTCAGGGTGGTGGCGAGCGCATGGCTCGCGACTACGGCGTCGATTACCTGGGCGGGCTGCCGCTCGACATCCGGATCCGCGAGCAGGCCGACTCGGGAAACCCCACGGTGGTCGCCGAGCCCGACGGCCCGGTGGCGGCGCTCTACCGCGAGATCGCCCGCAAGGTGGCCGTTCGCATCGCCGACCGGGCGCGCGACGTCTCGGGCAAGTTTCCGAGCATCGTGGTGCAAAACACCTGAGCGCTGCGCGCATCGCCGGGCGCCGCGGGGCGCACCGCCGGCGCGCGATCTGACCGCGTCAGGCCGGCGGCCGGCGCAGCGCGCGGCCTCGCCGCGTCAGGGCTGGGGTCGGCGCAGCGCCCGGCGCAACGGCTCGAGCAGCCCCACCAGGCCGCGCGGAAACAGGGCGAGGGTGGCGATCAGCACGCTGCCCAGCACGATCTTGTCGGCGTAGCCGCCCAGCGACAGGAACTTCTCCTGACCCTGGATCATCGCGATGGCCAGCAGCGGGCCCAGCAGCAGCCTGCGGCCGATCAGGATCACCGCGGTCAGCATCAGGATCAGGAAGTAGGCGTCGAGGATGTCGGCGCTCACGTAGGCGCGCTGGTGGGCATACAGCCAGCCGGCAGCGGCCGTGATCGGCGCCGAGAACAGGAACACCCGCAGCCGCACCTGCTGCGGATCGATCCCGGAGACGATCGCCAGCCGCGGATTGAGGTGGCTCATCACCGCCGCGGTGCCCAGGCGCGATGCCCGGAATCGGTCGACCAGATACAGCGTGAGCACCAGCAGCGCGAACGCATATGGCCACAGCTCGCGATCGTTGCCGGCCTTGAGCACGATCGGCCCGATCGACAGGTCCAGCGGCGGGATGCCGCGCAGACCATCCGAGCCACCCAGAAAGCCCCAGTTCTGGGCGACGGTGGCCGCCACCACGGCGATGGCGTAGGTGACCAGCGAGAAGACGAATTCGCGCAGCCGCAGCGTCACCAGGCCGATCAGCACCGCGAAGAGCAGCCCGACGGCCACCGACGCGGCCAGCGTCGTCCAGCCCCCGGCGCCGGCTCGCGTGGCCAGCAGCGCGGTGGTGTAGCTGCCGACCGCGAAGAACACCGTATGCGCGAGGCTGACCTCGCCCAGGTCGGACACGATCAGGTCGAGTCCGTAGGCCATCACCGCGAAGATCGCGATCAGCACGAAAGCGCTCCACACCGCGGGCGAGCCGCCGAGCAGCGTGGGCGCGGCGTAGATCAGCGCGGCCGTGGCGGTCAGGGCGGCAAGGCGCAGGGAAGGGGGCATCGAGGGGCAGCCTTTGCGATCAGCGCGCGCCGGCGGCCAGACCGCCCGGGCGCAGCACCAGCACCGCGATCAGCACGACGAAGGCGGCCGCGGCAGTGTAGGCGGGTGACACCAGCGCGCCGAACAGCGCGGTGAACAGGCCCAGCGCTATCCCGGCGACGTAGCTGCCGGTGACGCTGCCGATGCCGCCGAGCACCACGACCACGAAGGTCATGATGACCTCGTCGAATCCCATCGACGTGAGGATGGGCGTGCGCGGGCCGACCATCGCGCCGGCAAAGCACACGGCCGCGCCTTCGAACGCGAACACCGAGAGGTAGACGCGCCGCACGTCGATGCCGGCGAGCTCGGCGAGCTTGGGGTCCTCGGCGACCATCCGCACCAGCCGGCCCACGCGCGTGCGGTCGATCACGAGCTTGAGCGCCACGAACACCAGGATGGCGACGATCACGATGGCCAGATCCTGCGCGCTGAACCAGAGTTCGCCCATCGAGAACTCGATCACCGAGAGCGGGGTCTCGAGGATCTGGCCGGTGGAACCGAACACCAGCGCCGCCGCGCCGTGCATCACGTAGCCGAAGCCCAGCGTCATGATCATGATCGACACCAGGTTCTGCTCGAGCGTTGCCTGCATCATCACCCGCTGCAGCAGCAGGCCGATCAGCACGCCGCTGCCCACCGCCAGCGGGATCGCGAGCAGGTAGGGGAGCTTGAGCCCGGCGATCGCGAACCAGGTGATGAAGCAGCCGACCATGTACATCTGGCCATGCCCGAAGTTGACGAGCCGGGCCACGCCCAGCAGGACGGTCCAGCCGATGGCCACCAGGGCATATGCGTGCCCCAGCACCAGGCCGTTGATGATCTGCTGCGTCAGGTTCACGAGCCGTGGCTCCCCAGGTAGGCGCGGGCGATCCGCTCGTCGTCGCGCATCTGCGCGGCTGCGCCCTCGGCGACCACCTGGCCGCGCTCGAGCAGCACCAGACGGTCGACCACCTCGATGGCCGCGCGCACGTTCTGCTCGACCAGCAGGATGGACAGCCCGGTGGCCGCGAGGGTTCGCAGCGTCTCGAGCACGGTCGATACCAGGCGAGGCGCCAGGCCGATGGAAGGCTCGTCGAGCATCAGCGCGCGCGGACCCAGCATCAGCGCGCGGCCGATGCCCAGCATCTGGCGCTCGCCGCCCGACAACTGCGAGCCGAGGTGGCTGCGCCGCTCGGCCAGTCGCGGGAACAGCGCGAACACCTCGTCGCGCTCGTAGCGGCGCCGCCCCGCGCCGTCGGCGCCCTCGGCGCGCACCGGCGGGCTCAGGTTCTCGTCGACCGTCATCTGGGCGAAGACCAGTTTGCCCTCGGGCACCAGCAGCAGGCCGGCCCGCGCGCGGTCGTGCGGCGGCAGACGGCCGATGTCGCGGCCATCAAGCGTGACGCTACCGGTGACCCGCGGCGCGCCGCGCGACCACCCGGCCAGTGCATTGACCAGGGTCGACTTGCCGGCGCCGTTGGCACCGACCACGCCGACCACCTCGCCCTCGCGCACCTGCAGCGCCTGCAGCCGCAGTGCGGTATTGCCGCCGTAGGCCACGGTCAGGCCCTCGGCGGCGAGGACGATGGGGCGGGCCTCGCTCATGCGCTGCGGCCCAGATAGGCCTCGAGCACGGCCGGGTCGCGCTGCACCTGGGCTGGCGGCGCTGTCGCGATCTGCCGACCCTGGTCGAGCACGACGATGCGGTCGGCCACAGCCATGATCAGGTCCATGTGGTGCTCGATCACGACCACCGCGAGGCCTTCGCGCTTCAGACCGACCAGCAGGCTGGCCAGCCGCTCCATGTCGGCGCCGCCCAGGCCCGCCCCGGGCTCGTCGAGCAGCAGCACGCTCGCACCGTCGCCGTGGGCCAGCGCGATCGACAGCAGGCGCTGCGTGCCGTAGGGGATCTCGGCGGGCAGCCGGTCGTGGTACTCGGTGCCGATGCCGAAGCGCTCGAGCACTGCTTCGGCAGCGGCCCGGGCCCGGGTCTGGCGGGCGGCCGCGCGCAGCGGTGCGAGCGCGCTGGCGAGCAGGCCGGTGCCGTGGGCCTGCTGCATCACCGCCATCATGTTGTCGCGCACGCTGAGCTCGTGGAAGAAGGCGTTCTGCTGGAACGCGCGCTTGAGTCCGCGCTCGGCGAGCCGGTGCGCTGGCACATCGGTGACGTCCTCGCCGCGCAGCACCACGCGGCCGGCTCGCGGGACCATGGCGGTCACGGCGTCGTAGCACGAGCTCTTGCCGGCGCCGTTTGGGCCGATGATGCCCAGCAGCTCGCCGGCGCCAACCTCCCAGCTCACCGCATCGAGCGCGACCAGTTCGCCGTAGCGAACGCCCAGACCTTCGACTCGCAGCACGGTCGTCGCGCCCGATGGCAGGCGGTGGCGGCGGTCAGCGGGTCTCGACCGCCATCTTCTGGTTCTGCACGGAAAAGACGTAGTGCCGGTTGGCCAGCTGGCCGTTGGCGGCGAAGGTGATGTCGCCCAGCAGCGTGCCCCGGAACGAGCCGCCGCGGATGCGCTTGGCGATCGCCTCGCGATCGAGGCTCTTGAGTTCGTTGGCGGCCATGGCCCAGACCTGCAGCGAGGCCGCGCCCAGCGCCATGAACTTGTCCGGGGTCAGCTTGTGCTGCTCCTGGACCTTGGCCACGTAGCGCCGGTTCACGGGGTTGGAGGCGAAGGGCTCGACGTCCGGGAAGTAGATGTCGGCGCCGACGAGGCCGTTGGCCGCGTCACCGGCCACCGAGATCACGCTGGGGGCGATGGTGCCTACAGCGGCCACCAGCTGGCCGGGCACGCGAGCCTGGCGCGCCTGGCGGATGAGGGCCGGCATGCCCAGACCCTCGCTCGCGTTGATCGCGATCGTGGCGTCGGGATTGGCCGCCCGCACGTTCGTGAGCGCGACCCGGAAGTCGGCCTGCGTGAAGGGGAACTTCTCCTCGGCCACGCGCTCGTAGGTGTGGTTGAGTTTCTTGAGCTCGGCCTCGATCGAGGCCTGGGCGCCGTTGCCGTAGGCGTCGTTCTGCGTGAGGAAGGCGATGCGGCGGGCCTTCAGGCGATTGGCGAGGTAGTCGGCGATGACCGCGCCGTCCTGCGAGTTGGAGCTGTTCAGGCGGATGGCCAGCGGATTGCCTTCGCCCGACAGGATGGGGTCGGCCTTGGAGATGGCGGTGATGTCGAGGATGCCGGCACGGGCGATCACCGGCTGCATCGCCAGCGTGACCGGGCTGTTCCAGCCCTCGATGATGACCGACACGCCGGCCGAGATCAGTTCGTTGGCGCGCGACACACCCACGGCCGGGGTGGATTCGTCGTCGCGCGCCTCGATGACGATCTGGCGGCCGAGCACGCCGCCCGACTCGTTGATCAGCGCCGCCATCGACTGGATGGACTTCACGAGGTGCTGGCCCTGGGGGCCGGCGCCGCCGCTCAGCGGGAAAATGACGCCGACCTTGATCGGCTGGGCGTGGGCGGCGGTGAGCGCGCCGAAAGCAAAGAGCACAGGGGCGAGCAGGGTGCGCAGCAGGGTCATCACGTAGCCTCCAGGCGTCGGGAACCGGCCCGCAGTGTAGCGCCGACAACCGGGCCTGCCGCACCGTCAGGGGCGCGGCCGAGACCGAAAAAGCCTTCGCCCGCGCTCAGATCGCGCAGGCCGGTCCGGTGACCTCGATGGGCTTCTTCTGGCGCAGCTCGACCGAGTTACGCACCGCGACGATCTCGGCCAGGATGGAGACGGCGATCTCGGCCGGCGTGCGGCTGCCCAGGTCCAGGCCGATCGGGCCGTGCAGCCGGCCGATCTCGGCGGGCGACAGGTCGAACATCGCCAGGCGCTCCTTGCGCTTGGCGGTGTTCGCGCGCGAGCCCAGCGCCCCCACGTAGAAGGCCGGCGATTTCAGCGCCTCGAGCAGCGCCATGTCGTCGAGCTTGGGGTCGTGGGTGAGCGCCACAACCGCGCTGTGCGGATCGAGATTGAGCTCGAGCGTCACGTCATCGGGCATGCCAGGCGCAAAGCGCGTGCCGGGCACGTCCCAGGTGGTGTTGAACTCCTCGCGCGGGTCGCAGCAGATCACCTCGAAATCGAGGGCCTGCGCCATCTGCGCGAGCACCCGTGAGAGCTGCCCGGCGCCGATCATCAGCAGTCGCCAGCGCGGCCCGAAGATGCCGCGCATCATGCGACCATCGAAGGTGAAGGCCTCGCCGCGGTGCGCCGATTCGAGGCGAATGGCGCCGTCCGACAGATCGAGGCAGCGGGCCACGAGCTCATGGCGCGCGGTGCGCGCGAGCAGCTCGTCGATCCAGCCGGCATCGCGCAGCGGCTCCTGCACCAGCCGCAGCGTTCCGCCGCAGGGCAGGCCGAAGCGCGCCGCTTCCTCCTTGCTCACGCCGTAGCGCATCTCGGATGGCCGGTCGACGCGCTCGCCCTGACGCACCCGCTCGATCAGGTCGTCCTCGACGCAGCCACCCGAGACCGAGCCCACCACCAGACCGTCGTCGCGCAACGCGAGCAGCGCGCCCGGCGGGCGGGGCGCCGAGCCCCAGGTTTCGACGACGGTGACCAGCCAGACGCGCCGGCCTTCGCGCAGCCAGTCACGGGCCTGCTGCATGACCTGGAGATCGAGACTGTCCATGATCGGATTCCTTGCCTGATGTCGGAGGACGAGCGCCGGCTCAGCCGGCTAGCAGCCACGCGGCAGCGACCAGCACCACCGCCCCGCCGATCAGCCAGGGCCAGGGCAGCGCGTTCGATGCGGCCGGGGCGGTTGCGATTTGCGCGGCCGGCGCTGCCGCCGACGCTGCGTCGGCAGGCGCCGCGGCGGGCGTCTCGGCTTCGGCCGCGGCGCTCGCCGCCTGCGCCTGCTGCGCCTTCAGGTAGTTCTCGAAGGCGGCGAAGAACTCGCCGGCGATCTTCTCGGCGGCCGAATCGACCAGCCGCGAGCCGATCTGGGCGATCTTGCCGCCTACCTGAGCCTTGGCCGCGTAGCGCAGGACCGTTTCCGCGCCCTCGGCGCTGAGAGACACATCGGCCGAGCCCTTGCCGAAGCCCGCCACGCCGCCCTGACCGTCGAATTCGATCGTGTAGGACGTCGGCGCCTGGATGTTGAGCAGCCGCAGTCGACCCTTGAATCGGGCGTTCACCGGGCCGATGCGCACGCCGAGCACCGCCGTGTATTCGTTGTCGCCGGTGAGATCGAGCGATTCGCAGCCGGTGATGCAGGCCTTGAGGGCCTGCGGGTCGTTCAGCGCAGTCCAGGCCAGTTCGATGGGGGCCGGCAGCCGGCGCTCTCCCTGCAGATTCATGTCGTCGTTCCTCTCGGGGCACGACCGCCCGAGGGCGGCCGGCGGGTGGGGGTGCGCAGGCCTCGGGCAGCCTGCTGGCGGGCAACCGCCTTGCCGATGTCGGTCAGGCTGCGCAGATCGTGTACCGGCACCATCGCCGCCACGTGCGGCAGCAGCGCGCGGATGCCCGCAGCCTTCGGCTCGAAGCCATCGTAGCGCAGCAGCGGGTTGAGCCAGACGATTTCCCGCGCCCATCGGGACAGCGCGGCGGCCGCGCGGCCGAGCTCGCCGGCGTCGTCGCGATCGAGCCCGTCGGTCACCAGCAGCAGCGACGCATTGCCGGTGAGCACCCGCCGCGCCCATTCCTGGTTGAACGCCTGCAGGCTGCCGGCGATGCGCGTGCCGCCCTGCCAGTCGCGGGCGGCCTGGCCGGCGAGGGCCAGAGCTTCGTCGGGATCGCGGTGACGCAGGCAACGCGAGATGTCGGTGAGCCGTGTGCCGAACACGAAGGTCCGGGTTGTGCGGCGCCGGCGCGTCAGGCCATGGGCGAAGTGCAGGAAGGCGCGCGAGTAGCGCTCCATCGAGCCGGAGATGTCGATCAGGATCACCAGGGGCGGCTGCAGCCGGCGCCGGTGCTGGCGGCGCAGCGGCGGCGCGTCGGGCTGGTGCGGCATGGCGCGCAGGCTGGCGCGCAGGTCGATGGTGCCACGGGAGGCCGCGACCCGCCGCCGGCTGAGCAAAGGCTTGAGTGGCAGGTCGATGGTCTCGGCGATGCGCCGAGCGAGCAGGAACTCCTCGGCACTCATCGACTCGAAGTCCTTGGCATGCAGCCGCTCGCGGTCCGAGTGCGTCATCAGCGCATCGAACTGCTGCTCCTCGCCTTCGTCGTCGCGCCTTGCGGCAGGCGAAGCCGCCGGCGGTGGCGGCGCCAGCGCCTCGTCGACCCGCCGGGGGCGGCGAGCGCGCTCATTGGGGTCGTTGCCCGAGATCTTCGGCAGCAGCATGGCCATCATGCGCTCGAGCAGCTTGGGATCGCGCCAGAAGGCCTCGAAGGCCGCATCGAACACCGGCTGCTGCTCGTGGGCGTCGAGCATCACCGCCGCCAGCGCCGCGTGCACGTCCTCGCGCCGGCGCAGGCCGACGGCCTCCACGGCCTCGACCCCCCGCAGCGCCCGCTCGGTGCCCACCGACACGCCCGCCGCGCGCAGGATGCGGGCGAAGTGCAGGATGTTCTCGGCGAGATGACCGGGCACGCCTGGCCTTTCAGGCGCCGAGCACGCCCTGCGCGCGCAGCTCGTCGAGCAGCCGGCCGATCTCGGAGCCCTGCATGCGCGCGACGTCATCCTGGTACTTCAGCAGCACGCCCAGCGTCGATTCGACCGAGGCCGGATCGAGCGCCATGGTGTCGAGGGCCAGCAGGGCATTGGTCCAGTCGATGGCCTCGGCCACGCCCGGGGCCTTGAACAGATCGAGGGTGCGCATGCGCTGCACGAATGCGACCACCTGCCCGGCCAGCCGCTCCGAGGCTCCCGGCGCCTTGCGACGCAGGATCTCGAGTTCGCGCGCGCGATCGGGGTAGTCGATCCACTGGTACAGGCAGCGGCGGCGCAGCGCGTCGTGAATCTCGCGCGTGCGGTTGGAGGTGAGCAGCACGATCGGCGGATGCTCGGCCCGGATCGTGCCCAGTTCGGGGATGGTGATCTGCCGCTCGGCCAGCGTTTCGAGCAGGAAGGCCTCGAAGGGCTCGTCGGCGCGGTCGAGCTCGTCGATGAGCAGCACGGGCGGGCGGGGCTGGGTGAGGGCGGCGAGCAGGGGCCGCTCGACCAGCATCTCGCGCCGGTAGATCGAGCGCGCCATGCGGTCTCGGTCGGTGTCGTGCGCGGCCTCGGCCAGGCGGATCTCGAGCATCTGCCGGGGCACGTTCCATTCGTAGGCCGCCTGGGCGATGTCGAGGCCTTCGTAGCACTGCAGGCGGATCAGCGGCGCATCGAGGGCCGCGGCGAGCGACTTGGCCAGCTCCGTCTTGCCCACGCCTGCCTCGCCCTCGAGCAGCAGGGGCCGCTGCAGGCGCAAGGCCAGGAATACCGCGGTGGCCAGCCGGCGATCGGCCACGTAGTGCTGTGATGACAGCAGTTCGACAACGTGATCGACGTCGGCAATGGGGGGCATGGCAACCGGGGAAGGGGAGGGCTGCGGGGCCCCGCGGGGCGCGCGGGGCGGATGAGGCGAGGGCCCGGGGTGGAGCCCGGCCCGGCTGTCCGGGAGGATACCCGGGCGGCCGGGCGCGGTGGCGCGGCTCAGCGGGCCAGGGCGGCCTCGACGGCGCGCTTGGCCATCGTCACGATCATCGCGGCCCGGTACTCGGCGGAGGCGTGCAGATCGGCGTTCATGCCGTCGCTGGAGAGCTTGACCTTCGCCGCTGCGGCCGGGGTGAATGAGCCGGCGAGTGCCGACTCGAGCTCGGCGCAGCGGAAGGCGTGCGAGCGCGCGCCGGTGACGCCGACCCGCACGCCGCCCGCCGACTGGCTCACGACGACCCCGACCAGCGCGAAACGCGACGCCGGCTGCTTGAACTTGACGTAGGCGGCGCGCTGCGGGATGGCGAAGCTGACCGACACGATCAGCTCGCCGGGCTGCAGCGCGGTTTCGTACAGGCCGGTGAAGAACGCGTCGCCGGCGATCTCGCGGCGGTTGGTACGGATGGTGGCGCCCAGCCCGAGGACCGCCGCCGGATAGCAGGCGGCCGGATCGGCGTTGGCAAGCGAGCCGCCGATCGTGCCCATCGCGCGGACCATCTGGTCGCCGATGCCACCGGCGAGATCGGCGAGCGCGGGGATCGCCTTGCGCACCTCGGCCGAGGCGGCCACGTCGGCGTGACGGGCCATGGCCCCCAGCGTGACGTGGGTGGCCGAGACCGAGATGCCGCCGAGTTGCTGGACGGCGCCGAGGTCGATCAGGCGCTCGGCGCTGGACAGACGCAGCTTCATCGCCTGCACCAGGCTCTGGCCGCCCGCCAGGAAGCGGGCGTCGGCGCCCTGGGTGGCTGCGGCCGCGGCATCGACGGAGGTGGGACGCTGGTATTCGAAAGCGTACATGGTCTGTGTTCCTTTCGTGGACTCAGGCGCGGCCCTGGGCGGCGCGCCAGACGCGCTCGCGGGTGGCCGGCATGGGCAGGTCGGTCACGCCGAGGGCATCGGTCAGGGCGTTCATGAAGGCGGGTGGGGATCCGATCGCGCCGGCCTCGCCGCAGCCCTTGACCCCGAGCGGGTTGTGGGTGCAAGGAGTGACGTTGGTGTCGACGCGGAAGTTGGGCAGGTCGTCGGCACGCGGCATCGCGTAGTCCATGTACGAGCCGGTGAGCAGCTGGCCGGTCTCGTTGTCGTAGATGCAGCCCTCGAGCATCGCCTGGCCCAGCCCCTGGGCGAGCCCGCCGTGGACCTGGCCTTCGACGATCATCGGGTTGACGATGTTGCCGAAGTCGTCGACCGCGACGAACTGCTCGACCGTGACCACGCCGGTCTCGGGATCGACCTCAACCTCGCAGACGTACGAGCCGGCCGGATAGGTGAAGTTGGTCGGGTCGTAGAAGGCGTTCTCGTTGAGGCCGGGCTCGAGCTTGTCGAGCGGATAGTTGTGCGGTACGTACGCGGTGAGGGCCACCTGGGCAAACGGCACCTTGCGATCGGTGCCGGCGACCCGGAACTCGCCGTTCTCGAATTCCATGTCGGTGTCGGCCGCCTCGAGCAGGTGCGCCGCGATCTTCTTGCCCTTGGCGATGATCTTGTCGACCGCCTTCACGATGGCCGTGCCGCCCACCGCCAGCGAGCGGCTGCCGTAGGTGCCCATGCCAAAGGGGATGCGACCGGTGTCGCCGTGGACGATCTCGACGCTGTCGACCGCGATGCCCAGCTTGCCGGCCACCACCTGCGCGAAGGTGGTCTCGTGCCCCTGGCCGTGGCTGTGCGAGCCGGTGAAAACCGTGACGGTGCCGGTGGGATGCACCCGCACCTCGCCCGCCTCGAAGAGCCCAGCCCGCGCGCCGAGGGCGCCGGCGATGTTGGACGGCGCAAGCCCGCACGCCTCGATGTAGCAGGAGTAGCCCAGCCCGCGCAGGCGCCCGCGGGCGGCCGATTCGGCCTTGCGCGCAGCGAATCCGGCCACGTCGGCGATCGCGATCGCCTTGCTCAGCGTGGCCTCGTAGTCGCCGGTGTCGTAGGTGAGTCCCACCGGCGTGGCGTAGGGGAAGGTGGTGATGAAGTTACGCCGGCGGATCTCGGCGGCGTCGAGTTTCATGTCGCGAGCTGCGGTCTCGACCAGGCGCTCGACGACATACGTGGCTTCGGGGCGACCGGCGCCACGGTAGGCGTCAACCGGCGCGGTGTTGGTGAAGACCGACTTGACCTCGCAGTAGATCGCCGGCGTGCGGTACTGCCCGGCGAGCAGCGTGGCGTACAGGATGGTGGGCACCGACGAGGCGAACGTGGACAGGTAGGCGCCCATGTTGGCGATCGTGCTCACGCGCATGCCCAGGAAGACACCGTCCTTGTCCATGGCCATTTCGGCGGTGGTGACATGGTCGCGGCCGTGGGCGTCAGACAGGAACGACTCGCTGCGCTCGGCGGTCCACTTGATCGGACGGCCGACGCGCTTGCTCGCCCACACCAGAGCGGTTTCCTCGGGGTACAGGAAGATCTTGGAACCGAAGCCGCCGCCCACGTCGGGGGCGATGACGCGCACCTTCGACTCGGGCAGGCCGAGCACGAAGGCGCTCATCAGCAGCCGCTCGACGTGCGGGTTCTGGTTGGCCACGTACAGCGTGTAGGAGTCGTCGTGCCGGCTGTACATCGCGTTGGCCGCGCGCGGCTCCATCGCGTTGGGGATCAGCCGGTTGTTGCGGAACGACAGCTTCGTGACGTGCGCGGCTTTCGCGAACGCCGCATCGACCGCGGCGGCGTCGCCATGCCCCCAGTCGTAGCAGACGTTGTTCGGCACGTCGTCGTGCACGGCGGCGCCGGCGCCGTCGGCCGTCGCGGGATCGACCACCGCCTGCAGCACGTCGTAGTCGACCTCGAGCTTTTCGCCGGCGTCGCGGGCCTGCATGTAGGTTTCGGCAACCACCAGCGCGACGGCGTCACCGACGTAGCGGGCCTTGCCCTGGGCGAGGACTGGATGCGCCGGCTCTTTCATGGGCGAGCCGTCCTTGCTGTGGATCAGCCAGCCGCAGGGCAGGCCGCCCACCTTGGCCTCGGCGAGGTCGGCACCGGTGAGCACGGCCAGCACGCCCGGCGACGCCAGGGCTGCGGCGCTGTCGATGCCGCGGATCCGCGCATGGGCGTGCGGCGAGCGCACGAAGTAGCCGTAGGTCTGGCCGGGCAGGACCACGTCGTCGGTGTACTGGCCGGCGCCGGTGAGGAAGCGCTGGTCTTCGCGGCGTCGGATCGATTGCCCGATCGGCGAGTTGGACATGTCGGTCATCGCTGTCTCCTCCTGGTGGCGCAGTCAGGCGGCCGTGGCGGCCGAGGCGATTGCGCGCACGATGTTGTGGTAGCCGGTGCAGCGGCAGATGTTGCCTTCGAGACCCTCGCGGATCTGCTGCTCGGTGGGGTTCGGGCAGTTCTTCAGTAGCTGTACCGCCGACATCACCATGCCCGGCGTGCAGAAGCCGCACTGCAGCGCGTGGCACTCCTTGAAGGCAGCCTGCATGGGGTGCTGCCCGTCGGTCGAGAGGCCCTCGATGGTGGTGATCTCCGCCCCCTGGGCCTGGACGGCAAGGATCGAGCAGGCCTTCACCGCCCGCCCGTTCATGTGGACCGTGCAGGCGCCGCACTGCGCGGTATCGCAGCCGACGTGGGTGCCGGTCAGGTGCAGGTTTTCCCTGATCAGCTGCACCAGCAGGGTCCGGGGATCGACCTGCACGGTCACGGGCTTGCCGTTGACCTTCAGGCTGACGGATTGGTCCATGGGTTGTCTCCTTCGATGTGTGCGGTGGCGTGTCGCGCGCGGCGTGTTGGTCGATGGTTCATTGTTCTTTCGCATCTTCCAAACGGGTTTCATGATAGCCGAGCGTTGGCCCCGCCGGCGTTAGTCACAGGGCGGCAGGGCCGCCCGGCCTCATGGCCGCCCGGATGGTGCGCCGCAGCATCGGCGCGCGGCTAGAATCCCGGTTTCCCGACCCGCCCTCAGGAGGCCGTCGATGACCATCAAGTCCGATCGCTGGATCAGGCGCATGGCCGCCCAGGGCATGATCGAACCCTTCGAGCCGGCTCAGGTCAGGCAGCGCGACGGCAAGCGCATCGTGTCGTACGGAACCTCGAGCTACGGCTACGACATCCGCTGCGCCGACGAGTTCAAGATCTTCACGAACATCAACAGCACGATCGTCGACCCCAAGGACTTCGATGAGGCCTCGTTCGTCGATTTCCGCGGCGACGTCTGCATCATCCCGCCAAACTCCTTCGCGCTCGCGCGCACCGTCGAGTATTTCCGCATCCCGCGCAGCGTGCTCACCATCTGCCTGGGCAAGTCCACCTACGCGCGCTGCGGCATCATCGTCAACGTCACGCCGCTCGAGCCCGAGTGGGAGGGGCACGTGACCCTGGAGTTCAGCAACACCACGCCGCTGCCGGCCCGCATCTACGCCGGCGAGGGTTGTGCCCAGGTGCTGTTCCTGGAGTCCGACGAGGTCTGCGAGACCTCCTATCGCGATCGCGGCGGCAAGTACCAGGGCCAGCGCGGCGTCACGCTGCCGCGCACCTGAGCGCTGGTGAGCGCCGCCGCGCCTCTCGGGGGCGCAGGCCGGGAGCTTTGCCGGGCGGCCCGATTCGGGCTATCATTTCGGGTTTACAACGCACGGCCCGCCCTCCCAGCGGCGCCGCAAGTCTTTCGAGGGAACCATGACCATTGGCACGTCCGACAAGGCGAAGATCGTCGCCGACCACCAGCGCGCAAAGAACGACACCGGCTCGCCCGAGGTTCAGGTTGCGCTGCTCACCGCCCGCATCAACGATCTCACCGGGCACTTCAAGACCCACACCAAAGACCACCACTCGCGCCGCGGGCTGCTCAAGATGGTGAGCCGGCGCCGCAAGCTGCTCGACTATCTCAAGTCGACCAACCTGGGCAGCTACAAGTCCCTCATCGAGAAGCTGGGACTGCGCGGTTGACAGCCGCAGTTCCCGCGCCGAGGGAACCCACAGAAGAATCCGAGGGCCCGCAAGTCCCTGGCTTGCGGGCCATTGCCATTTCTGCCGGCGGGTCCGCGCAAATCCGAGCCAACGCCGCGGGCCCAGTCTGAAAAGGAAAACGACAGTGTTCGACATCGCACGCAAGACCTTCAAATGGGGCCAGAACACCGTCACCCTCGAGACCGGCGAGATTGCTCGCCAGGCCTCCGGTGCGGTTCTGGTCAACATGGACGACACCGTGGTGCTGGCCAGCGTGGTGGGCGCCAAGAGTGCCAAGCCCGGCCAGGACTTCTTCCCGCTCACCGTCGACTACGTCGAGAAGTTCTACGCCGCCGGTCGCATCCCGGGCGGCTTCTTCAAGCGGGAAGGTCGGCCCACCGAGCGCGAAATCCTCATCTGCCGACTCATCGACCGGCCGATCCGCCCGCTGTTCCCCGACGGCTTCTACAACGAGGTCCAGGTGATCGTGCAGGTCGTCTCGAGCAACCCCGAGGTCGACAGCGACATCCCCGCCATGATCGCGGCCTCAGCCGCACTGGCCGTTTCGGGCATCCCCTTCGCGGGTCCGATCGGTGCGGCGCGAGTGGGCTACATCGATGGCCAGTACGTGCTCAACCCCAGTGCCACCCAGATGTCCTCGAGCAAGCTCGATCTGGTCGTTGCAGGCACCGACGCAGCCGTCCTGATGGTCGAGTCGGAGGCCCATCAGCTTGCCGAAGACGTGATGCTGGGCGCGGTGGTGTTCGGTCACGAGCAGATGCAGACGGCGATCGCCGCGATCGACGAACTCGTCGCCATGGGCGGCAAGCCCGAGTGGGACTGGCAGCCGCCGGCGCGCAACGAGGCCCTCATCGCCCGGGTGGCCGAACTCGCCGAAGCCGACATGCGCGCCGCCTATGCCGTGCGCAACAAGCAGGCCCGCACCACCCGCGTGCGCGAGCTCGAGAAATCGGTCCCCGCCAGGGTCGCCGAGGAGGCCCGCGCCGCCGGACAGCCGCAGCCCGACGCCAACGAGGTCGGCACGATCCTGTTCGAGTTGCAGTCGCGCATCGTGCGCAGCCAGATCCTTTCGGGCGAGGCGCGCATCGATGGCCGTGACACCCGCACCGTGCGCCCGATCGCCATCCGCTCGAGCGTGCTGCCGCGTGCCCACGGCTCGGCGCTGTTCACCCGTGGCGAAACCCAGGCGCTGGTCGCGGCCACGCTGGGCACCGCTCGCGACGAGCAGATCATCGACGCGATCACCGGCGAGTACCGCGATCGCTTCATGTTCAACTACAACATGCCGCCGTTTGCCACTGGCGAAACCGGCCGCTTCGGCTCGCCCAAGCGTCGCGAGGTCGGTCACGGCAATCTCGCCAAGCGCGCGCTGCGCCCCCTGCTGCCCACCGCCGGCGAGTTTGCCTATTCGCTGCGCGTGGTGTCCGAGATCACCGAGTCGAACGGCTCGTCCTCGATGGCCTCGGTCTGCGGCGGCTGCCTCGCCCTGATGGATGCCGGCGTGCCGCTGAAGGCGCACGTCGCGGGTGTGGCCATGGGCCTGATCAAGGACGGCAACCGCTTCGCGGTGCTCACCGACATCCTCGGCGACGAGGACCACCTCGGCGACATGGACTTCAAGGTGGCCGGGACCGAGGAGGGCATCACCGCCCTCCAGATGGACATCAAGATCCAGGGCATCACCAAGGAGATCATGCAGGTGGCGCTGGCGCAGGCGCGCGAGGGCCGTCTGCACATCCTCGATCACATGAAGCAGGCCGTCGGCGGTGCCCGCCAGGAGCTCTCCGACTTCGCGCCGCGCATGTACCGGATGAAGATCAACCCCGAGCGCATTCGCGACGTCATCGGCAAGGGCGGTGCCACGATCCGCCAGATCACCGAGCAGACAGGCACCACCATCGACATCCAGGACGACGGCACGATCACCATCGCGGCAGTCGATGTCAACGCGGCCAAGAAGGCTCAGGGCATCATCGAGGGCCTCACCGCGGAAGTCGAGATCGGTCGCATCTACGACGGCACGGTGCTCAAGATCCTCGACTTCGGCGCGATCGTCCAGGTGCTGCCGGGTCGCGACGGTCTGCTGCACGTCTCGCAGATCGCCAACGAGCGGGTCAATGCCGTCTCCGACTACCTGAAGGAAGGCCAGCAGATTCGAGTCAAGGCCATCGAGGCCGACGACAAGGGCCGGCTGCGCCTCTCGATGAAGGCGGCCGCGGCCGACGACGCGGCTCGCACCGCGGGCTGATCCCGCTGCGCGGCCTGGCTCGTGCGAGCCGGCCGCGCCTTCAATGGCTCACCCGCGACGGCTGCCGCGGGTATCTGCCCCCCAGCGCGCGGTGATCGCGTTCAGGCGACGGCCTGCCACTGACCTGCGTTGGCTTGCGAGACCCGCCCGTCCGCGGCGAGCTTCTCGAGATGCGCGAACAGCGACCGTTTTGCCACCGGGTGCATCACCGGATCGACGTCGTCGTACACGCGCTTGACCAGTTCATCGAGCGTGCCGCCGCCGCTCGCGCGTACCGCCCCCAGAACCTTGTCCTCGCGGCGCAGGCGGTGGGCGATCAGCTGCCTGATCGCTTCATGCGCGAACCCAAGCACCCAGCCGTGGGCGGGCAGGATGTACTCGATCGGCTCGCCGAGCAGCCGCTGCAGAGCGTCGAGGTAGTCGCGCATGTTGCCGTCGGGCGGATCGATGACCACCGTCGAGCCGTTGTTGATGTGGTCGCCCGAGAAGAGCAGGGCGTCTTCTTCGAGCAGGAAGCAAAGATGGTTCGAGGCGTGCCCGGGCGTGTGGATGGCCCGCAGTGTCGAGCCGCGTACCCCGATCCGCTCGCCGTCGCCCAGTATGCGGTCCGGCGTGAACTGCCAGGCGCTGCGCACGTTCGAGCCCTCGACCGCGGTGAGTATGGGGGCCCCGGTCAGCGCTTTGAGCGGGTTCGCGCCCGGTGAGTGGTCCGGGTGTGCATGGGTGCAGATGATCGCCTTCAGTTCCGCGCCCACGATGGCTGCGATGCGGCCGATGTGCTCGGCGCTGTCGGGGCCCGGATCGATCACGATGTACCCACCGCCGGGTTCTCCGACGATGTAGGTGTTGGTGCCGGGGCCGGTCATTCGGCCAGGATTGGGCGCGGTAAGGCGCTGCACGTTGCGCAGCAGCGGCACCGGTTTTTCGTGCTGCCAGTCGAGGGTGTGCAGCAGACGGCCGTCGGGAACGACGAGTTCGAGCTCGCCGTAGGGCGGTTCGTGCTCGGAGTAGCGCTCGACCTGACCGCGGAAGTGCGCGCCGCGCGGCGACGACATCCATAGCGGCCGCTCCGAGGCGCAGGCATCCAGGACCGACTGCACGTCGGCGAAGGTCGACAGCCTGCGCAGCGTGCGTATGGTCGGGAAGATCATCGAGAAGCTGCCCTCCTCGTGTCGCCGCAGCGCGTCGATCGGGGAGATCCAGACGGGTTCGAAGGTTTCGCCCTCATCGGCCACCGGCTCCTGGTCCTGCGGCATGCGTGCGACGAAGAACCGGGCGTCGAATCGCTTGGGAAGATCCGGATCGGTGGTCCACCGGCAAAGCCACCAGACCTCGTCGACGGACAGGCTCAGCTCGTGCTGCTCGAGCTGCTCGAGGAAATCGGCGTCACGCTCGCGCGAGAGCCGATCAAGGTGGGTCTGGCCGACGGGTGTCCCGTCGGGCAGTTTCGCCAGGAGCACGCCCAGCTCCTCGAACGCCTCGCGGATTGCGGCAACCGTGAAGGCCTGCTGCTCGGCCGACTGTGAAGGGCGCTGGCGTGACAGCCGCTGCGCGCCCTCACCCTGATCGGCGGCGTCGAGCGCTCCTCCCGGGAACACGTAGGCGCCCGGCGCAAAGCTCGCCTTGTCGGAGCGTCGGGTCATCAGCACTTCGAGCCCGCGATCGGTGTCGCGCAGCAGCAGGATGGTGGCCGCAGGGCGCGGCTGCACCGGCTGGCGGAATTCGTGAATCCGGTATTCCTGGCGGGGCATCCTTGGGAGTCCTTTCGTGGTCGCGCGGCTGGAGCGGGTATGCCTGGGGCGGCACGGCGAGCGCCGAAGGCGGCTGCGGCGCGCCGCCAGTTGTCGGCCGCCGGAGCTACAGCGAGCGGCCTTCTTCGGCCAGTCGCACCAGCAGCGCAGGAGGTTCGAATCTGTCGCCGAATCGGCTTGCGAGCTCCCGGGCCCGCGCAACGAACGTCGCCATCCCGATCCCGTTGACGAACTGTGCCGCGCCTCCGGTGCCCTCGGGAAAGCCGCAACCGTGGATCGATCCGATATCCGCATCATGCGCCGAAGCAATCACACCTTCCTGCAGGCATCGGATCGCCTCGATTGCCTGCGCGTAGAGCAGGCGCTCGACGGCGAGTTCACGGGATGGAGCCCGACGGCTGGAGCGGGCAAAGACCTTCAGGCCGCTCCACAGGTTTGCCGGGGCATCGGACGGGTAGTCGTAGAAGCCCGCACCCTGGTCGCGGCCCATGCGACTGAAGCCGTGGGCCATCTTCTCGAGGACATACACCGCGGGCTCGGGCATGCGTCGCGCTTTCGCGTCATGAGCATGCGCGTGACCGTGCTTGCCGTGGTCATGATCGTGATGGGCGTGGGCGTGGTGACCGCAATCGCCGTGGGCATGGTGGGCGTGGTCATGCGCGTGGTCATGTCCGTGGTCATGTCCGTGGTCGTGCCCGTGGTCGTGTCCGTGGTCGTGTCCGTGGTCGTGTCCATGGTCGTGTCCATGGTCGTGTCCATGGTCGTGTCCATGGTCGTGTC